>NZ_JABWQX020000001.1:0-322500 GCF_014268655.2 Pseudomonas marvdashtae
CGGGGCGGGCTGGGGTTTTAGGTAGTAGTCGAGGGCGCGGTTGGTGGCGTCTTCGAGGCGTTTTTCTTCGAGTTTTTCGACGCGGGATTTGTGTTCGTTTTGCGGGGGATTCGGTGAATGCTTGACCATGTCTGTGTACCAGAATTGGGGTCGACATCCTTTCGCTTGCATTCGAAGAGGTGGCAACTGTACGTAGGTGTGCAAGACCGGTCCGGTACCGCCGGCAGACCCGAAGGTCTCCCACGCACAATTGCCATAACGGACGCGAGCATAAAAAAATGCTCGGTCAATAGCCATAACCAATTGCGTACCAGTCCGGACTTGCACGTCCGTGTCACCTTTTTTTGCGGTGACGAACAGAGCTTAGCCGTGCTTCGAAGTGCTGCCTAGTTCATGAACAGCCCGGCGTCTTGAAGGAAATGTCCGAGGAACTTGAAGGTCAACGAATGCCACTTCTAAACGTGACTTGGCAGTCATCATGCGCAAAATAAGACCTATCTCCCGCTAACCTGATTCGATGATGGCGTTCCGCTGGGGAATCGCTAAACTGCGCCAGCCGTTCATTTTTCTCACGAGGCTGTGCCGATGAAATTTCGTTTCTTGTTGTGGATGCTGGGGTGGTTGATGGGCAAGGCCAGCCGCACCAACCCTGCTTTCCAGCAGCAATTGGGTGACAAGGAATTGGTGTTCCAGCTGCAAACCCTGGACGGCAAGGTCGCCCGCCACTTCACCGTGAAGAACCAGCGCATCACCAGCCAGTCGGGTGTTTACCCAACGCCGGCCTTCGCCATCGCATTCAAGGATGCAGGCTACGGTTTCGCCACGATGCAGGCGAAGAACAAGCAACTGGCATTCATGACGGGGATTCAGGACAAGTCGATCCAGATCAAAGGCAACCCGGCGCTGGTGATCTGGTTTCAGGGGCTGATGAAGTATTTGAAGCCGAGGAAGGCTAAGAAAGTCTAGTCGAGAACCCCGTGGCGAGGGAGCTTGCTCCCGCTGGGCTGCGAAGCGGCCCCAAATAGGCTAATGCGTTTCCCCTGACGGATCGCGTCGGCAGGTTTTGCGACTGCTGCGCAGCCGAGCGGGAGCAAGCTCCCTCGCCACAAAAGCTCAACTGCCTGCGTCAGCAATCAATGGCTGAACTGTGAAGCCAGTTCCCGCAGTAGCGTTTCAGCTTCAAGCACTTTGCTGACCACGTCATTGGCCTTTTCCCGAGTCAGCCCCACGCGTTCGAGCAGCGCGTCCGGGATGTCTTCGTCAGGGCCGGAGCCGATGCTGCGTGAGCGCAGCAGGCGCACGGCCAGGCAGACGAGGTTCGGGTAGGCGGCGTATTCGCCGTCGTAGTGCGGGTCGTGCTGGAAGCGCAGGGCGGTGGCCAGTTCGTCGGGCATGTCCCAGTAGCGCATCAGCCAGGCGCCGATCTGTTCGCGACTGATCCCCAGCAGATGCTGTTCCACGTAGCTGTGACACAGGTGCGGGTTGACCTCCAGGTGCCGGCAGATCAACGAGAAGTGCGGCGGGAACACGTGGGCCAGCAGCAGATAACCGAAGTTGTGCAGCAGGCCCGACAGGTAGGTCAGGCCGCCTTCGGGGCGCTGGGCGCGCGGCATGGCGCGGGTCAGGCCTTCAATGACGGCGGCGGTGTAGATCGACTGCTGCCAGTACGGCGTGGTGTGTTGCGGGTGATCCTTGGGCAGGCTCAGGGTCTTGCCCAGGGCCAGGCCCAGCGCCAGGTTGATCACCAGGTCGAAGCCCAGCACCCGGACAATGGCGTCTTCCACCGAGCGAATCTTGCCCGGGGAGGCGTAGTAAGGCGACGCGGCCCAGCTCACCACTTGCGCGGCCAGCGCAGGGTCGGTTTCCACCACGCCAGTGATGTCGTCGATGGTCGCGTCAGGGTCGACCCGCAGCTTGATGATCTTCTGCGCGGTTTCGGCCAGCGGCGGAATCTCAATGGTTTCTTCCAGCCGCTGCTGGATGCGCCGCGCGGTGAATGCCTGCACGGCCAGGGTGATTTCCTTGCGGTCGTCGTCCGGGCGGTCCAGGTTAGGAGTGATGTTGCTCACAGGCTCGCCGAATGTTGCGGCGCTGGCCTTGGTGAGCATGGTCTTGAAGGCTTCGCTGGTGACTTCCAGCAGCAACCCCGGCTCGCCCGAGTTGATCAGCAGCTTCGGTTCGCGCAGCAGGCCTTCTTCGTACAGGCAAGGGGAGCTGGTCAGCGCTGGCAGGCCGGGGAGCAGGCTCAGGCTGTGCTTGCCGAGCATCCGTTCCAGGCGTTCGGTTGGCACCGCCGTGAGTTTACGACCGGTAAGCTCGGCCAGCCGGTTGAGGTCCAGCAGCTGGTTTTGCGGAAACAGGACCATGAGCGCGCCCACGGCATCGTGCAACAGCACGGCCTGCACTTTGCGAGCGGGGTTGAGGCCCGGTCGCTCGATGACTTCGTCAAAGGCGATGCCCAATTTCTCGAGCAACTGCCGAATAACAGACGGAGCGTGCGGAGTTTCGGGGACGAGGGCAGCTTCAGTCATGGTCTGTATCCGTTTTCCTACAAGTTGGTCAGTATAACCAGCTTGTCCAGCGGGCGCGTCCAGAAAACTGAGCGCGTACTCACACTTGGCCGTATTGCTGCCCGTGACGCAGCCAGCGGTCCAGCAGCGGGCTGACGTGGTCGGGCCAGCGTTCGAGCAATGCCTGGGCGGCGTCGCGTACTGCCGGGAGCAGATCGGCGTCGCGCATCAGGTCGGCCACCTTGAATTGAAGCAGACCCGTCTGGCGCGTGCCGAGCATTTCGCCGGGACCGCGCAATTCAAGGTCTTTTTCCGCGATGACAAAACCGTCGTTGGTTTCGCGCATGATCCCCAGCCGCTGGCGACCGATCTGGGACAGCGGCGGGTGGTACAACAAGACGCAATGGCTGGCGGCGCTGCCCCGGCCAACCCGGCCACGCAGCTGATGCAGCTGCGCCAGGCCCAGGCGCTCGGGGTTCTCGATGATCATCAGGCTGGCATTGGGCACATCGACACCAACCTCGATCACTGTAGTGGCGACCAGCAATTGCAGGGCTCCGGCTTTGAATTCGGCCATGACCGCGGCTTTCTCGGCGGGCTTCATGCGGCCATGGATCAGCCCGACCTTCAACTCGCCGAGGGCGGCGGTCAGGTCTTCGTAAGTGGTTTCGGCCGCCTGGCAGGTCAGCTCTTCCGACTCTTCGATCAACGTGCACACCCAATAGGCTTGCCTGCCTTCGGCGCAGGCGCCGCGCACGCGCTCGATTACTTCGACCCGGCGGGTGTCGGTGACCAGCACGGTGTTGACTGGCGTGCGACCGGGGGGCAGTTCGTCGAGGATCGAGGTGTCGAGGTCGGCGTAGGCGCTCATCGCCAGGGTCCGCGGGATCGGTGTCGCAGTCATGATCAACTGATGGGGACACATGCGTCCGCCCACGCCTTTCTGCCGCAGGGCCAAGCGCTGCTGGACGCCGAAACGGTGCTGTTCGTCGATGATCACCAGGGCCAGGTTCTTGAATTGCACCTCGTCCTGGAACAAGGCGTGGGTACCGACCACCATCGGCGCGCCTGAGGCGATCTGCGCCAAGGCGGCGACGCGGTTCTTGCCCTTGAGCTTGCCGGCCAGCCAGGCGACTTCGATGCCCAAGGGTTCGAGCCAGCGCTGGAAGGTGATGAAATGCTGCTCGGCCAGGATCTCGGTGGGCGCCATCAACGCCACCTGATAACCGGCCTCCAAGGCCTGCAACGCGGCTAGGGCGGCGACCACGGTCTTGCCAGCGCCGACGTCGCCCTGGATCAACCGCAGCATCGGCTCGGGTTGGCTCAGGTCATAGGCGATTTCATTGCCGACCCGTTGCTGGGCGCCGGTGGGGGTGAAACCGAGATTGGCCAGGTATCGGGTCGGCAGCTTTTTTGCCTTGGGCATGGCCGGTGCGCGCAGCGAACGCAGGCTTTCGCGCAGGCGTTGTTGCGACAGTTGATGAGTCAGCAATTCTTCAAAAGCCAGGCGATGCTGGGCCCAGTGATGCCCGAGGGCGAGTTCTTCGACGTCGGCATCGGCGGGCGGGTGGTGCAAATAGCGAATCGCGTCGGCCAGCGGCGCCAAATGGTAATCGCGCGCCAGTTCCTTGGGCAGCCAGTCGGGCAGGCTGGTGGGGCCGAGCAGGGTCAGGGTCTGCTGGCAGAGCTGGCGCAGGCGTTGTTGGGTCAGGCCTTCGGTGAGCGGGTAGACCGGCGTCAGGGTTTCAGCCACAGGCGGCGGTTCGTCACCGGTGATGGCGCGGTATTCCGGGTGATAGATCTCCAGCCCGGAGGCACCGGGCCGCGCCTCACCGTAGCAGCGCACGCGGGTGCCGCGCTTGAGACCTTCCTTTTGCGCGTTGCTGAAATGATAGAAACGCAGGCTGAGCCCGCCGGTGCCGTCCTGCAGGCGCACCACCAGGCTGCGCCGGCGACCCATGACCACATCGGCGCCGCTGACGGTGCCTTCCACCACTGCATCCTGCCCCGGCCGCAAATGACCGATGGGCACCACGCGGGTGCGATCCTGATAACGCAGCGGCAGGTGAAACAGCACGTCCTGAAGGGTTTCCAGGCCGACCTTGGCCAGTTTCTCGGCCATGGCTTCACCGACACCCTTGAGTGTCGTCACCGGCACTTTCGACAGCTCAGTCATGGCAGCGGCTTACTTGGCGGCGGGGGGCTTGGCCACGGAGCACAGGCGGATCGAGTCGGCGAGGATCTCGATGGCCTTGGGTCGCGGGAAGCTGGCGCGCCAGGCGATGGCAACGGTGCGGAACGGCACGGGGGCGGTCAGCGGACGGACTTCGATCACGCCTGGGGCGTAGTGATGGCTGTCCACCGCCGACAGCGGCAGGATCGAAATGCCCAGTCCCGAGGCGACCATGTGGCGAATGGTTTCCAAGGAGCTGGATTCCACGGTGGTGTGCTTGGCGCCTTCGCTGCCCTTGGTCAGTGTAGGGCAGGCTTCGAGCACCTGGTCGCGGAAGCAGTGGCCTTCACCGAGCAACAGCAGGCTCTTGTCGTTGAGCAGGGCAGCGTCGATGGTTTTTTTCTGAGTCCACGGATGTTGCGCTGGCATCAAGACATAAAACGGCTCGTCGTAGAGCGGCAGGGTCAGGACATCGGCTTCGTTGAACGGCAGGGCGATGATGATCGCGTCCAGTTCGCCGTTGCGCAGCTTGTCGCGTAGCACGTGCGTGAAGTTTTCTTCGATGTACAACGGCATCTGCGGGGCGACCCGGTGCAGTTGCGGGATCAGGTGTGGGAACAGGTACGGGCCGACGGTGTAGATCGCGCCGACTTTCAGCGGTGCAGTCAGTTGGTTCTTGCCGGCCTGGGCCAGTTCGCGAATGCCTTGGGCCTGCTCCAGCACTTTCTGCGCTTGAGCGACGATGCCTTCGCCAACCGGCGTCAGGCGCACCGCGCTTTTGCTGCGCTCGAAAATCAGCACACCGAGTTCGTCTTCAAGCTTTTTCACACCCACCGAGAGCGTCGGCTGGCTGACGTGGCAACGCTCGGCCGCATGGCCGAAGTGCTGCTCCTGGGCGAGGGTCACGATGTAGCGTAATTCTGTGAGGGTCATGGCGAAACGTCCGTGAAGTTGCGAGCCAAGCATACCGGCTGCAATCGATAGACGCACGTTATCAGACTGCGGGCGCGGTGTGACACTGGCGAATGTGAGTTGGGTCGTTGCTGGATATGAAAAAGGCACCTTTCGGTGCCTTTGTTTTCATGTGGCGGGGCGTGTCTGGAAATCAGCGCCGGCGCTTGTCGATGGAATAGAGGAACGGTGCCGTCAGTTCCACCGTGCCGTTGGTCAGCAGATCGGCCGGTGGCTTGGGCAGCGGCTGGGCGCGACGGATCATTTCCAGGGTGGCCCGGTCCAGATCGGCGTTGCCTGACTTGCCCACCAGTTCGAAAGACACGACGTTGCCTTCGGCATCCACCACGAACCGCAGGCGGTTCATGCCTTCTTTACCGCGTGCCTGGGCGCTGGCCGGGTATTTCTTGTATTTGCCCAGATGCGCGAGCAGCGTGCCTTGCCAACTGGCCTTGGCCGCCATCTGTGCCGGGGACGGGCCAGGGGCAGGTTGCGCGGATTTTTCGGTCGGGGCCTGGGTTGGCTGAGTGTCGCTGGGTTTCTGCTCCGACGGCGGTTCCTTGGGCGGCTCCGGCTTTTTCTCCACTGGCTTGGGCTTGGGCGGTTGTGGCTTGGGCTTGGGCTTGACCGGCTTGGGCACGGCGATTTCCGCCTTCGGTGCTTCGGCCAGTTTAGGCAGCGGCAATTCTTCGACCGGCTCGGGAGGTTGCGGCGGTGTGACGACTTTCGGTGGCGCAGGCGGTGGTGGCGCGGGAACTGGCGCCAGTTCGACCATCATCGCCTGGGGAGGCAATTCGATGGGCGCACGTGTCGTCCAGTTCAGCGCCAGCGCGATGGCAAGCGCATGCACGCCCAGCACCACGGCCAGGCTACCGCTGTAACGCGTCAGCTTTTGGCGCGTCGTGATCATTTCTTCGGCGCCGTCTCGAGTCCGACCAGGCCGACTTTCAAGTAGCCGGCACCGCGCAGGGCGTCCATCACACTCATCAAGTCGCCGTAATCGACGCCTTTGTCGGCCTGGAAGAAGATCGTCGTGTCTTTTTTGCCCTGGGTCTTGGCATCCAGGGTCGCGCCGAGGCTTTCGACCTTGATTTCGTCTTCGCCCAGGAACAGGCGCTGGTCGGCCTTGACGCTCAAGAACACCGGTTTCTCAGGGCGTGGCGACGGCTTGGCCGTCGACGCGGGGAGATCAACCTTGATGTCCACGGTGGCGAGCGGGGCGGCCACCATGAAGATGATCAACAGCACCAGCATCACGTCGATGAACGGCGTGACGTTGATTTCGTGGTTCTCGGCCAGATCGTCGTCTGCGCCTTCTTTCAAATGCAGGCCCATGGCCGATTACCCCACTTTCACCATGTGCGGTTGCGCGCCGCGCTCGGGCGGCAGGTGATCCAGATCGCGGCTGACCAGCAGCAGGACTTCGGCCGAAGCATCGGACACCTGCGCCTTGTAGCCAGCGATGGAGCGGGCGAAAACGTTGTAGATGACCACGGCCGGGATTGCCGCGACCAAGCCCAGTGCCGTTGCCAGCAGGGCTTCGGCGATGCCGGGGGCTACGACGGCGAGGTTGGTGGTCTGGGTCTTGGCGATGCCGATGAAGCTGTTCATGATCCCCCAGACGGTGCCGAACAGGCCGACAAACGGTGCGGTGGAGCCGATGGTGGCAAGCACGCCGGTGCCGCTGCTCATGTTGCGGCCGCAGGCGGCGACCAGGCGCTCGAGGCGGAAGCTCACGCGTTCCTTGATGCCTTCTTTCTCGCGGCTGTTGGCCGATAGCTGCATTTCTTCGAGCGCGTCGTGCACCAACAGGTTGGCGAGGGTGCCTTCCTTCGCAGCGGTGGCGCTGGCTTCCTTGAGGGTGGTGGCTTTTTTCAGCGCAGCGATTTCACCCCGCAGGCGACGCTTGGCGCCCAGCAGCTCGAAGCCTTTGGCGATCCAGATGGTCCAGGTGATGATCGAGGCGATGGCGAGGCCGATCATTACGGCTTTGACGATGATGTCGGCATTCTGGTACATGCCCCAAGGCGACAGGTCGTGGGCCATGCCCAAGGTGTTATCGGCTTCGAGCACTTGAGGGGCGTCTGCGGCGCTGGCTTCCACGGCCTGGGTCGGGTCGGTGGCTGCTGGCGTCGCTACGGGAGCGGCAGCATCGGTCGGCGCCTGGGTAGCGGCTGGCCCCGTGGCGGGAGCGGTGGCCGGCGTTTGCGCGTCGGCAAAAGCGCCGGGCGCCAACAGCAGGCTAAGCAGCAAGGCCGCCGTGGCGCTCCAGGCGCGAGGGCGGTTGGTTGGCGAAGCGGAGAAGAGTGAGCGTGTCATGCTGGCCGGACCTGAGAAAAAAAGAAGGTTGATGCTCTTCCAGGCCTCGTGAGGCCGAGAACAAAAGTGGTACGCATTATTGCAAGTAATTCTTGTTAACAAAAGTAATACAGTAACTTTTTTTCTCACATGGCTAGCCGCTCGTCCCCCACGGAGGCTAGTCTGCGGCTTTACCAGAGGAGTTCTTGATGTCCGCGCCTTCTGTTTTGATCGCCGGCTGCGGTGATATCGGCGGCCGCCTGGCCAGCCAATTAGTGGCTGGGCATTGGCGGGTCCATGGCTTGCGGCGCACGGTTTCGAACCTGCCAGCCGGGGTCATTGGGGTGGCGGGGGATTTGTTCAGCGAGCAGTGCCCCGCCGATTGGCCCACGGATCCGTTGGATTATCTGGTGTACAGCGCCGCCGCCACCGACCATGACGAAGCGGGCTATCGCAAGGCTTATGTCGAAGGACTGCAGCATGTGTTGAGCTGGTTGAAACAGCATGGCGAGCAGCCCAAGCGCCTGCTTTTTGTGTCCAGCAGCAGCGTTTATGGACAGCAGCAGGGCGAATGGGTGGATGAAACCTCGCCTACCGTAGCCGGCGGCTATTCCGGTCGGCTGATGCTCGAAGCCGAACAAGTGGCCTTGGACAGTGGTATCCCGGCGAGTCGCGTGCGCTTGACCGGCATCTATGGTCCAGGCCGTGAGTGGTTGCTGAGCCAGGTGCGCCAGGGTTATCGCGTAGTGACCGAGCCGCCGCTGTATGCCAATCGCATCCACGCCGACGATGCCGCCGGCCTGCTGGCGTTTCTGCTGGAAGCCGATCGCCAGGGCCAGGCGCTGGACGACTGTTACATCGGCGTCGACGATGCGCCCGCGTCGTTGGCGGAGGTGGTGGGCTGGCTGCGGGAATACATGGGCATTACCGAGTGGGCTGAAGACGCCAGTGTGCGCCGTGCCGGCAGCAAGCGTTGCAGCAACGCCAGGGCCAAGGCCTTGGGCTGGACGCCGCGTTATCCGAGTTTTCGTGAGGGGTATGCGGCGATTCTCGAAGGGCGTTGCTGATTCGTTATCCCGGTGGCGAATAGATCATCCGCCGCAGGCAGGCGAGCCCTGCCGCGTCGGCCAACCATGCACTCTCAAAAAGGCGACGGCGGCAAGAATCGTCCCCATGCTGAAATCCGTTCGGCGGTCACGGCGCCCATCATAATTAAGGTGAGAAACCCCAGGCAGAGCACCACGAGGGGAAGTTTGGTAAAGGCGAATCGGATGCCGCCCAATGGGCCCGGGTATTGTTTCAAGTAGGCCTTGGCGACCCGACGGTAACCGTCGCCCGACAGATAACCCCATAGGAAAAACAGCGCGGTGACGATCATTGCGAAGGGACGAGGATCGGGGAACTGCAGGCAGGTGAAGCCAGCGCTGATGCCAAACAAGGCGCCAATGTCCTGGGAGGAGCGAAAGTAGCGCTCGGCGATCAACTCGTCATCGGTTTTGAATAGCATCGTTTCTCTTCCAAACGGGGTGGTAGGTTGCGCCGTTGGTTCGGCGAGCAGAGCGATTCAACGCCTTAGAGTAAAGCTTGGCAGCTAGGACAAACCAGACGTTCACGCAGTGCACTTTATCCCCTGACTGCCAAGCTTCCAGCAAGCCACGCCGCCTGGCGTCTTTGCCTACAACTTGGCCAGAATCCGCTGGCTTGTTTGCCCTGTCCTCGGGGCCTATTGTCTTCCTGCCGCGGTTTCATCAGTCGTTCATCGTTGTCAGAAACCGTCGATGACGGATGCCTGCTCGCTAGCCTCACCGAAACCCTGGAAAAATACTTAAAAAAAGCCGATGCGTCGCATCGGCTTTTTCATCCAAGGTGCCCGACACGCATTTACCCGAATTAAATGGAAATCAGCATGGATAAGGAAGAAATCAAGAGCCGCCTGGCTCGTCCAGCTACAAGGTTCTTTGCGGGTGGATTCAGGCCCACCTACAACGATGAGGAAAGCTGGCTTGGGAAGGTATTTCTTTTTCGGCCCGATGAGGGCATACCGCGAAATGAGGTCGGGGGCGAGATGCTGCCTTATGCGCAGTTCCATCTGCCCAATCTGCCGTTTTGCAGCCCTGCGCTGAAGAACACCCGCGTCCTGACAGTTTTCGTTTCCGAGCCTTTACCGGAAGCGTTCGAGCCCATGGGGCGCAATTGGTTGATCAGGGAATATGGTCCTGGGGATGTGCTGGTCCGCAAGGACCTGTGCGTTGCCGCGTCTCACCTCAAGCCCTTTCCCTTGAAGGCCGAATTTGTCGCAGAAGATTACCCACTGTGGGATGGAGGTGGCGTGCCGGCTGTCCTTGAGGATGAGGTGCTCAAGCTGGAGCGTGAGGGCAAGTTAGAGAGCTATTACGACTTGGTGACTCATGCCTACGAACACAAGATTGGTGGATATCCCTCGTTTTGCCAGTCGGGGGTTGAAGCTGATGAGGGTTACGAGTTCATGTTCCAGATATCGTCAGATGCAAAGATAAACCTCAATGTGGTGGACAGCGGAAGCCTTATGTTCTGGAAAAACCCGCTCACTGGTGATTGGGTAATGTATTACGATTTTTATTGAGGGTCTTGGCAGCCTAAGGTTGGCTGTCACACTCAGGGCGCCCGACTTCCTCGCAATGGCATGTGTATAAAGGGCAATTTCTAGAGCGCCACATACGGTGAAATCGATGTGATGCAGGGGATCTTAGGGGGCTGGCGAAAACCGATTGCTCACGACAGCTACGGTGCATCCACCGCACTATCATGAGCATGGGGGTCGGTCTGAAGGCTCAGATCTAACTTACTGCTTTTCAAGCACCCATTTGCGATCACCCGGCGTGAACGACGGCATCTCATCGGCCAGTGCCGCATTCACGGTCTGGAAGATTTCCAGTTTCTTGCCGTCACGGGCAAAGATCCAGGTGTTGCCCTGGCCGTTCTGTTGCAGCCAGATGTTGTCGTTGCCGCCGCTCATGGAGGCGCAATCGCCGGCCAGGCACAATGCGTAGCGATCAGCGCCGGGCAGGCCGCTGACCTGGCCGTCGGGTTGAAATTGCACCGTGGCGCCTTGGCCGGGACCTTCGCTGATGTTCCAAGTGCCACCCAGGTAGGCGGCATATAATGCGCGCTCGAAGCTGGCGCCGATCGGTGCGCCTTCCGGTACTTGGACTTGCGCTCGGTCGAACACCTGCTGCGGTTCGTTCTCGGTGGCGGCCTGGCTCAACTGGTTGCCGTCGCGCTTGAGTTCGCTGGCCGAGCTGCCGTAGAAGTCGACCTTCCAAGCGCCGTCCTGTTCGCCGAGCAACTTGCCTTCGACGTTTTCGAAGCCGTTGGTGTAGCGCGCCTGGCCGGCCCGAGTGTTGACGTCCCACTCCAGGTTCGGGCCGTAGCCCTGCAGCGCTTCGCGAAGCGGGCCGCCCTTGGCGGCAGCGTCGATGGCCGCCTGGTTGATCCAGGTGCCGCTGATGTCACGGTCGGCAGGGTCGCTGGCGCAGCCGCCGAGAAGTAGGGCGAGCAGCGAGAGAGCAAGCGCTTTGCGCATGATGGATTCCTTTCAGAACGAAAACGGCGCAGCGGGGGACGCTGCGCCGACCTGTATTACTCGATGACCAGGATGGCATCCATCTCGACCTGCGAGCCCTTTGGCAGGGCGGCCACGCCGATGGCGGCGCGGGCAGGGTAAGGCTGGTCGAAATATTTGCCCATGATCTCGTTGACCTTGGCGAAGTGGCTCAGGTCGGTGAGAAAGATGTTGAGCTTGACGATGTCCTTGAACGAACCCCCCGCAGCCTCGGCCACGGCCTTCAGGTTCTCGAATACCTGCACGGTCTGGGCTTCGAAGCCCTCGACCAGCTCCATGGTTTTCGGGTCCAGTGGGATCTGGCCCGACATATAGACCGTGTTGCCGGCCTTGATCGCCTGGGAATAAGTGCCGATGGCGGCCGGGGCCTTGTCGCTGGAAATAACGGTCTTGGTCATGGATGACTCCTTGTAATGGGGGCGGCTGTTGAGGCGCTATGCGCGCATCCGGGTGATGCGGATGACGCCGGTCAAGGCGCGCAGTTTCTTGATCACGCGGGCCAGGTGCACGCGGTCGTGCACGCTGACCACCAGTTGGACGACGCTGATGCGGCCATCGCGTTCGTCCATGCTGATCTTCTCGATGTTGCCGTCGGCGGCGTTGACGCTACTGGCCAGCAAGGCGATCAGGCCGCGCTGATGCTCCAGCTCGACCCGCAGCTCGACGTTGAATTCGCCGGTGACATCCTTGGCCCAGGAGAGCTGGATGCATTTTTCCGGGTTGTGGCGGATTTCGCTGATGTTGCGGCAGTTGTCCAGGTGCACCACCATCCCTTTGCCGGCGGACAGATGACCGACAATCGGGTCGCCTGGAATCGGCGTGCAGCACTTGGCATAGCTGAGCACCAGGCCTTCGGTCCCGCGAATCGCCAGGGGACCTTCAGGGCTTGGCAGCTGTTCGCCTTCGCCCAGCAGGCGACGGGCGACGACGTAGGCCATGCGATTGCCCAGGCCAATGTCTTCGAGCAGGTCTTCGATCAGTTCGAGGCGGTATTCGTTGAGCATGATCTGCACGCGCTCGGCCGGGATCTTGTCCAGCGAGCTGTCGAACCCGTTCAGCACTTTGTTCAGCAGGCGTTCGCCGAGGCTGATGGATTCGGAGCGACGTTGCAGTTTCAGCGCATGACGGATGTGGGTGCGGGCCTTGCCTGTGACCACGAAGTTGAGCCACGCCGGGTTTGGCCGTGCGCCGGGAGCGCTGACGATCTCGACGGTGGAGCCGCTTTGCAGCGGTTCGGACAACGGCGCCAGGCGGCGGTTGATGCGACAGGCGATGCAACTGTTGCCGACGTCGGTGTGCACGGCGTAGGCAAAATCCACTGCGGTGGAGCCTTTGGGCAGCTCCATGATCCGGCCCTTGGGCGTAAAGACGTAGACCTCGTCCGGGAACAGGTCGATCTTCACGCTCTCGATGAATTCCAGGGAGTTGCCGGCCCGCTGCTGCATTTCCAGCACGCCCTTGACCCATTGCCGGGCGCGGGCATGAGTGCTCTTGGGCTGTTCGTCGCCGCTGGATTTGTACAGCCAATGGGCGGCGATGCCGTTGTTGGCCATTTCTTCCATTTCACGGGTGCGGATCTGGATTTCGATCGGTACGCCGTGCATGCCGAACAGCGTGGTGTGCAGCGACTGATAGCCGTTGGCCTTGGGAATCGCGATGTAGTCCTTGAAGCGCCCCGGCAGTGGTTTGTACAAATTATGTACAGCGCCCAACACGCGGTAGCAGGTGTCGACCTTGTCGACGATGATCCGGAACGCGTAGACGTCCATGATCTCGTTGAAGGCCCGACGCTTGCCGCGCATTTTCTTGTAGATGCCGTAGAGGTGTTTCTGTCGTCCGCTGACTTCGCCTTCGATGCCGTCGATCGCGAGGCAATGGCTCAGGGACTCTTCGATCTTGTTGACGATTTCCTTGCGATTGCCCCGGGCGCGCTTGACGGCCTGGTTGATCCGCGCCGAACGCATCGGATGCATGGCCTTGAAGCCGAGGTCTTCGAACTCGATGCGGATCGCGTGCATGCCCAGGCGATTGGCGATGGGTGCGTAGATCTCCAGGGTTTCCTTGGCGATGCGCCGGCGTTTTTCGCCGGACAGCACTTCCAGGGTGCGCATGTTGTGCAGGCGGTCGGCGAGCTTGACCAGGATCACGCGGATATCGCGCGCCATGGCCATGGCCATCTTCTGGAAGTTTTCAGCCTGGGCCTCGGCCTTGGTCTCGAAGTTCATCTGGGTCAGTTTGCTGACCCCATCGACCAGTTCGGCCACGGTTTCGCCAAATTGCGCTTGTAGCGCTTCCTTGGCAATGCCGGTGTCTTCGATCACGTCGTGCAGCATGGCGGCCATCAGGCTCTGATGGTCCATGTGCATGTCGGCAAGAATGTTCGCCACTGCAAGCGGGTGCGTGACGTACGCTTCGCCGCTGCGGCGGCGCTGGCCGTCGTGGGCTTGTTCGGCGTAGAAATAGGCTCGGCGGACCAGATTGACCTGGTCCGTGCCGAGGTAGGCCGATAAGCGATCGGCGAGGGCGTCTATGCTCGGCATGATGATGACTCCTGCCGTTTGCTGTGACCCCGCGCCGTGCTACGTCGACCAGGCATAGGCTTAGACCGCCTCGTTGGACTCGTCCTCGAACGCTGCGAACAGCGGTTCGTCTTCAACGATTTCAGCGTTGGCAATGAACTCGTAGCTCATCAGGCCTTCGGCGATTTCACGCAGCGCTACCACGGTAGGCTTGTCGTTTTCCCACTGGACCAATGGCTCTTTGCCGCCGGTGGCCAGTTGACGGGCACGCTTGGTAGAGAGCATGACCAGCTCAAAGCGGTTTTCCACGTGTTCTAGGCAGTCTTCAACGGTTACGCGGGCCATGGTATTCCTCGGAGCGAATGCAATATGCGCGCTGCCCGGTTGGGCGAGCGGACTCGACAGTTTAAAAAAACACCAGCGTTTAGGGAAGCGCTGATTTTTTGACCAACCCCTCGGCGCGCTGCGAGTACCAATGTAAAGCCCTCGCAGCGGTTTTGGGAAGAGCGGTTCAGCCCAGCAGTTCGGCCAATAATTTACCGAAACGTTGCTGCTGGCGTTTCTGCTGGAGCTGGCTGGCGCGGAAAATGGCCTTGAGGTCGTCCAGTGCGTGGGCGAAATCGTCGTTGATGATCAGGTAATCGTAATCGACGTAATGGCTCATTTCGCTGACCGCTTCGCGCATCCGGCCTTCGATGATCTCGTCGCTGTCCTGGCCACGGTTGGTCAAGCGCTGGCGCAGGGCCTGCTGGCTCGGCGGGAGGATGAAGATCGAACGGGCCTGGGGCATCAGCTTGCGCACCTGCTCGGCGCCTTGCCAGTCGATTTCGAGGATCAGGTCGTGACCTTCGTCGAGGGTCTGCTGCAGGTAGCTTTGCGACGTGCCGTAGAGATTGCCAAAGACTTCGGCGCGCTCGAGGAAGTCGCCGTGCTCGGCCATTCTCACGAACTCTTCCCGGTCGACGAAGTGATAGTTCACGCCGTTCACTTCGCCCGGGCGCATGGCGCGAGTGGTGTGGGAGACCGAGACGCGGATCTGCGGCTCGGCATCGATCAATGCCTTGACCAGGCTGGTCTTGCCAGCGCCCGAGGGCGCGGAAATGATGTAGAGGGTGCCGGTGCTGTGGGTCATGTCGGGTTAGCCTTACTCAATGTTCTGCACTTGTTCGCGCATCTGCTCGATCAACACCTTGAGGTTGACCGCAGCCTGGGTGCTGCGCGGGTCGAAGGCTTTGGAGCCCAGTGTGTTGGCTTCGCGGTTGAGTTCCTGCATCAGGAAGTCGAGGCGGCGGCCGGCCGCGCCGCCGGACTTGAGCACCCGGCGGACTTCGATGATGTGGGTGCTCAGGCGATCCAGTTCTTCTGCCACGTCGCTCTTTTGCGCGAGCATGACCATTTCCTGTTCCAGGCGCTGCGGGTCCAGTTCGGCCTTCATGTCGGTGAAGCGGTCGAGGACTTTCTGGCGCTGGGTGGCGAGCATCTGCGGGACCAGTTCGCGCAGGGTGACGACGTCTTCCTCGATGGAGGTCAGGCGTTCATTGATCAGCCGGGCCAGCTCCGAGCCTTCACGCTCGCGACCGGCCTTGAGTTCTTTCAAACCTTGATTGAACAGCGCCAGTGCTTCGGCATTCAGTGCTTGCGGGTCGCTCGCGTCGCCCACCAGCACGCCGGGCCAGGCCAGGACTTCCAGCGGATTCAGGGCGGCGGGATTGTTGATCAGGCTGGCGACGGTTTCTGCGGCGGCGACCAATTGCGCGGCGCGCTCACGGTCTACTTGCAGGGCTTTGCCCGTGGTTTCTTCGGTGAAACGCAGGGTGCACTCCAGCTTGCCCCGGGACAGGCCCTGGCGCAGCGCTTCGCGCACGGCGCCTTCCAGATCGCGGAAGGACTCGGGCAGGCGCAGGTGCGGCTCCAGGTAACGGCTGTTGACCGAGCGCAGCTCCCAGCTCAGCGTGCCTTGGGCGCCGGCCTTTTCGACACGGGCGAAGGCGGTCATGCTGTGCACCATGGGGGTTCCTCGCAATGCAGGCCGGCCACGACCGGTCGGTGGTCGTGAGGCCTGGGATCTGTGGGTAAATGCTGAAGGACAGCAAAGGCGCAGGATTGTAGCGCAGTGCGACGCAAGCGCCCAAACAGCTCCGGTAACAAAGCGCTGCAGCCCGTCGGCTGGGCTTTGAGCGTCCTCACTCGTCGCGTCAGCTTTTTAGAACTGCCCCTATGGCGATTCGCGGCTCTATAATGCTCGGCAGTTTTCCGTCCTCTGTACAGGTGTCCCCTATGAAACGTCCAAGTGGTCGCGCTGCCGATCAGCTTCGCTCGATCCGCATTACCCGCAACTACACCAAACACGCCGAGGGATCTGTACTGGTCGAATTCGGTGATACCAAAGTCATCTGTACCGTCAGCGTCGAAAACGGCGTGCCTCGCTTCCTTAAAGGCCAGGGCCAGGGCTGGCTGACCGCCGAATACGGCATGCTGCCGCGCGCCACTGGCGAACGGAACCAGCGCGAGGCCAGTCGTGGCAAGCAGGGTGGCCGGACCTTGGAAATCCAACGTTTGATCGGCCGCTCGCTGCGTGCCGCGCTGGACATGTCGAAGCTGGGCGACGTGACGCTCTACGTCGATTGCGACGTCATCCAGGCTGACGGTGGCACCCGCACCGCGTCCATTACCGGTGCCATGGTCGCGCTGGTGGATGCCTTGAAAGTGATCAAGAAGCGTGGCGGTCTCAAGGGCGGCGACCCGCTCAAGCAGATGATCGCCGCGGTTTCCGTTGGCATGTACCAAGGCGAGCCGGTGCTGGACCTGGACTACCTGGAAGACTCCGCCGCCGAGACTGACCTGAACGTGGTCATGACCAGCGCTGGCGGCTTCATCGAAGTCCAGGGCACCGCTGAAGGCGCACCGTTCCAGCCGCAAGATTTGAACGCTATGCTGGAGCTGGCGAAGAAAGGCATGAGCGAAATCTTCGAATTGCAAAAGGCCGCGTTGGCCGACTGATCGTTTTGCGCTTCAGACAAGGAGAGTGTCATGAGTGATGAGCAAGTCCTGCTGCCCCAGCCGAGCAAAGAGGCGCGTCAATGGGCAATGTTCTGTCACCTGTCCGCACTATTGGGGATTTTTATTCCGTTCGGTTCGCTGATCGGGCCGCTGGTCATCTGGCAGCTCAAGCGTGAATCCGACCCGTTCATCGATGCCCAGGGCAAGGAAGCGCTGAACTTCCAGATCACCGTGGCGATCGCCGCGGCGATCAGCCTGCTGCTGATGATCGTGGTTATCGGCTTCTTCCTGTTTGGGCTGGTGGCGATTGGTGCGTTGGTGCTGACCATCATTGGTGGCGTGAAGGCCAATGAAGGCCAGCCGTATCGGTATCCGTTTACCTGGCGGTTGGTTAAATAACGAACAGCGCTGCGCTACAAAAAATGCCCCGGTTTCGGGGCGTTTTCGTTTAGGCATAACGCAGTTGCATCACTGAGCCAGGCCAAAAGCGATAACGACTGAACTTTCTGGAGGATGGGTTTTAACATCTTGTTTTATGGCGTTTGGTGCCAAGTGGTGGCCTTGAATCCATGATGAATTTTCCATTGGATGGGAAAAGACTTCATCCCCATTTAAAAGGATTTAAATATGACGATTCTGAAAATTATTTCCATGGTTGCTTTTTCTGTTGTTGCCGCATCCGCTCATGCGCAACTGGCGCCTTTGGTGGAGTTGCCGTCCCAGGCTCCATCCCTCCAGTCGGTTATTCCGCAAAAGAACTTGTCCTATGTTCAGGCCATGCGACTGGCCAATGTGGCGGTTGCCGTTTGTGCCGCCAACAACCAGTCGGTCGCTGCCACGGTGACTGGCGCTGATAACGGATGTAGGCCTGGAGTCGCCAAGTGGCTTGGCAAGCGATGAGGTTTCGCAGGTGTCTCCAGCGCCTTGATTGCACTGTAGCGAAGGCCGCGTTGTGTAACGGGGCGTCACGTGATCCCTGCAACACTGGCCATTGCATACAAAAAAGCCGACATTGAATGTCGGCTTTTTTGCACTGGGTGCCTTAGATCGTCAGCGTCCAGTCGTAATCCACGATCAGCGGCGCATGCTGCGAGAACCGTGGCTGGCGCGGCAGGCGAGCGCTGCGTACGAAGCGGCGCAGGCCAGGCGTCAGCAACTGGTAGTCGAAACGCCAGCCGAGGTTGAGCATTTCGGCCTGTTCGTTGTCCGGCCACCAGCTGTACTGGTCGCCTTCGCGGCTGACTTCACGCAGGGCGTCGACATAACCCATGTTGCCAACGATCTCGTCCATCCAAGCGCGTTCCGGCGCCAGGAATCCTGGAGATTGTTGGCTGTCGCGCCAGTTCTTGATATCCAGCTTCTGTTGCGCCACGTACAGCGAGCCACAATAAATGTACTCGCGACGTTTGCGCCGCTGTTTATCAAGGTAACGGGCGAAGTCGTCCATCAACTTGAATTTCTGGTTCAAATCTTCATCGCCGTTCTGCCCCGAAGGGAGCAGTAAGGTCGCGATGCTGACCTTGTCGAAATCGGCTTGCAGG
The DNA here is from genome assembly GCF_014268655.2 of Pseudomonas marvdashtae. Classification (NCBI taxonomy): domain Bacteria; kingdom Pseudomonadati; phylum Pseudomonadota; class Gammaproteobacteria; order Pseudomonadales; family Pseudomonadaceae; genus Pseudomonas; species Pseudomonas marvdashtae. The sequence goes on from NZ_JABWQX020000001.1 coordinate 18,594, forward strand.
TAGCGCCCGTAGCGGTCCGCCGTCTCGAAACCGAGACCGTTGATGACAGCCTTCGGTTGCAGCCGCGAATACAAAGCCACGCCACCCTGGGCGGGGACTTCGGCATCGCAGGCATAAAGGAAGTAACCATCCAGTTGGAAGGCTGCATCGTCCAGTTCAAAGGCGGAGGCGCGGGTGTCCTGCAGGCAGATGACGTCGGCATTCTGTGCTTGCAGCCAACTGAGCAAACCACGCTCGACTGCAGCCTGAATACCATTGACGTTCACACTGATGATCCGCATAAATGGCCCCAAAAATCACGTGCGTGTATGATACACGCCGTATACCTATTTAGCTAAATCCGCGGTATTTGAGGCTTTTTTCATGCAGGCGTATCAGCGCGATTTCATTCGCTTTGCCATCGATCGCGGCGTTTTGCGCTTCGGTGAATTCACCCTCAAGTCCGGGCGCACCAGCCCGTACTTCTTCAACGCTGGCCTGTTCAACAGCGGAACCGCCCTGGCACAGTTGGGCCGGTTCTATGCAGCGGCGATTGTCGAGAGCGGCATCCCGTTCGACGTATTGTTCGGGCCGGCCTACAAAGGCATCCCGCTGGCCGCCACCACTGCTGTCGCCCTGGCCGAACATCACGACCGCGACCTGCCCTGGTGCTTCAATCGCAAGGAAGCCAAGGCCCACGGCGAAGGCGGTAGCCTGGTCGGCGCGCCGTTGACTGGCGAAGTCTTGATCATTGACGACGTGATAACCGCCGGTACCGCTATTCGTGAAGTGATGCAGATCATCGCTGCCCAGGAAGGCGCCAAGGCCGCCGGCGTGCTGATCGCCCTGAACCGCCAGGAGCGCGGCAACGGCGAGCTGTCGGCGATCCAGGAAGTAGAGCGCGACTTTGGCATTCCGGTGATCAGCATCGTGTCGCTGAACCAGGTGCTGGAATTTTTGGCCGACGATCCGCAACTCAAGCAGCATTTGCCGGCGGTTGAGGCTTATCGGGCGCAGTTCGGCGTTTGAAATGACCCCTGATTTTGATCTGGTGGCGAGGGAGCTTGCTCCCGCTGGGCCGCGCAGCGGCCCCAACATTTTGGCGATCGCTGCACAATCGAGCGGGAGCAAGCTCCCTCGCCACACAAGCATCATCTGAATAAGTGATGAAAAAGACCCCGCTCAACCAGGTTGAGCGGGGTCTTTTTTTACCGGTGTCGCTTATGGACGCTTGCGATTACTGATCAACGTACCCACACCCGTATCGGTGAAGATCTCCAGCAGGATCGCGTTCGGAACCCGGCCGTCGATGATCAGCGAGCTGCCAACGCCGCCCTGTACCGCTTCCAGCGCACAACGAATCTTCGGCAGCATGCCGCCGTAGATGGTGCCGTCGGCGATCAACTCGTCGACTTGCTGGGTCGACAGCCCGGTCAGGACCTTGCCGGTCTTGTCCATCAGGCCGGCAATGTTGGTCAGCAGCATCAACTTCTCGGCCTTCAGTGCTTCGGCGACTTTGCCGGCCACCAGGTCGGCGTTGATGTTGTACGACTCCCCGTTGGCGCCCACGCCGATCGGTGCAATGACCGGGATGAAATCGCCCTTGACCAGCAGGTTCAACAGGTCGGTGTTGATGCCGACCACTTCGCCTACCTGGCCAATGTCGATGATTTCCGGTTGGGTCATCTCTGGGGTCTGGCGGGTCACGGTGAGCTTCTTCGCCCGGATCAGTTCGGCGTCCTTGCCCGTCAGGCCAATGGCGCTGCCGCCGTGGCGGTTGATCAGGTTGACGATGTCCTTGTTCACCTGGCCGCCCAGGACCATCTCCACCACATCCATGGTCTGCGCGTCGGTAACGCGCATGCCATCGATGAAGTGACTCTCGATCGACAGGCGCTTGAGCAGGTCACCGATCTGCGGGCCACCGCCATGCACCACCACCGGGTTGATCCCCACGGCCTTCATCAGCACGATGTCGCGGGCGAAGCCGGTTTTCAGCTCCTCGCTTTCCATCGCGTTGCCGCCGTATTTGATCACCAGGGTCTTGCCGACGTAGCGTCGGATATAAGGCAACGCTTCGGACAGGACCTTGGCGGTGTTGGCGGCGGCTTCGCGTTCGAGGGTCATTCAGGGCTCCGGTGGTGAATCAAAACGGTAGTTGGAGATCAGGTGCAACACGTTTGAGTTGGGTGTGGAACACGTCCTTGATGCGCTGCAGTTCGGCCTCGTTGTCAGCCTCGAAACGCAGCACCAGCACCGGGGTGGTGTTGGAGGCGCGAACCAGGCCCCAGCCTTGTGGGTAGTCGACCCGCACACCGTCGATGGTGGTCAGTTCGGCGCCTTCGCCCCACTGGGCGTCGTGCAGTGCATCAATGATGCTGAATTTGCTCTCTTCGGTCACATGGATATTGATTTCCGGCGTGGAAATATCGTTCGGGAAGGTCGCGAACAGCTCTTCGGCGGTCGATTTCTCCTTGCTGAGGATCTCCAGCAGGCGTGCCGCGCTGTAGATACCGTCATCAAAACCGAACCAGCGCTCCTTGAAGAAGATGTGGCCGCTCATTTCGCCGGCCAGCAGGGCGCCGCTTTGTTTCATTTTTTTCTTGATCAACGAATGGCCGGTTTTCCACATCAGCGGACGACCTCCATATTCCTTGATCAGCGGGATCAGGCGACGGGTGCATTTCACGTCGAAGATGATTTGCGCATCAGGGTTGCGTGCTACGACGTCCTTGGCGAACAGCATCAGCAGGCGGTCCGGGAACACGACGCTGCCGGTGTTGGTCACCACGCCCACGCGGTCGCCGTCGCCGTCGAAGGCCAGGCCCAGGTCGGCATTGGTTTCCTTGACCTTGGCGATCAGGTCCTGCAGGTTTTCCAACTTGCCCGGATCCGGGTGGTGGTTGGGGAAGTTGCCGTCCACGTCGCAGAACAGTGGGATGACTTCACAGTTCAGCGCTTCGATCAGTTGTGGGGCGATCACGCCGGCCGCGCCGTTGCCGCAGTCGACCACCACTTTCAAGCGGCGGGCGAGCTTCACGTCCTTGACGATTTCGTCGTTGTAGCGCTCCAGGATATCGACCTTGGTCACGCTGCCCTGGCCGCTGCTCAGGTCGTTGGTCTTGAGGCGAGTGTGCAGGGCCTGGATCTGCTCGTTGGCGAGGGTGTCGCCGGCGATGACGATCTTGAAGCCGTTGTAGTTCGACGGGTTGTGGCTGCCAGTGAGCATCACGCCGGATTTGCCGGCCAGTACGTTGGCGGCGTAATACAGTGCCGGTGTCGGTACCAGGCCAACGTCGGTGACGTGGCAGCCGCTGTCGGCGATGCCTTTGATCAACTGCTCGACCAGCTCCGGGCCGGACAAGCGGCCGTCACGGCCAACGTTCACGTTGGGTTCGCCCTGGGCCAGGCTTTGGGAGCCGATGGCCCGGCCGATCCAGTAGGCGGTTTCAGCCGTCAGGGTTTCCGGCACCACGCCACGGATGTCGTAGGCGCGAAAGATGCTGTCAGGGAAGATTGGGGCGATTGCGGCTGGGGTGTTCATGGGCGGGGCGCTCTATCAGGAAAGTGACTGGACAGGCCGACGACGGGCGTCGGCAGGCTCAAGCTGAAGGGTATGACGGCGTTTTTGACAGAGAGTTCGCGGTGGGAAAGTGCCATGAGATAGCGTTACCCCAGCCTGAACGGTCTAAAACGTTGATTCCGGATGGGAAACGTCGTCGGGACCTGTTGCGCATTTTTCGTCCTGAAACAGAAGCTTAATAAAGCGGCCGCGCACGACGCCCGGCCTGGAACGGCGGATCAGTGGCTGCCGGAATGTCCGAAACCGCCGGCGCCGCGCTGGCTCTCGTCGAATTCCTGGACCAGCTCGAAGTGTGCCTGGACCACCGGCACCAATACCAATTGGGCAATACGCTCGCCCACCTGGATATTGAAAGCGGTCTGGCCGCGATTCCAGCACGACACCATCAATTCGCCTTGGTAATCGGAGTCGATCAGGCCGACCAGGTTGCCCAGCACGATGCCGTGCTTATGGCCCAGGCCCGAGCGCGGCAGGATCAGCGCGGCCAGGCCGGGATCGCCAATGTAGACCGACAGGCCGGTAGGAATCAGCAGGGTCTGGCCCGGTTCCAGGATCGTGTCCTGCTTGAGCATCGCCCGCAGGTCAAGGCCTGCGGAGCCCGGTGTGGCGTATTGCGGTAGCGGGAATTCGTTACCAATGCGTGGGTCGAGGATTTTGGCTTGTAGAGCGTGCATGAAGTTAAACCTGGTTCAGCCGGTCGGCGATAAAAGTGATCAGTTGGCGGGCAATCTTGCCCTTGCTGGTCTGGGCGAAAAGTGTGGCGTGCAACTGGCGGTCGATCACGCTGCAGGCGTTTTCTTCGCTGTTGAAGCCGATGCTCGGGTTGGCGACGTCATTGGCGACGATCAAGTCGAGGTTCTTGTCCTTGAGCTTGCGCGCGGCGTAGTCGAGCAAATGTTCGGTTTCGGCGGCAAAACCCACACTGAACGGACGATCGGGGCGAGTGGCGATGGTGGCCAGGATGTCAGGGTTGCGCACCATTTGCAGGAGCAGGCCATCGCCGCTGGTAGGATCTTTCTTCAATTTTTGCGGGGCGACGACTTCGGGGCGGTAGTCCGCGACGGCTGCCGAGGCGATGAACAGGTCGCACGGGATGGCCGCTTCGCAGGCCGCGAGCATGTCCCGGGCGCTGACCACGTCGATACGCGTGACCCGGTCCGGGGTTGGCAGATGCACCGGGCCGGTGATCAACGTCACTCGGGCGCCCGCCTCGACGGCTGCTTCGGCCAGGGCGAAGCCCATTTTCCCCGAGCTGTGGTTGGTGATGTAGCGCACCGGGTCGATGTTTTCCTGGGTCGGTCCGGCGGTTATCAGCACATGCTTGCCGGTCAGGGCCTCGCGCTTGAAGCTGTCGGCGGCGCATTGGGCCAGATCGGTAGCCTCCAGCATCCGGCCCATGCCGACATCGCCACACGCCTGGCTGCCCGAGGCTGGGCCAAAAACCTTGAGGTCACGACTTTCGAGCAATTGCAGGTTGGCCTGGGTGGCCGGGTCGCGCCACATGGCCTGGTTCATTGCTGGTGCCACGGCGACCACGGCGTCGGTGGCAAGTACGAGCGTAGTCAGCAGATCATTGGCGATACCTTGGGCCAAACGGGCGATCAGGTCGGCGGTGGCCGGGGCAATCAAGACCAGGTCGGCCCATTTGGCCAGTTCGATGTGGCCCATGGCAGCCTCGGCTGCGGGGTCGAGCAAATCCAGGTGGACCGGGTGTCCGGACAATGCCTGCATGGTCAGCGGCGTGATGAATTCACTGCCGCCGCGGGTCATGACGACCCGCACTTCCGCGCCCTGGTCGATAAGCCTGCGAACCAGCTCGGCGCTCTTGTAGGCGGCGATGCCGCCGCCGACGCCCAGAACGATGCGTTTCCGATACAGCCGCTGCATAGGCCTGCCTTTCGATTTCAGTGGTCAGTGCAAGGCGAACCCCTTGGCAACAGCCTGCCAGGGTGCAAATCGCCTGCAAAAAAGATGGGCTAAGATATCACAGCGCCCGCTACGGAACAGCGGCGCCCACTATCAGGGAGATACCATGAGTATTCGGGATTGGCCCGCAGCCGAGCGGCCGCGGGAAAGGTTGTTGGCGCTGGGGGCGGGGAGTCTTTCAGACGCCGAGTTGCTGGCGATTTTCTTGCGAACCGGAGTGTCCGGCAAAAGCGCGGTGGATCTGGCGCGACAACTATTGATTCAATTCGGCAGCCTGCGCGCGCTGCTTGAAGCGGATCAGATCACTTTCAGCAAGCACATGGGACTCGGTCCGGCGAAGTTTGCCCAGTTGCAAGCGGCTCAGGAAATGAGTCGTCGGCATCTGGCCGAACGGGCGCGGGAAAAGACCACGCTGGAAAGCCCATATGCGGTTCGTGAATACCTGAAGTCGATGCTGCGCCACGAGCCTCACGAGGTGTTTGGTTGCCTGTTTCTCAATTCCAAGCATCAGGTGCTGGCTTTCGAGGCGCTGTTTCGAGGCTCTATCGACAGCGCAAGCGTTCACCCCCGGCAAGTGGTCAAGCGCGCCCTGGCCAATAACGCCGCCGCTGTGATCCTGTGCCATAACCACCCCTCCGGCAACACCGAGCCCAGCCAGGCCGACCGGATGCTCACCGAGCGGCTCCAGGAAGCACTGGAGCTGATCGATGTGCGGGTGCTCGACCATTTTATCGTTGGCGATGGGGAGCCGCTGTCCATGGCGGAGTATGGGTGGATGTGAAGCAGCTTACGGCTTGAGGCTGACCTTCGAATAATCCTGGCGACCAAACGGGCTCACCGAGTAACCCTGGACATCCTTGCGGGTCAGGGCAAACGCCGTGGGGTGCGCCAAGGGCAGCCACAGGGCCTGTTGCTGGATCTGCGCCTGGGCCTGCTCATAGAGCTTGGAGCGCACGCCTTGTTCGCTGGTGGTCTTGCCGGCGCCGATCAGCTTGTCCAGGTCTGGATTGCAGTAACGGGCGAAGTTGGTGCCGGATTTCACCGCCGCGCAGGAAAACTGCGGGGTGAGGAAGTTGTCCGGGTCGCCGTTGTCGCCTGCCCAGCCCATGAACAGCAGGTCGTGTTCGCCGGCCTTGGCGCGGCGGATCAGTTCGCCCCATTCGATCACGCGGATTTCCGCCTGGATGCCGATTTGCGCCAGGTCCGATTGCAGCAACTGCGCGCCAAGGCTCGGATTGGGGTTGAGCAGGCTGCCGGAGGGGCGGGTCCAGATGGTGGTCTTGAAGCCTTCCTTCAGTCCGGCCTTGGCCAGCAGCTCACGAGCCTTGGCCGGGTCATGGGCATAGCCAGGCAGGTTTTTGGCGTAGCTCCAGGTATTGGGCGGGTAAGGGCCGTTGGCAGCTTCGGCGGTGCCCTCGAAAACGGTCTTCAGGTAGCTGGGCTTGTCAAAGGCCAGGTTGATGGCTTGTCGGACTTCGGGCTTGTCCAATGGTGGATTCTGGCTGTTGATCGCCAGGAACGCGGTCATGAAGGCCTCGGTCTGTTCCACTTTCAGCGTAGGCTCTTGCTTGGCGGCCTGTACGTCCAGCGGCTTGGGCGACAAGGCGATCTGGCACTCGTTACGCCGCAATTTCTGCAAGCGAACGTTGGCGTCCGGCGTGATGGCGAAGATCAGCGGATCCACTTGGGGTTTGCCGCCAAAGTAGTCGCCGTTTGCCTTGTAGCGAATCGAGGCGTCCTTCTGGAACCGGTTGAATATGAACGGGCCAGTGCCGATGGGCTGGTTGTTGAGTTGTTCCGGCTTGCCGGCTTTCATCAACTGGTCGGCATATTCGGCTGAATAGATCGACGCGAAACCCATGCTCAATGTCGCCAGGAAAGTTGAATCCGCATGGTCGAGGGTGAAGCGCACCGTCAATGGATCCAGCGCATCGATCTTCGTGATCAGCGCCGGCAGTTGCATGGATTGGGCGTGAGGGAAGCCGCTTTGCGCAACCTTGTGCCAAGGGTTGGCCGGATCCAGCATGCGGTCGAAGCTGAACTTGACGTCTTCGGCGGTCAGGTCGCGGCGCGGCGTGAAGTAGTCGGTGTGGTGGAACTTGACCCGTGGGCGCAGCTTGAAGACATACGCCAGGCCATCGGACGAGACTTCCCAGCTTTCGGCCAGGCTCGGGACCACTTTGCCGCTGGCCGTGTCGAAGTCCACCAGGCGGTTCATCAGCACGTCGGCTGAGGCGTTGGTGGTGGTCAGCGAGTTGTATTGGACGACATCGAATCCTTCCGGGCTGGCCTCGGTACACACACTCAGTGCGGCGGCCTGGGCCAGCGTGCTGATCAGCAGAGGGGCGAGCATCAGTGATAGGGCAGCGAGGCGCATGATTGATTTCCTGTGCAGGTCGGAGGCCCATCTGCGAGTGCAGTCTGGAAAAGGTCTACCCTAGTGGGCTCGCTCGCAAATGACTATCCCCCTTTTGCATTTTCCGGCACTCTTTGCTGCGGTTTGCCGGTGCGCGAACGGCCTGGACTTACCGTCGGCCGAAAAAAATCTGCATGCCGCGACGAGCGGTCAGGACGCCGCCGGCCCTTGCGCCAGCCGCTTGGGGCTGCCGGGCGAGGTTTTCCCAGCAAGACAAATCACACCGGCTGTTGTTGTGCCTGGGTCTTTCTGGTATAAAGCAGCGCTCTTTTCTAGGGGCCCGGTTCCTTCACTGTAGGTGTAGCCGGTAAGACCCTTAAAGAAACGCGGCGCCTGGCGCCAAATGACTGAGAGATTAAGCGGCCAACCCATGCCGGGTTGGGCATGTGGTTTTAGAGGGCTGAGGCATGTCGAGAGTCTGTCAAGTTACCGGTAAGGGTCCGGTGACTGGGAATAACATTTCCCACGCAAACAACAAAACCCGTCGTCGTTTCCTGCCGAACCTGCAGCATCACCGCTTCTGGGTTGAAGAAGAGAAACGTTTTGTGCGTCTGCGCGTATCTGCCAAGGGCATGCGTATCATCGACAAGCGTGGCATCAGTGTCGTGCTGGCCGAACTTCGTCGCGATGGCAAGGTTTAAGGGAGCTAATCATGCGTGAATTGATTCGTTTGATCTCGAGCGCCGGTACTGGTCACTTCTACACTACCGACAAAAACAAGCGTACTACCCCGGACAAAATCGAGATCAAGAAATTTGATCCGGTTGTTCGCAAGCACGTGATCTACAAGGAAGGCAAAATCAAGTAATTGATTTTCCCTCTTACAAAAAAGGCCCGTATCGCGAGATACGGGCCTTTTTTGTGCTGTAGATTTCAGTTTGGCCTACTTTCAGCCGAAGTTGAACGCGTCGATGTTCCCGGAGGCATCGGCGCTAATTTTAACTCGGCGGGGGTTAAATTCTAAAGAGTGTGGCTCACCGGGACCAACCACTTCAGCGCGGCCGGTCAGTTCGCTGATATAAGCTTCACAGGAGGCGCGTAGCGGGTGCCAGCCCGAAGCGTCGGAACCTTTGATCGCCTCAGCCCGCCATGTTCTACCGGCGTCGCAGGCGACGGGATGGATGATAGAAGTCGGCGAGAGCCGTAGTCGCTGTTCGAAGCCGGAGGAATGAGGGGCTGAGCTCGCCATGAATGGATGGTCGACCGCCATGCACGGAGCCGCATGTACGGTGGTGCGAGGACGGCGGGGGCAACCCCGCCTCCTACTCGATCGTGGTGCATCAGGTTGCGTGGTCAGTAGCGGTAGAGATTAATCGCAGTAGATGCTCATAATCATTCTGTCGGGCTCGGCGTGTAGGTAGAGGCGATAGGTTCCGTACCACCCAGCCCACCCAGCCCACCCAGCGCGTCGAAGCGTTCGATAAGTCCGCAGCTATTTACTTGGATGGCGATATGGCCGGCTCCGCTAATCATTAGCTCTGTTCTGGAATCGTCGGGGGCACTAACATTCTCAAACCCGGTCAGTTCACGGATATAATTTTTTACAGAGCGTACATATTTGGTGCCGATTAAGTGTTTAATCGTTTGAATAGCCTCTTCATTGGTCATGTTCATTAATCCTTTGATTGATAAATAAGAAAGTCCGAGTGGACGGTCCAATTTTCTGTCTGAACATGACGCGTTGTGCGGTATATATTTATAGCTTTTCCTCAAACACCACATAAATCTTGCGGCACGGCTCCAGCACTTCCCAGGTGCCCTTGAACCCGGCTGGGATCACGAAGCGGTCGCCGGCCCGCAGGGTCTTGGCGTTGCCATCGTTGTCCCGCAGCACGGAAACGCCCTGGACGATTTCGCAGTACTCGTGTTCGGTGTAGTTGACCGTCCACTGGCCGACCGCGCCTTCCCAGACCCCGGCGTTCATCTGTCCGCATGGGCTGTTGTAATGATTGAAGACGGTTTGTTCGGGATCACCCTTGAGCACCTTGGCCGGGTCCGGGCGATAACGTTCGGCGGCGGTGCTGGCCTGGCTGAAATCGACGATGTCCTGAATGCTCATGCGGTTACCCTCGGTGCTTGCGGCGCGGATGGCTGGAAGAACAAAGTCTATGTTTATTAAAACGAACATCGCAAGGCCGTTTGCGGGTGTTGTGTCAAATATATTGAAACATTAGCGGCGGCTGGTTTAGGGTGGTGGGTGCCCTGTGCCGAAAATAGCGCCGAGCAGAATTCTTGAGCGCTGCGCATGACGCGGCGTTCGTATCCAACAAGAGGAGGACACTCGCATGACCACCCTGACTCGTGCCGACTGGGAACAGCGCGCCCGCGACCTGAAGATCGAAGGCCGCGCCTTCATCAACGGTGAATACACCGATGCGGTGTCCGGCGAAACCTTTGATTGCCTCAGTCCGGTCGATGGCCGCCTGCTGGGCAAAATCGCCAGCTGCGACGTGGCCGACGCCCAGCGTGCTGTCGAAAATGCCCGCGCCACGTTCGATTCCGGCGTCTGGTCGCGCCTGGCGCCGAGCAAGCGCAAAGCCACCATGATTCGTTTCGCAGGCCTGCTCAAACAGAACGCCGAAGAGCTGGCCCTGCTGGAAACCCTGGACATGGGCAAGCCGATCAGCGACTCGCTGAACATCGATGTGCCCGGTGCTGCCCAAGCCTTGAGCTGGAGCGGTGAGGCGATCGACAAACTCTACGATGAAGTGGCAGCGACTCCCCACGACCAGTTGGGTCTGGTGACTCGTGAACCGGTCGGTGTGGTCGGCGCCATCGTTCCATGGAACTTCCCGCTGATGATGGCCTGCTGGAAGCTCGGCCCGGCATTGTCCACCGGTAACTCCGTGGTACTGAAACCATCGGAAAAATCCCCGCTGACTGCGATCCGCATTGCGGCCCTCGCTATCGAGGCCGGTATCCCGAAAGGTGTGCTGAACGTCCTGCCGGGCTACGGTCACACCGTCGGCAAGGCCCTGGCGTTGCACATGGACGTCGATACGCTGGTGTTCACCGGCTCCACCCGAATCGCCAAGCAATTGATGATTTACTCTGGTGAATCCAACATGAAGCGCGTTTGGCTGGAAGCCGGCGGCAAGAGCCCGAACATCGTGTTCGCCGATGCCCCCGACTTGCAGGCCGCCGCCGAATCCGCCGCCAGCGCCATTGCCTTCAACCAGGGCGAGGTCTGCACTGCCGGCTCACGTCTGTTGGTGGAGCGATCCATCAAGGACACGTTCCTGCCGTTGGTGATCGAAGCCCTCAAGGGTTGGAAGCCTGGAAATCCCCTGGATCCGGCGACCAACGTCGGCGCCCTGGTCGATACCCAGCAAATGAATACCGTGCTGTCCTACATCGAGGCCGGTCACAGCGACGGCGCCAAGCTGGTGGCCGGCGGCAAGCGGATTCTCGAAGAATCCGGCGGCACCTACGTCGAGCCGACGATTTTTGACGGCGTGAGCAACGCGATGAAAATCGCCCAGGAAGAAGTTTTCGGCCCGGTGTTGTCGGTCATTGCCTTCGATAGCGCCGAAGAGGCCATCCAGATCGCCAACGACACGCCATACGGCCTGGCTGCGGCAGTATGGACCAAGGACATTTCCAAGGCTCACCTGACCGCCAAGGCACTGCGCGCCGGCAGCGTGTGGGTCAACCAGTACGACGGCGGCGACATGACGGCGCCGTTCGGTGGCTTCAAGCAGTCGGGCAACGGTCGCGACAAATCGCTGCATGCGTTCGACAAGTACACTGAACTGAAGGCGACCTGGATCAAGCTGTAACTGTAAAAACCTTGTGGGAGCGGGCTTGCTCGCGAAGGCGGAGCCTCACTCAACCTGGCTGTTGAATGGGAAGCCGTCTTCGTGAACAGGCCCGCTCTCACATTCGTTTTGTGCAGGGTTGGAAGTCAATTGTCCACAGGAGCGTGGAAATGCGTTGGGCGACCTATTTCGCCGTATTGGCGTCGGTCCTGAGTGTCGGCCTGGCCCTGGGCGTGAGCATGCCGCTGGTGTCGCTGCGCCTGGAGGGCTGGGGTTACGGCTCGTTCGCCATTGGCGTCATGGCCGCCATGCCGGCGATTGGCGTGCTGGTAGGGGCGAAGGTTTCGAGCCGGTTGGCGGCGCGTTTCGGCACGGCCGCATTGATGCGCCTCTGCCTGTGGGGTGGGGCGTTGTCCATCGGTCTGCTCGCGCTCTTGCCGAGCTATCCGGTCTGGTTGCTGCTGCGGCTACTGATTGGCGTGGTCCTGACTCTGGTGTTCATCCTGGGTGAAAGCTGGATCAATCAGTTGGTCATCGAGCAATGGCGCGGGCGATTGGTGGCGCTGTATGGCAGCAGTTATGCCCTGAGCCAACTGTCCGGCCCCTTGTTGCTCGGCGCACTGGGGACTGACCGTGACTACGGTTTTTGGGTGGGCGTCGGCCTGCTCCTGGTTTCGCCGTTGCTGTTGCTCGGCCGCACGGGTGCGCCCACCAGCGAGTCCAGCGGTGTCACGTTCAAGGATCTCTGGGGCTTTTGCCGAGGGTTGCCGGCGATTGGCTGGGCCGTGTCATTGTTCGCGGCGTTCGAGGCGATGATCTTGACGTTGTTGCCGGTCTATTGCCTGCGCCAAGGCTTTAGCGCCGATATTGCGCTGGCCATGGTCAGTACGGTGGTGGTGGGTGATGCTTTGTTGCAGCTGCCCATTGGTGCGCTTGCTGATCGCCTGTCGCGTCGGTCGTTGTTCACCGGTTGTGCGGTCGCGCTGATGTTATCGAGCCTGGCGGTTCCGTCGCTGATCGACACGGTGTTCATCTGGCCGTTGTGGGTGCTGTTTGGTGCCAGCGCGGGAGGATTGTTCACCTTGTCGCTGATCCTGATCGGCGAGCGTTACCGCGACGATGCGCTGGTCCGGGCCAACGCCCATATTGCCCAGCTGTGGGGGATCGGATGCCTGGTCGGTCCACTGGTGGCGGGGGCGGGTAGCCAGTGGGTCAGCGGGCATGCGCTGCCCTTGTTCATGGCGGCGGGCGCGTTCGGGTTGGTCATGCTGTTGTTGCGCCAAGGTGCGTTCGGCGCGACACAAGCGGCCCGCTCATAAATTCGCTTGCCATGAAAACGATCGGCGTCTAAAGCATCTGCTCCAACCCGATCGTCGTGGCGAACCACGCGTTGAACCGCCGCCACCAACTGCCTGGCTCGCGATCCAGGTCGTGCAGCTTGCCGTTGTCTTCGGTGGTCCAAACCAGCTCACCCGCATCATCGAGCCGGGCCTGATAACTCAGGGTCGGCGCCATGCCCTGCAAGGCCAGTTCGCGCACTTGGCCGGCAAGCTCAGGGCTGTCCACCAGCACGCCGACTTCGGTATTCCATAGCACTGAACGAGGGTCGAAGTTGAACGAGCCGATGAACGATTTCTGCCGGTCAAAGATGATCGCCTTGCTGTGCAGGCTGGAGTCCGACTCGCCGTAGGACTTGCTGTAGAACAGGTGCGGGCTGCTGCCGCTGTCGCCCGGCTGCCGTCGCAGTTCGAACAGGCGCACGCCGTGTTGCAACAGGGCTTTTCGATACGGTGCATAGCCGCCATGCACGGCGGGCACATCAGTGGCTTCCAGGGAGTTGGTCAGCAGGCTCACCGACACGCCGGCATCGGCGCGGCTGGTCAGGTACACCAAGCCTGGCTGGCCGGGGACGAAGTAGGCCGAGATCATGATCAGTTCTTTGCTGACGCCGGTCAGCTCCGGCGCCAGTTGGGTGGTCAGCAAGAGCTGCGGGTCTGGCTCATCCTTGGCCAGCACTTTGCTGGGCGCGTCCCACAGTGCCTGGTTCCAGGCCCAGGTCAATTGCTTGCGCCACGTGTCCAGGCGGGGCTGGGTCTTGTAGGCGGTCAACTGCTGATAAAGCGCGTGATTCTCCTTGTGCGTTTGCTCCAACGATTGTTGCAGGCGCAAGCGGCTGTTGGCCAAGTCCTTGGCAGTAGGCTGATGGGACAAGAATTGTTCGATGGGCTTGCTCAGTGCGCTATTCCAGTATTGGTCGAAGCTATGCCCCAGTTGCTCGGCCACCGGCCCGACGCCGAGCAAGTCGATGTCGGTGAAGTTCAGGTTTGGTTCGGCGTCGAAATACTCATCCCCCAAATTGCGGCCGCCGACGATGGCCATGCTGTTGTCCGCCAGCCACAGCTTGTTGTGCATGCGGCGGTGTTGCAGTGACAGGTTGAACAGACGTCCAAGGCTGCGGGTGACGCCAGTGGCGCGCCCCAGGTGCAGCGGATTGAACAGGCGGATCTGTATCTGGGGGTGAGCGGCGAGGGTTGCGATAGTCTGGTCCTGGCCATCGCTGGTGGTGTCATCCAGCAGAATCCGGATCCGCACGCCCCGGTCCGCGGCCTTGAGCAGCTCATCGATCAACATCCGCGTGCTGATGCCGTCGTGAACGATGTAGTACTGCAAGTCGAGGCTGCTTTGCGCATGGCGGATCAGCTCGGCCCGGGCGATGAAGGCATCGGTGCTGTCGGAAAGCAGGCGGAAGCCCGAGCGACCCTCATGTGGCGCAGCCTGGGCCTGAACCGAACGGCCAAAGGCAGAACCCATCGCCGGCAACGCCTGGCTGGGCTCGCGCGCTCCATCAAGGCTCGCGCAGCCATTGAGCAACATGGCGAGCAACAGCGTGAGGGGCAGGACAAAATTCTGTCTCAAATGGAGTCACCCGGCATCGTGGAGAGCGAAGTATGGCACGGCTTCTGATTTCTCACGTCCATCCCAACCCTAAGACGCAGCTCGGGAAGTCCCAGTGCCCTCATAGGCTGAGAAGGCTACGAGCCTGGTTGAAAAGTACCTTCCTGAATGGAGCTTTTTCCTACAGAAAAATCCTGTGCGACAGGTAACTATGCGCCGGCGTTTGCAGCGGCGAAGTCCGAAGTTGCTGCACCGAGGTCTTCCAGCCATTTCACAGGTACGTGAGTATGAAAACTATTATTTTCGCCAGCACGCTGGCCGCCACGTTGATCCCGTTCGCCGCCCAAGCGGCCAATGTCGACTTGAACGTGACTGGCCGGGTTATCCCGACCTCTTGCATCCCGGCATTTGCCGGCGGCAGCGAGGTCAACCTGGGACGGATCTTCTCCTCGACCCTGGACCCTAACCAGCAAAACGATCTGCCACCTCGGGACATCATGCTGCAAATTTCCTGTGACGCACCGGCAGCGTTGGAAATTGCCGTCACCGATAACCGCGGCCCTAGCAAGGTGCCGGGGTTGGTTTTCAATAGTCGTCGCGATAACGATCTTTACTTTGGCCTGGGCAGCACCCAAGGCGAGGGTATCGGTGGTTTCGGTCTGTTGTCCGGTCAGCCGATGGCTGATGGAAACCCGCAGAGCTTGCTGATGCGAACGGCCGCCAACCCGGCCTGGCAGGTGTCCAGCAACGGCTTGGTCGCCAATACGCCGACTTATTCGTGGGGGCCCAATGCCCTGGCTGGCCCAGCCGCTGCCCGTCTGCATGCCTTCCCGATGCAGGTCGTCGCGGCCATTCGCCCGACCTCCGATCTGCCGCCGACCAACGACGAGTTCGATCTCGACGGCTCGGTGACGTTCGATGTGTTCTACCTCTGAGTCCTGACATATGACGGAGCGTGACAGGCGCCTGAAAACCGCCTGTTCGCCTGAAAGGGCCACGCTCCTGCGAGACGGCGGGGTCTAGGCGAAGCCGTTTGTACTGCTGGCCTGACCGATGCCCTCTGGAGATTCCCATGCTTTTTCCAACACCTTCACCGATGCTCGGCGCGGTCGCGGTGCTGTGCCTGGCATTTACCGTCCAAAGCGCCCAGGGAGCCGGAATGGTCCCGGAAACGCCAGTCGTGATCGTCGACGAAGGCAAGGGCGAGGCGACATTGACTGTCAGGAACACCGATGCTCAGCCGGCATTGCTGCATAGCTCGGTCATTCATCTTCCAGAGGATGAAGAGCACTTGCTGGTAGTGAGTCCGCCAGTGGCCCGGGTCGAACCGGGCCAGAGCCAGCAAGTGCGTTTTATCCTGCACAGTGCCGTTCCCCTGAAGACGGAGCGGCTCAAGCGCGTGGTGTTCGAGGGTATCCAGTCGCGTCCGGCGGCCAGTGGTGCGCAGATCACCATGGGCGTGCGGCAGAACATCCCGGTAATTCTTCGCCCGGCCGGGCTCGCGGTAGATCGAGCACCCTGGCGGCGGCTGGTCTGGAGCGCCAAGGGTGGCATGGTCCGCGTGAACAATCCCAGCCCGTATGTGGTCCGGCTGGCTCGCTCGGTGAGCCTGGTTCCCGGTGGTGCGATGCTGGACCTGGGACGCACTTATATTCTGCCCGGAGAGACACTGACCCTGAGCACGACTTCAGGCCTGGGTACTCACGTCCGGCTGGTTCCGGCAACCACCTACGGATTTGCAACTGACAGTTACGACGCACATTTGAGTTTGCAATAGTGCATCTTGAGGCCTGTTTGCGCCTGGCCGTCGGCATGGCCCTGCTTGGGGCGATACAAGCCGAAAGCATGGCCCAGGCCTATGCCGGGTTCGATCGTTCGGTACTGAAGGCTCGGGGAGTCGATCCACAGATTGCCGAGTATTTTCGCCATGCACCGCGATTTCCGGCTGGACGCAATCGGATTTCCTTGAGCGTCAACGGGGCCTCGGCGGTGCAAGCATCGGCCATTTTTGATGAGTCAGGACAGCCGTGCCTGGATGCGAGCCTGCTTGAGCGGGCGGGGATAGCCGCACCATCAGGCTTGTATCCTGAGTCTGTAGAAACACAGTGCTTGCCGATCGCCGAAGGGCTGGCCGGCGCTCAGGTATGGCTTGAACCGGGGCAGAACCTGGTCCGCCTGCTGGTACCCACCGATTGGTTGCTTGCGCCGGCGACCCAGCCGAAAGCCTGGACTTCGGGCGGGATGGCCGGGGTCCTCAATTACGATGCGCTGATGGTGGCGGGTACCGCCGACGGGCAATCCAGCCAGTACCGCAGCTTAGGCACCGAGTTGGGATTCAACGCCGGTGATTGGGTGGTGCGCAGTCGCCAGAACTACACCTCGTTTGATGGGGTGGCGCGCTTCGAAACGCTGTACACCCAGGCGTCAAAGACGTGGGAGCGCTACGGAGCGCAGGTTCAATTGGGCCAATTGAATATGCGTTCAGCGTTGTTTGCGGGAGAACCGTTTCTAGGCGTGCAGATCTTGCCTGAAACGGCGCTGTCGCAGGTCGCAAACGGCCTGGGCAGCGGGGCGTTGGTGCAGGGGTTGGCCTACTCGACAGCACGAATTGAAGTCCGGCAGAGCGGCGTGGTGATCTATAACACGCTGGTCCCCGCCGGGCCTTTCACTCTGAACGATTTGCCGCTGCTCAGCGAGCGTCTGGATCTGGAGGTCAGCGTTCTGGAAGAAAATGGCGAGCGCCGCGATTTCCGAGTGCCCGCAGCCAATCTGCGTCCCGTGAGCCTGGGAGCCATGCCCAGTTATGCGCTGGCGGCCGGTAAGGTACGGCGACTCAACCAGGATGGGCGCGATACGCCGTCATTTCTTGCCCTGAGCCGGGACTGGCGGTTGGGGCCGATAACGCAGCTGAGCGCGGGGCTGATGGGCGCTGACGAATATCGCTCCGTGGGTTGGGGAATTGACCAGGCACTGACGCGGAACATGACCGCGCGGTTCCAGCAGCTGGGTTCGAGAACGGCCCGGGGTACCCAGGGACACGACTTGCAGGCGGCGGTCAGTACGGTTTTGGGGGAGGGGCTGTCCGTCGGGTTGACCACGGGGCGACGCAGTAAAGGTTTCCAGCATCTGGCAGAGACGGGGCTGACCTCCAGGGCCGATGATCGGCTCGCCTGGGCAGAGCGTCATTGGGCAATTTCCTTGAGACACGCGGATCCGCGATGGGGAGCGCTCAGCGGATCGCTGACGCGCTATTCCGGGGTCGCGGGGCGGGATGCTGCACGGATCAGCACAGCCTGGTCGCAAACATTCGACAGGACGACTTTATCATTGAGCGCACAACATGATCGGGTCGGACAAACACGCAACACCGGTGTGTCCGCCAACCTCAGCTTGCCCTTGGGGCGCAACCGAAGGATCAGCACTTTTGCCCGCCAGGATGATGTCCGAGGGCTGCGTACCGGAGCCCGTTACGCAGAGCAGGTCAGCGATGGCCTGGGCTACAGCATCGGCGTCGACCGCTCGGCCACTGGTCGAGACGATCTCAACGCCAGGCTCAGCGGCTTGCCCCGTTACACCAGCATTGATCTCGGCTTCTCTCGCGGCGACGCTGGGGGCCGCCATTATGATATGGCCCTGCGTGGTGGATTGGCCTTGCACGAGGACGGCGTGACGCCTTCGCCTTATCCGTTGCGAGACACCTTTGGCCTGATCAAGGTCGGCGATGACGCGGGGGTCAAGATCGGCACGCCCCACGGTCCCGTCTGGACCGACGCCGCGGGTCGCGCGGTGGCGTCCAGTTTGCCCGCCTACCGGGTCAGTCGGGTTGAAATCGACACGACGAGCCTGCCGCGCAACCTTGATGTCCCCAACGGTTTTCAGGAAGTACAGGTCGCACGCGGAGCGGTGCCACGGCTCGACTTCCAGGCTGGCTCGGTACGTCGCCTGATGCTGAATATTCGCACCGAGGACGGGGCGCCGGTGACCAAGGGCTTTGGCGTGTATGACCAGCACAGTCAGTACCTGACCACGGTAGTCGATACGGGCCTGGTGTATCTTGACGACGCGCCTGCCGTGGTTCAGCTGCGGGTGATGCTGCCCGATGACCGTGCTTGCAGCCTGGAGCTGGACACTGGACGCTTGCCAGTGTCTTCAGGACCCTATGACAGCGCCGACGTGGTCTGTCAGACGGGGTGACGCGCCAAATCATCCAAGACGCCGGGCTGAACGACATTCATGAAAGTGCAGGGGTGTCGTCCAGCAACCTGATAGCCGCGGCCCCTACCTTGCGCACGGCTTCTTCAATTTGCGGGGTCGGCCTGGCGGCGTAGTTCATGCGCAGGCAATTGCGGTATTTGCCTGACGCCGAAAAGATGCTGCCGACAGCGATCTGCACACCCTGGTCATGGAGCAGGCGATTGAGCTTCAGCGTATCGAAACCCTCGGGTAATTCGACCCAGAGCATGAAGCTGCCCCGGGGTCTGCTCGCGCGGGTGCCTTGGGGAAAATAGCGGCTGACCCAATCCATCATGACGTCGCGATTGCGCTGGTATTGGGTGCGCATGCGGCGCAGATGGGGTTCGAAATGCCCACCCTTGAGAAACTCCGCGATTGCAATCTGCGGTTGCGGGGCGGTGGAGCCGGTGCTGATGTATTTCATGTGCAGCACCCGCTCCAAGTATCGACCCGGTGCAACCCAGCCAATTCGAAGGCCCGGTGCAAGGGTCTTGGAAAAAGAACTGCAGAGCAGGACGCGGCCGTCATCGTCGAAGGATTTGATCGTGCGCGGACGGGGGTACGTGTAGGCCAATTCGCCATACACATCGTCTTCGATAATCGCCACATCGAAGCGTTGCGCCAGGGTCAGCAGGGCGCGCTTGTTGGCCTCGGGCATGATGTAGCCCAGCGGGTTATTGCAGCTGGGCGTCAACTGTATGGCCTTGATCGGCCATTGCTCCAGTGCCAGCTCCAATGCTTCCAGGCTGATACCGGTGAGCGGGTCGGTGGGAATTTCCAGGGCTTTCATGCCCAGGCCCTTCAATGTTTGCATGGCGCCGTGAAAGCTTGGCGAATCCACTGCGACGATATCGCCCTGTTCGCAAGTGGCGCGTACGCTCACTGACAATGCTTCGTGACAGCCGGTGGTGACGATCAGGTCGTTGGCGCCCAGCTGGCAGCCGGAGTCCAGGGACAGCCGGGCGATCTGTTCACGTAACTCGAGATTGCCATAGATATTGTCGTAATACAGGCCGGGCATGTCTTGCCGTCGACTGATCTGCGCCAGGCTGCGTAGCAACGGTTTAAGCGTCGGTGAATGGATGTCGGGCATGCCGCGCCCGAGTTGCACCACGTCCTTGCGCGGTACGGCGCGTATCAGTTCCAGGACCTGGTCCCATTGGGAGATGTCCACCGGACGCTGGGCCGGACGACCTATCGCCGGCAGGTCCGGCAATTCGCGGCTGACCGGGACGAAATAGCCAGATTTGGGTTTCGGCGTCGCTAGCCCGCTGTCCTCCAGCACGCGATAGGCCTGCTGGACGGTGCTCAGGCTGACTCCATGTTCCGTGCTCAAGGCGCGCACCGACGGCAGCCGGTCGCCTGGGCGGTAGAAGCCCTGTTCGATGCGAGTACCGAGCAGTTCGGCGAGGTTCACGTAGAGGGTCATGGTGCAATCCCGATGAAATAGAAGACGGAACCGATACAGATGGGGCACAAAATTACAATTCAGTCGTAAAAATGTCGGTTCTGTATGCTTATAAAAGACATTCTTTGAATCTGTATTGCTTTTGTCTGTCCGCGCATCATGAAAGCTCTGGCTACCCAAGTAAACAGGAGCGATCAAAAATGAACGGCTTGAGCGATGTGCGGCTGACGTTACACAGTCAGGAACTGGTGGCAGGGCAGGAAAAGGGGCTGCGTGAGGCAATGTTGCGCAATGCTCCGTCCGGCCTGAGTCGCTGGGGCCTGTTCTGGCATCGCCTGCATACACGCAAAGCCTTGTTGGAGCTCACACCCGAACAGTTGCAAGACATCGGGCTGACCCGGGAGCAGGCCCGGGCAGAAGGCCTCAAGCCGTTCTGGCGGCTTTGAAGCTAGATGAAAAATGAGTACGAAACCCTGTGGCGAGGAGCTTTGCTCCCTCGCCACGGTTTTTGGTTAAACCAGTTCTTTCAGCCGATGCCACAACATCCCCAGTGCCAACAAAGGGGAGCGCAGGTACTTGCCGCCAGGAAAGGTCATGTGCGGCACTTGGGCAAACAAGTCGAATCCCCCGCCTTGCTGCCCGCTGATGGCCTCGGCCAATAACTTGCCGGCAAGGTGTGTGGCGTTTACGCCGTGGCCGGAGTAGGCCTGGGCGTAATACACATTCGGTTGATCCTTCAACCGGCCAATCTGCGGCAAACGGTTGGCGCCGATGCCGATCATCCCGCCCCATTGGTAGTCGATCTTCACGTCCGCCAGTTGCGGGAATACCTTGAGCATCTTCGGACGCATATAAGCGCCAATGTCCTGCGGGTCGCGACCGGAATAGTGACAGGCGCCGCCGAACAACAAGCGGCGGTCTGCCGAAAGCCGGTAGTAATCCAGGGCTACCCGCTGGTCGCAGACCGCCATGTTTTGCGGCAATAGCGCCTGTGCCTGGGCTTCGCTCAAGGGTTCGGTGGCAATGATGTAGCTGCCGGCGGGCAACACTTTGCCACTCAGTTGCGGGTTCAAGCCGTTGAGGTAGGCGTTGCAGCCCAGCACCAGCGTCTTGGCGCGGACCGAGCCTTGCTCGGTGTGCACGTTGACCTGCGGACCATAGTCGATGCGTACGACGGCCGATCGTTCGAACAGCCGGGCGCCCAATTGCTGCGCCGCGGCCGCTTCGCCCAACGCCAGATTAAGCGGATGCAGGTGACCCGAGCCCATGTCGATCAGGCCGCCAACGTAGCGATCCGAGCCCACCACGCTGTGCATTTCATCGGCTCGCAGCAGTCGGGTTTCGTAGCGATAACCCAGGCTGCGCAGTTCCTCGGCCTCTTCGGCGAAGCCTTGCAAGTCGTCGGGTTTGTTGGCGAGGTCGCAGTAACCCCAGGTGAGGTCGCAGGCAATCTGAAAGCGCTCGACTCGTTGGCGGACGATTTCCACCGCTTCAAGCCCCATCAGTTTCATTTGGCGGACGCCGTCGGCGCCAACGACCGGGGCGAACTGATCGAGGCCATGGCCCACACCGCGAATCAGCTGGCCGCCGTTGCGCCCGCTGGCGCCCCAGCCGATCTTGTGTGCTTCCAGCAGGACAACGCTCATGCCGCGTTCGGCCAATTCGATCGCGGTGTTCAACCCGGAAAACCCGCCGCCCACCACGCAGACATCCGCCACCAACTCGCCTTGCAGCACCGGATGGTCCGGTTGCGGCAGGCTGCTGGCGGCGTAGTAAGAGGCGGCGTGCGCGTGGTTCGGGGCAGGTTGCTGAACACGGGCGTTCATGTGCGTAATCCTGATTGTTGTGTTTGAGAAATTTTACGGAGCATAAGCCGTGGATTCGATCGTGGGCAACACCGGTCGCCTGGCGCTGTCTGGCCTGTGGCTTTTAAGGCAGAATCCAGGGCTGTCCCGACTCGGTAACGCCTCGATGAGCTGCAACAGTCAAAAAATCCGCACGCTACGTCAGCAGATTCCTACGTTCGAGTGCGTGCCGGGCTGCCATGACTGTTGCGGACCGGTGACCACCTCGCCTGAGGAAATGGCTCGCCTGCCGCGCAAGACCCGCGCCGAACAGGACGCCGCCATGGAAGCGCTCGACTGTGTGCACCTGGGGCCGAACGGTTGCACGGTGTACGACGAGCGACCCTTGATCTGCCGGCTGTTCGGCACTACGGCGACCTTGCCGTGCCCCAATGGGCGCAGGCCGGTGGAATTGATTCATCCGCGGATCGAGAAGCAGATCCACGAATACATGGCGAGCACCCGGCAGGTGTTGGTCTAGACGCGCTCAGTCCGGAATCGGCAGGTTCAGGCTCTCCTTCACTTCCTCCATCACGATGTAGCTCTTGGACTCTCGAACGTGGGGCAACTTGAGCAGGATGTCGCCCAGCAGCTTGCGGTACGAGGCCATTTCGGAAATCCGCGCTTTAACCAGATAATCAAAATCCCCCGACACCAAGTGACATTCCAGCACGTGAGGCAGCTTCAGCACTGCGCGTCGGAACTCTTCGAAAGTATCGCCAGACTTGTAGTCCAGGCTGATCTCGACGAACACCAGCAAGCTACCCTTCAAGTGCTGCGGGTTGAGCCGGGCGTTGTAGCCCATGATGATCCCTTCGCGCTCAAGGCGTCGCACCCGCTCGGTACAGGGCGTGGTGGAGAGGCCGACCTTCTCGCCCAACTCGGTGAAGGAGATTCGCCCGTCCGCCTGGAGGATGCGCAGGATATTGCGGTCGATCTTGTCCAGCTCGCGTTTGGTCTGGGTATTGGTACGCACAGGTGATGCGCCTCCGTGAAAAGGGTTTTTGCCGAGAATTCTCGCCAAATATAGGCATTTATATAGTGAAAAGCACTGCCTGATCTTTTTTACACTGCGCTCATTACGGCTTTGTATAACGAACGTCAGCGGTTATCCGCGATGAGGGCTTCAACATGCGCGTTCTGGTCTTGGGTAGCGGCGTCATCGGTACCGTCAGTGCTTACTATCTGGCCCGTGCCGGGTTTGAAGTAGTGGTGGTCGACCGTCAGCCGGCGCCTGCCATGGAAACCAGTTTCGCCAACGCCGGCCAGGTATCGCCGGGTTACGCCTCGCCGTGGGCCGCGCCGGGCGTGCCGCTCAAGGCGATCAAATGGCTGTTGCAGCGGCACGCGCCGCTGGCGATCAAGGCCACCGCCGACATCGACCAATACCTGTGGATGGCGCAGATGCTGCGCAACTGCACCGCCAATCGTTATGCGATCAACAAGGAGCGCATGGTCCGCCTGTCCGAGTACAGCCGCGACTGCCTCGACGAACTGCGTGCCGAAACCGGCATCGCCTACGAAGGCCGTAGCCTCGGGACTACGCAGTTGTTCCGCACCCAGGCCCAGCTCGATGGCGCGGCAAAAGATATTTCCGTGCTGAAAGAGTCCGGCGTGCCGTTCGAAGTGCTCGATCGTGAAGGTATCGCCCGGGTCGAACCGGCCCTCGCCAACGTCACCGACATTCTGGCCGGTGCTTTGCGCCTCCCTAACGATCAGACCGGCGATTGCCAGATGTTTACCACGCGCCTGGCGGAAATGGCTGTGAAGCTCGGCGTGCAGTTCCGCTTCGACCAGAACATCGAGCGCCTGGATTTTGCCGGTGATCGCATCAACGGCGTCTGGATCGACGGCAAGCTGGAAACCGCCGACCGTTACGTCCTCGCCCTGGGCAGCTACTCGCCGCAATTGCTCAAGCCGCTGGGTATTCGTGCGCCGGTATACCCGCTCAAGGGGTATTCGCTGACCGTGCCGATCACCGACCCGGCGATGGCACCGACCTCGACCATTCTCGACGAAACCTACAAGGTCGCTATCACCCGTTTCGACAACCGCATTCGGGTGGGCGGCATGGCGGAAATTGCTGGTTTTGACCTCTCGCTCAATCCGCGCCGGCGTGAAACCCTGGAGATGATCGTCAACGACCTTTATCCTCTGGGCGGCGATCTGGCCCAGGCCAGCTTCTGGACCGGCCTGCGTCCGACCACCCCGGACGGCACGCCGATCGTCGGCGCCACACCGTTCAAGAACCTGTTCCTCAATACCGGCCACGGCACCCTCGGATGGACCATGGCGTGCGGTTCCGGTCGCTTGCTGGCGGATCTGATGGCGAAGAAAAAGCCGCAGATCAGCGCCGAAGGCCTCGATATTTCCCGTTATGGCAGCAAACCTCAGGAGTCCGCGAAACATGGCAATCCAGCGCCAGCTCACCAATGACCGCATGAGTCAGGTCGTCCTGCACAACGGCACCGTTTACCTGGCCGGACAGGTCGGCGACGACATGAGCGCCGGTATCGAGCAGCAAACCCGCGAGACGCTGGCCAATATCGAGCGTCTGCTTGACCTGGCTGGGACTGACAAGAGCCAACTGTTGTCGGTGACCATTTACCTGAAGGACATCGACGCCCACTTTGCAGGGATGAACGCGGTGTGGGACCAATGGTTACCCAAAGGCGTCGCCCCGGCCCGGGCCACGGTGGAGGCCAAGCTGTGTGAGCCAGAGATCCTGGTGGAGCTGTCCGTCGTGGCTGCGCTGCCTTAATACCGGCCAAACGATCCCTCTCCCGGCGCTGTGGGTGGTCCACCCTGCCAGCCCGCGCCGGTTTTTTAATTCATGACCGCCTAGAAGCCTGCCGCCATGCGTCCTGCCCGCGCCCTGATTGATCTACAAGCCTTGCGTCACAACTACCAACTGGCCCGCGAAGTTACCGGGGCCAAGGCCCTTGCGGTGATCAAGGCGGACGCCTATGGGCATGGCGCGGTGCGCTGCGCCGAGGCCTTGCAGGAAACGGCCGACGGGTTCGCCGTGGCCTGCATCGAAGAAGCCCTGGAGCTGCGGGCCGGTGGGATTGCCGGGCCGATCCTGCTGTTGGAGGGATTCTTCGAGGCCGATGAACTGCCATTGATCGTTGAGCACGATTTCTGGTGCGTGGTGCATTCGTTGTGGCAGCTCGAAGCGATTGAACGCGCAACATCGGGCGCGCCGATCACGGTCTGGCTCAAGCTCGATTCGGGAATGCATAGGGTTGGATTGCACCCGACCGACTATCAGGCGGCGTATCGTCGCCTGTTGGCGAGCGGCAAGGTGGCGAAGATCGTACTGATGAGCCACTTCGCCCGCGCTGACGAGCTGCATGACCCCAGCAGCCTGCAACAACTGGCAGTGTTCGAGCAGACCCGCCAGGGCTTGGCGGCCGAGGTCAGCCTGCGCAATTCGCCGGCGGTTCTGGGTTGGCCGCAAATACCAAGCGATTGGGTAAGGCCAGGCATCATGCTGTACGGTGCGACGCCGTTCGAGGAGGCCAATGCCGTGGCTTCGCGCCTGCAACCGGTCATGACACTGGAATCGAGGATCATCAGCGTGCGCGAGCTTCCCGCCGGCGAGCCGGTGGGCTACGGTGCTCGCTTTGTGACGGCGCAACCGACCCGGGTCGGCGTGGTTGCCATGGGCTATGCCGACGGCTACCCGCGCCAGGCGCCGAACGGTACGCCGGTCCTGGTGGATGGCCAGCGCAGCCAACTGGTCGGACGAGT
Source organism: Pseudomonas marvdashtae (assembly GCF_014268655.2). NCBI lineage: Bacteria > Pseudomonadati > Pseudomonadota > Gammaproteobacteria > Pseudomonadales > Pseudomonadaceae > Pseudomonas > Pseudomonas marvdashtae. The sequence continues at coordinate 44,389 of NZ_JABWQX020000001.1, forward strand.
GTCGATGGACATGCTGTGCGTGGACCTGACCCATATTCCCCAGGCCGGGCTTGGCTCGACCGTGGAGCTGTGGGGCAAAAACATCCTCGCCAGCGATGTCGCGAAGGCCGCCGACACCATTCCCTATCAGATTTTCTGCAACCTGCGACGGGTGCCACGGCTCTATTCCGGGACCTGAGGCAAAACGCAGCCTACCGAAAGTCGCTTCGCCGCACAGGATTCGGGCCAAGGTGTTGTAAATACTGAACGCTGTCGCCATGATAACGCTCACTTTCCACACAACCTGATTCCCTGGAGGCTCCAGCATTGGACGTCGGTGAACGACTGCAATCCATTCGTAAACTCAAAGGCCTTTCCCAGCGTGAACTCGCCAAGCGCGCGGGCGTCACCAACAGCACCATTTCGATGATCGAGAAAAACAGCGTGAGCCCCTCGATCAGCTCGCTGCGCAAGGTCCTTGGCGGGATTCCCATGTCCATGGTCGAGTTTTTCTCCGAAGAGATCCTCCAGGAGAAACCGACCCAGATCGTCTATAAAGCCAACGAACTGATCGACATCTCCGACGGCGCCGTGACCATGAAATTGGTGGGCAGGGCACATCCAAGCCGGGCGATTGCCTTTTTGAACGAAATCTATCCGCCAGGCGCCGACACCGGTGACGAGATGCTCACCCATGAAGGCGAGGAAACCGGGATTCTGGTGGAAGGTCGGCTGGAGCTGGTGGTTGGTGCCGAAACTTTCGTGCTCGAGGCAGGCGACAGCTACTATTTTGAAAGCACCAAGCCTCACCGTTTTCGCAATCCGTTCGATGCGCCGGCGCGACTGATCAGCGCAGCCACACCGGCCAATTTCTAATCGAAGAGGCGCCAAGCCCGGATGGCAAAGGCGCCCGCACGTTGGGCTGTCGTGACGAACAAGACCCTTGCGACTTTGGGGTTGTTTCAGAGTGACAGGCTTACCGCTATACTTGCGCCCGCCTGCAAACCGTGGCCGCAGGCGTGACTAGCCACCATTGAGGGTGTACGCGTGAACCTAATTATGAAAATGCTGGCTGCACCAGCAACCGTATTGGCCCTATGGGCTGCGAGCGCTCAAGCGGCGCCCAACGACGAAATCGCCAAGCGCCTCGAACCCGTTGGCCAGGTTTGCGTTCAGGGCAAGGAATGCAAGGGTATGGAGGTCGTGGCTTCGGCGGGTGGGGCTGGCGGTGCCAAGGCGCCGAAGGACGTCATCGCCAAACACTGCAATGCTTGCCACGGTACCGGCCTGCTGGGCGCGCCGAAAGTCGGTGACAAGGCGGCCTGGAAAGAGCGTGCCGACCATCAAGGCGGCCTCGACGGCATTTTGGCCAAGGCCATCACCGGCGTGAACGCCATGCCGCCTAAAGGCACCTGCGCCGATTGCACCGATGAAGAACTCAAGGGTGCTATCAAAGAGATGTCCGGTCTGTAACCCTCCGGGATCTTTCACGAAAAAGCCGCTTACGAGCGGCTTTTTTGCGCCTGGGTCTTTTTTCCAGGCTGTTCATCGCAACCAAGACCCGGCAAGCTCGGTCCAACCCACATTCATGGAATGTCCCGGAGGGTCGGATGGTTCAGTTGTGTTCAATCGAACAGGCGGTGGATGATGTGCTCGAGCGCCTTCCCGCGCATATCCACCTCGGCATGCCCCTCGGGCTGGGCAAGCCCAATCTGTTCGCCAACGCGCTGTACCGGCGCATCGCGCAACTGCCCGAGCGGCAGCTGACCATCTATACGGCGCTGAGCCTGGGCCGGCCGAACCTGGGCGACGGGTTGCAGAAGCGCTTCCTCGAGCCCTTTGTCGAACGGGTCTTCGGCGACTATCCCGAGCTCGATTACCTTGCCGACCTGCAGCGCGACAGCCTGCCGGCGAACGTCCGCGTCCAGCAGTTCTTCATGCAACCGGGCAGTCTGTTGCACAGTGCATCCGCCCAGCAGGACTACGTCAGCAGCAACTACAGCCACGCGGCCCGGGACATCAACGCGGCTGGCCTGAACCTGATCGCGCAGCTGGTGGCCAGCGACCCGGAGCATCCGGATCGCCTGAGCCTGAGCTGCAACCCGGACATTACCCTGGACCTCTTGCCAATGATCGCCAAGCGGCGCGAGGCGGGGGAAACCATTCTCATGGTGGGTCAGGTCCACAGCGATTTGCCCTACATGCCGGGCGACGCGGAAATCGGCATCGACGGCTTCGACCTGCTGATCGATGAAAAGGACAGCCACACGCTGTTCTCCACGCCGAACATGCCGGTGGGGTTCCAGGATCATTTGATCGGCCTGCACGCCAGCACTCTGGTGCGCGACGGCGGTACGCTGCAGATCGGCATCGGCTCGATGGGCGATGCGCTGACGGCGGCATTGCTGGCGCGTCAGGCTGATAACGCCGGATACCAGGCCCTGCTGGCGGACGTGAACCTGAGCCAGTGGGCGCAGTTGATCGAGCGCGAGGGTGGGGTCGAGCCGTTTGCCAAGGGGTTGTACGGTTGCAGCGAAATGTTCGTCAACGGCCTGCTGGTGTTGGCGGAGGCCGGGATCATCCGGCGCAAGGTCTATCCCGACGAACCGACCCAGGAACAGGCCAACGCAGGGACTCTCGACGAGGCGGCGCAACCTGACGGCATTTGCATTCATGGCGGGTTTTTCCTCGGCCCGAGCAGCTTCTATGAGCGCTTGCGCGAACTGCCGCAGAGCCGGCGCTTCGAATTCAACATGACCCGCATCAGCTACATCAACGAGCTGTACGGCCAAGAGCAACTCAAGCGCTTGCAGCGACTCGATGCGCGTTTCATCAACACCGTCTTCACCATGACGCTCATGGGCGCCGCAGTGGCTGACCAGTTGGAGGACGGGCGGGTGCTCAGTGGTGTGGGCGGCCAGTACAACTTCGTTGCCCAGGGGCATGCGCTGGAAGGGGCCCGCTCGATCCTGCTCTTGCGCAGCTGGCGCGAATCCGGGGGCGTGGTCAGTTCGAACATCGTCTGGGAGTACGGCCACTGCACAATCCCCCGGCACCTGCGAGACATCGTGGTGACCGAGTACGGCATCGCCGACCTGCGCGGCAAGACCGACGCCGCCGTGATCGAAGCGTTGCTGAACATCAGCGATTCCCGCTTCCAGCCTGGGCTGATCGAGCAGGCACAAAGCGCCGGCAAACTGCCGAAGGACTTTCGTCTCGATCCGCGTTTCGCCGACAACACGTCGGAGCGTTTGCAGGCGATCCAGGCGCGGCATCCGAATCTGTTTCCGGAGTACCCGTTGGGCTGCGATTTCGATGGGCTGGAGCGCGATTTGCTGCGGGCGCTGAACTGGCTTAAAAGCAAGTTCAAGCTCACCGAAATCCTGGAACTGGGCAAAGCCGCGCTCGATGCGCCGGAGCCATGGGAGTATGCCGGGCATCTGGAGCGGATGCAGTTGACGAACCCTGAGGGCCTGAAGGAGGAGCTGTCCCAGCGCTTGTTGCTTGCGGGGCTCAAGGCGACCGTTCAGTCACCAGGGATTATTCGATAAAGGTCACGACCCCACCCGCCAGCGATTTCACCCGCGCCAGGGACTCGACGCGATAGCCTTGGGCATCGAGTTCCGCGCGGCCTCCCTGAAACGATTTCTCGATCACGATGCCCAGTCCGGCGACGGTCGCGCCGGCCTGTTTGATGATGGAAATCAACGCCTGGGAGGCTTTGCCGTTGGCCAGGAAGTCATCGATGATCAGCACGCGGTCGCTGCTGGTCAGGTGCCGCGGGCTGATGGCTACCGTGCTTTCGGTTCTCTTGGTGAATGAGTACACGGTGGCCGAGAGCAGGTTCTCCGTCAGGGTCAGGGAGTGCTGCTTGCGAGCAAAGATTACCGGTACGCCGAGGTTCAGGCCGGTCATGATCGCCGGGGCAATGCCCGAGGCTTCGATGGTGACGATCTTGGTGATGCCCGAATCCTTGAACAGCGCGGCAAATTCGTCGCCGATCAGCTTCATCAATTGCGGGTCGATCTGGTGGTTCAGGAAAGCGTCGACTTTCAGGACCTGATCGGAAAGCACGATGCCTTGTTCACGAATTTTCTGCTGCAGGGCTTCCATGAAGCCTCCTCTGATGACGCGTCAGCGCCTGAAGTCAGTGAAAAATAATCGATTCTAGCGCTTCAACATCGCGCGTATATCCGCCAGGGCACTGTTGCCGCGAACGACTTTGACTTCCGTCGGCGTGTCGTCGTTGCCTTCCCAGGCGAGGTCGTCCGGCGGCAGCTCATCGAGAAAGCGGCTCGGCGCGCAGTCGATCACTTCGCCGTACTGCTTGCGCTTGGCGGCAAAGGTGAAGGCCAGCGTCTGGCGTGCCCGGGTAATCCCGACATAGGCCAGGCGCCGTTCTTCTTCGATGGTGTCGGCCTCGATGCTGGAACGGTGCGGCAGGATTTCCTCTTCCATGCCCATGATGAACACGTAAGGGAATTCCAGGCCCTTGGACGCGTGAAGGGTCATCATCTGCACGCCTTCAGCGCCTTCTTCCTCTTCCTGCTGGCGCTCGAGCATGTCCCGCAGCACCAATTTGCCGATGGCGTCTTCGACGGTCATGTCGCCGTCTTCGTCTTTTTCCAAAGTGTTCTTCAACGCCTCGATCAAAAACCAGACGTTGCTCATGCGGTAGTCGGCGGCCTTGTCGCTGGAGCTGTTGGTGCGCAGCCAGTTCTCGTAGTCAATGTCCATGACCATGCTGCGCAGCGCTGAAATCGGATCTTCCCCGGCGCACTGTTCGCGGACCTTGTCCATGAAGCGCTTGAAGCGCGCCAGGCGGTCGGTGAAGCGGCTGTCCAGATGTTCGCCCAAGCCGATTTCGTCGGTGGCGGCGTACATCGAGATCTTGCGCTCGGTGGCGTAGTTGCCGAGCTTTTCCAGGGTGGTCGAACCGATTTCCCGGCGCGGTACGTTGATGACCCGCAGGAAGGCGTTGTCGTCGTCCGGGTTTACGATCAGGCGGAAGTAGGCCATCAGGTCCTTCACTTCCTGGCGTCCGAAGAAGCTGTTGCCCCCCGACAGGCGATAGGGAATCTGGTGATGCTGCAATTTCAGCTCGATCAGCTTGGCCTGGTAGTTGCCGCGGTACAGGATCGCAAAGTCGCTGTATGGCCGGTCGGTACGCAGGTGCAGGCTGAGGATTTCCATGGCCACGCGCTCGGCTTCGGCGTCTTCGTTGCGGCAACGGATCACGCGGATCTCGTCGCCGTGGCCCATTTCGCTCCACAGCTGCTTTTCGAATTCGTGGGGGTTGTTGGAGATCAGCACGTTGGCGCAGCGCAGGATGCGGCTGGTGGAGCGGTAGTTCTGCTCCAGCATTACCACTTTGAGCGACGGATAGTCGTCCTTGAGCAGCATCAGGTTTTCCGGACGTGCGCCGCGCCAGGCATAGATCGACTGGTCATCGTCGCCTACCACGGTGAACTGGTTGCGCTTACCGATCAGCAGCTTCACCAGCAAATACTGGCTGGCGTTGGTGTCCTGGTATTCGTCCACCAGCAGGTAGCGGACTTTGTTCTGCCATTTCTCGAGGATGTCGGCGTGATCCTGGAACAGCTTGACCGGCAACAGGATGAGATCGTCGAAGTCCACCGCGTTGAACGCCTTGAGGGTGCGCTGGTAGTGGGCGTAGACGATGGCGGCGGTCTGTTCCTTGGGGTTGCGGGCGTTCTCCAGGGCTTCGGGCGGCAGGATCAAGTCATTTTTCCAGGACCCGATCATGTTCTTGATCTCGTCGACGCCGTCGTCGCCCGAGTATTCCTTCTGCATGATGTCCGTCATCAAGGCCTTGACGTCAGTCTCGTCGAAAATCGAGAAGCCCGGTTTGTAGCCCAGTCGCGCGTGTTCCTTGCGGATGATGTTCAGGCCCAGGTTGTGGAAGGTGCAGACCGTCAGGCCGCGGCCTTCGCCGGCGCGCAACAGGCCACCGACCCGCTCCTTCATTTCCCGGGCGGCCTTGTTGGTGAACGTCATGGCGACGATGTACTGGGCGCGGATGCCACAATTCTGGATCAGGTGCGCGATCTTGCGAGTGATCACGCTGGTCTTGCCGGAGCCTGCACCGGCGAGCACCAAAAGAGGGCCGCCGACATAGTTCACGGCTTCTTGCTGCCGGGGATTGAGTCGGGACATGACAGGGTTCAGGGAGTCGTTTGCGAAATGGGCCGGCATTTTAACAGGCTCGCAGAATTGTGCTGCTCTGTCCGACTTGTGACGCTGAACGTCATCTCTATTTGCCGCTTTTGTTACTTTCGCTCAGGATGCGGACGGGATTTAGGTCTAACGTTCGTTTTACAGTTGTGAAAAACGTTAAAAGCTTGTGTTTGAGAACCATTGGCATTGGTGATTGCCCATTGGCGAGTCATAATGCCCCGCGCCTACCACCTTGCAGAGTCTAGGGAGTCAGCTTGTCTACGCCTGTCGAACCCTTGCGTTTGCTGTTGTTGGCCGAAACGCCTGAGTGGTCAGCGGTATTGCGCAAGTGCCTGGCGCCCATGGGGCCCTCGGTCGTGTTGATCAGCGCCCCGAGCTGGGAGTCGGTCAGCAGCCTGTTTGAAGACAACCGCAACGCGGTGCTGCTGACTGTGGCGAGCTTGCAGCCCGCGCCCGGTCGCTGCCGTCTGCCAACGGTCCTCTTGCTTGAGCACGAGCCTTCGACCTCTCCGGACGGTGTCAGCGATTGGCTGGTGCGTGATGTGCTGGATGAGGCGACGTTGCGTCGTTGCCTGCGACACGTGCGAGAGCGTGGCGTGCTGGAAAATACCCTACAACGGCTTGCCGCGCAGGATCCGCTGACGGGCATCGCCAACCGCCAGGGCTTCCAGACCTTGCTGGCGGCACGCCTGGCTGAAAACGAAGGCCGTGGCCTGGCGCTGGGGCATCTGGACCTCGACAATTTCCGTCACGCCAACGACGCACTCGGCCACCAGGCCGGCGACCGTCTGATCCTGCAAGTGGTCTCGCGTCTCAAGGGGTCGCTTGAGGCCGGGGATCAACTGGCGCGGCTGGGCAGCGACGAGTTCGCCTTGCTGATCGACACCCGTCGCGCGCCTCAGCGAGCGGAGTGGATGGCCGAGCGCATCACCGAAGCCATGGCGGAACCCTATTGGGTGGACGGCGAAAGCCTGTTGATCGGTTGCAGCCTGGGTATCGCCCACGCCCGCGCACAGGCCGGTGCGGACCCATTGATGTGGCATGCCCATATCGCCATGCAACAGGCCAAGAGCACGCAAGGCTGCACCTTTCATATCTTCAACGAGCGCATCAACCGCAATGCCCGCAGCCTCGCCGATCTGGAAAGCGAGTTGCGCCGGGCGCTGCGCCGCGACGAGCTGGAGTTGCATTACCAACCCCGGTTGAATCTTGCGGACGGGACGATCGTAGGTCTTGAGGCCCTGGTGCGCTGGCGTCATGGTGAGCGCGGATTATTACCGCCGAGCGAGTTCGTGCCGCTGGCCGAGCAGAGCGGCTTGATCGTGCCGTTGGGCTACTGGGTGATCTCCCGGGCGTTGCGGGACATGCAGGCGCTGCGCGAGCGAGGATTGGCGCCGTTGCACATGGCGATAAACCTGTCGTTCCGACAGTTCCAGGACAGCCAGCTGTTGCCGACCCTCAGCCGATTGATCGCCGAGCGGGGCGTCGAGGCCCAGTGGCTGGAGTTCGAACTCACCGAAACCGCGGTCATGCGCCGCAGCGACCTGGTCAAGCAGACCATGGACGCCCTGGGTCGCTTGGGGGTGCGTTTTTCCTTGGACGACTTCGGTACCGGGTTCTCCTCGTTCGTGCACCTCAATAGCCTGCCCATTGCCTTGCTCAAGATCGACAAGAGCTTCGTCGGCGGCATGGAACAGCGCGAAGAGAATCGCAAACTGGTGCACGCGATGATCAACCTGGCCCATAACCTCAACCTGGAGGTGGTGGCCGAAGGCGTCGAAACCCCGGAGCAACTGGACTTGCTCCGGGGTTTCGGTTGCGATCAGGTGCAGGGTTTCTTGATCAGCAAACCGTTGCCGTTACCCGAATTGGTCGAGTACCTGACGTTCGAAGGTGGCCAGGCAGTCCAGGAAGCCGGAAGCTGAAGCAATCTTCGTTGGATTTCACTTGGCCTGGATGGCCTCGAAATCCTGCTGCCCAGGCTCACTGCGCATCATCCGCTTCATCTTCCACTCGAACGCCAACGTCAGGCTCACCGCCGCGCAGGCCAGCCCCAGGGCCAGGCCCCACCAAACGCCGGTCGGTCCCCAATGCAGATGAAAGGCCATCCACCAGGCGGCCGGTGCGCCGATCAGCCAATAGCAACCCAAACCCACCAGGAACGTGGTCTTGGCATCCTTCAAACCACGGATACAGCCCATGGCAATGGTTTGCGCGCCGTCGAACAGCTCGAACCACGCCGCCACGGCCAGCAGGCTGACCGCCAGGTCGATGACCGCTCGGAAGGCCGGGTCGTTGTGGTCCAGGAACAGGCCAATCAGCTGGTTCGGCAACAGCCAGAACACCATGGCAAAGGCCAGCATGACGGCCGCGCCAAAGCCGATCCCGACTCGCCCGGCCAGGCGCGCCATTGGCAACTGTCCGGCGCCGTAGTGCTGGCCGATGCGCATGGTGATGGCGTAGGACATACCCGCCGGGACCATGAACGCCACCGAGACGATCTGCAGAGCGATCTGGTGCGCCGCCAATTGCGTGCTGCCCATTGTGCCCATGCACAGCGCGGCGAACGCGAACAAACCGACTTCGACCGCGTAGGTGCCGCCAATCGGCAGGCCCAGGCGCCACAGCTCCTTGAGGTACTGGCGATTGGGCCGCGACAGGCCTTTGAGCAATGGATAGGCACGGTAGGCCGAGTGGCGATGGATGTGCCAGGCGAGCGCCAGGGCCATGCAGTTGGCGACGATGGCCGTTACCAGGCCGATTCCCATCAAGCCGAGCCTTGGCAGGCCGAACATGCCGGTAATCAGCGCGTAGTTGAGCAGGAAGTTGGCCACCGTGCCGCCGAGGCTGATCACCATGACCGGTGTGGCCCGGCCGATGGCACTGGTGAAGCCGCGCAACGCCATGAAGCTCAAGTAGCCGGGCAGGGCGAACGGCAGCGCCAGCAGGAACTGGCCGGCGGACAGCACGTTGGTTTCGGTCTGGCCGAACATCAGCAGCACCGGCTTGAGGTTCCACAGCAGCAAACCCGCCACCAGCGCCATCAACCAGGCCAGCCATAATCCGGCCTGGGTCAGCCGGGTGGCCCCTTCAATATCGCCGGCGCCTTGGCGAATCGCGACCAATGTACCCACCGCCGCGATCACGCCGATGCAGAAAATCGATACGAACGAATAAGTGGCCGCCCCGAGGCCGCCGCCGGCCAGGGCTTCGGGACTCAGGCGCGCCATCATCAGGGTGTCGGTCAGCACCATCAGCATGTGCGCCAACTGCGAGGCAATCAACGGCCCCGCCAGCCGCAGGATGGCCCAGAGTTCGGTACGCGCCGGATGCTGCATGATCATCACGCTCCATGTTCAAACAAGGCAGTAAAACGTCGATTCTCGGCGCTCGCGGAGGTTTGCACAAAAGGATAAATACGATTGCTGGCATGATTAAAACTCATGCTGGAGCACATTCTGCTAGGGTGCCGGTATCACCCTCATGGAGCTTCGCCATGTCTCGTCGTCTTCCTCCTCTTTATGCGCTGCGTGCATTCGAAGCGGCGGCGCGGTACAGCTCGTTCACCCGGGCTGCTGAAGAGTTGTCGATCACGCAAAGCGCGGTCAGCCGGCACATCCGCACGCTGGAGGATCACTTCGCCTGTCGGCTGTTCCAGCGCAGCGGCCGCAACGTGCAGTTGACCGAGTCGGCGCGTTTGCTGTTGCCGGGCGTGCGAGAAGGGTTCATGGCGCTGGAGCGCGCCTGTCATACCTTGCACGGGGAAGACGACATCCTGCGCATGAAAGCACCCTCGACCCTGACCATGCGTTGGCTGTTGGCGCGGCTGAGCCGTTTTCGGCACTTGCAGCCCGGCAACGAGGTGCAATTGACCAGCGCCTGGATGGACATCGACTCGGTGGACTTCAATACCGAGCCTTTCGATTGCGCGGTACTGCTGGGCAATGGGCATTTTCCGGCGGATTGGGAAGCCAGCCTGTTATTCCCCGAGGAGCTGATTCCGGTCGGCGCGCCGAACCTGTTGAACGACCAACCTTGGGATCTGGCGCGGTTGGCCAGTGCCGAACTGCTGCATCCCACACCGGATCGCCGTGACTGGCGCAACTGGCTGCAGCGCATGGGGTTGGCCGACAAGGTTTCGCTCAAGGGCGGGCAAGTGTTCGACACGCTGGAACTGGGCATGATCGCTGCGGCGCGCGGCTACGGCGTGTCCATGGGGGATTTGCTGATGGTCGCCGAGGACGTCGCCCAGGGGCGCTTGAGCCTGCCGTGGCCAACTGCGGTCGCCAGCGGTGAGCACTATTACCTCGTCTGGCCGAAGACTCGTCCCGGTGGTGAACGTTTGCGCCGGCTCAGCGATTTTTTGCAAAGCGAGGTCACGGCCATGCAGCTTCCCGACGTGAAGCGTCTTGGCTGAACCGTTGCAGTGCCAGTGCTAGCCACTTGATATTAATCCTCCCGAATCGCTCAAGTATTTGGTTTCGCCGCCGAAGGTGTGGAGGTAGTACTTTCGTATTAGAAAGGGACTGCCTACACCCATCACCCAAAAAATAGCCGAGCGCGTGACGTGATCAGGACGATCCCAGTCTCTCGGCCAGGAGCCGTCATGTCTCAACCTCGCGCCCGGATCGCCTCTCAGCTTGGCCTTGCCCTCGCTGTGATACTGGCGATAGTGATCACCGGCAGTACCGTCTTCGCCTTGCGCTCGCTGGACACCGCCAACCTTGCCACCCGTGAAGAGCACCTGGCCAGCGAAGCTCGCCTGATGGCCGATCAGCTCAATACGTTCCATGGCACTTTGCGCGAGAGCACTCAGCGGCTGGCCGGTCTGTTCGAAAAGCGCTTCAGCGCGGGCCTGAGCGTGCATCCTGACCAACCGGTGGCTGTGGCGGGCGTACAAACCCCTGGCTTGAGCCTCGGCAGCGAAGTGCTGAACAACAATTTCAAGGAAGTCGATGACTTCAAGACGATGACCGCCGGGGTGGCCACGATTTTCGTGCGCAGCGGCGACGATTTCATCCGGGTCAGCACTTCGGTCAGCAAACAGGACGGCACGCGGGCCATCGGCACCGTGCTCGACCGCGCCGGCCCGGCTTATGGCCCGGTGATCAGTGGCCAGAGCTATATCGGCCGGGCGCTGCTGTTCGGGCGTTTCTATATGTCGCAGTACACGCCGGTGCGCGACAGCAGTGGCAAGATCATTGCCGTGTTGTACGTAGGCTTCGATTACACCGATGCGCAGAACGCGCAGTTCGAGAACCTCAAGCGCTTCCGCATCGGCAAGACCGGTTCGCTGGCCTTGCTGGATGAGCAAAGCAAATGGCTGGTGCCGCCAGCAGGCGTGCAGGCGCTGGACAAGGCTGCCGTAACCATCACGAACCTGGTCAAGAAGCCAGGTAAAGGGGCGTTCTGGGACGACACTGCAGAAGCGTTCTACAGCGTCGCCGTGCCGTTCGAAGGCGGGCCGTGGGCCGTCGTGGCGAGCATGCCGAAAGCTGAAATCAGTGCCGTGACCTGGAGTGTCGGTACGCAACTGGCTATCGGCAGCTTGCTGGCGATGCTGCTGGCCGTTGGGTCAGCGATGTGGCTGCTGCGCAGTAAACTGGCCCCGTTGGGCGACCTGGTGCGTCAGGCCGAAGCATTGGGTGCCGGTGATTTGAGCGTGCGCCTGAACGTGTCGAGCCATGACGAGATCGGCCAACTGGCCCGCGCGTTCAACCAGATGAGCCAAGCCTTGTCGACGATGGTCGAGCACATCCGCAAAGCCTCGCAAGAGGTCAACAGCCGTGCCCAGGCCCTGTCCGGATTGTCCAGCGGTGCCTATGAAGGCATGGAGCAGCAGTCCGGCGAGATCACCAGCATGGCCGGCGCGGTTGAAGAATTCAGCGCCACCTCCCTGAACATTGCCGACAACATGGGCAATACCCAGCGCCTGGCCCAAGAGAACGCACAGCAAACCCAGATTGGTCGCACGTCCATGGACGAAGCTTCATCATCCCTGGAGCAGATAGCTGGCGCGCTGAACAGTACGGCTACGGTCATCAACACCCTGGGCCAGCGTTCCCAGGAAATCGGCGGCATCGTGGGCGTGATTACGTCTATCGCGGAACAAACCAACCTGCTGGCGCTGAACGCCGCCATCGAAGCTGCCCGCGCGGGCGAGCAGGGCCGTGGTTTTGCCGTGGTGGCCGATGAAGTGCGCAGCCTGGCGTCGCGTACCCGTCAGGCCACTGATGAAATTTCCGGCATGATCAACAGCATCCAGCAGGAAACCGGCAATGCCATCAGTACGATGGAGAAGGGCAACCTGCTGATGCAGGAAGGCTTGTCGCGCAACGCCAATGTGGCCACGGCCCTGGCGCGCATCGATGAACAAAGTCGCTCGGCCGGCCAGCAATTCTCTGCGATCACCACGGCCACCCAGGAACAGAGCAGCACCGCGACCCTGCTTAGCAGCAACCTGCAAAGCATTGCCATGGCCAACACCGAGCAGCGCGAAGTGGTCTCCAACCTGGCGATCACCGCCAAGGAACTGGAAACCCTGGCGCAGGACCTGCGCAAAGAGGTTGATCGGTTCCGCTGAGGCGTTCCGTACCGAGCAAGCGCCTCCAGCACTTTTTGCTGGAGCGAGCTTGCTCGCGATGCGGCAGTCCGGCCACCCTCATCTCACCCTGACCCATCGCGTTCGCGAGCGAGCTCGCCCCCACAAAAGCTCCACTCTCCCGCTTAGGCCCTTTTTAGGTTAGTTGCTGTTTTTTGGCTTGCTGAAACGTTTCTTCAAGTCTATAAAAACCGCACAACTCCAAGAAAAGGCTCCGTTCATGAATTCGCTCAAACTCCTCGTTGCCCTCAGCGCCTTGGGTGCTGCCTCCCATGCGATGGCTTGGGATTACGTTTTGCTCGATACCGACAAGGCCGCCCAGCCGTGGCAAATCACCAGCCAGCAGTTGGGCGTCAAGACCGACAAGCCGTTTTCCGTGACGATGCGCACCCTGCACGGCGGTCGCCAGGAAGGCGTCAGCGTTGTCGACATCGATAACGGCTCCCTGAAGCTCTCAGTCGTCCCGACTCGAGGCATGAGTGTGCTGCAAGCCTCGGTTGGTGATGTGCGCATGGGCTGGGATTCGCCGGTCAAGGAAGTGGTCAACCCGGCATTCATCGAGCTCAACGGGCGAGGCGGCCTGGGCTGGCTTGAAGGTTTCAATGAGCTGGTGACCCGTTGCGGCTACGAATGGGTCGGCCATCCGGGTATGGATAACGGAGAGCTGCTGACATTGCACGGTCGCGCGGCCAATATCCCGGCGAACAAGGTCACGCTGCACATTGACGAAAAACCGCCCTACGCGATCACCCTGCGAGGCGAGCTGAAAGAGCAGGCGTTCAAGAAAGTCGACTTCTCGGTGCAGACCGAACTCGTCACTGAGCCCGGCAGCGTGACGTTCTCGCTCAATGACACGCTGACCAACAATGGCGATTATCCAAAGGAATACCAGGCGCTCTACCACAGTAATTTCAGCACCCCGTTCCTGGAGCAGGGTGCTCGCTTCGCAGCGCCGGTCAAACAAGTCTCGCCATTCAACGACAAGGCCAAGGGCGACCTGAAAGACTGGCAAACCTATCGAGCCCCCACCAAGGACTACGATGAAACGGTCTATAACGTCGTGCCATACGCCGACGCCAAGGGCGATACGCTGACCGTATTGCACAACAAGGCCGGCAGCCTCGGCGTTGCGGTGGGCTTCAACACCGGGACGCTTCCGGTTTTTTCCCTGTGGAAAAACACCGATACCCAAGGCCAGGGCTATGTGACCGGCCTGGAGCCGGGCACCAGTTTCTCCTATAACCGCCGCTACCAGCGTCCGTTGGGCCTGGTGCCGACCATTGCACCGAAAGAGCGCAAGCAATTCCAGATCCACTACAGCCTTCTGGCAGACAAGGTTGCCGTGGACAAGGCCCTCAAGCGCATCGACGACATCCAGGGCGATCAAAAAATCGAGGTGCGGGAGACACCGTTGGTGGACCTGAGCAAACCGTGAGCCTTTTCAAGGCGTAGCCGGCCGATATTGCAGGGCTTCGGCCAGGTGTTCTCGACTGATTCGTTCAACCTGCTCGAGGTCGGCCAAGGTCCGGGCGACCTTGAGCAAGCGGTGGGCGGCTCGTAGCGACAGGGTCAACCGTTCGCAGGCGGTCTCCAGCCAGGCTTCATCGGTTGCCGACAATTTGCAATGCCGACGCAGGCCCGGCAGGTCGAGGAACGCATTGGCACAACCCTGTCGTGCTTGCTGGCGTTCACGGGCTTCGGCCACCCGTTCGGCTGCGGTGGCCGTGTCGTCACCCGGTTCGCTCCTTGGGGTCAGAGCCGTGGCTTCCCGGGCGACGGTCAGGTGCAGGTCGATGCGGTCCAGCAAAGGACCGGACAGCTTGTTGCGGTAACGCTGCACCATGTCCGGCGTGCAGGAACATCGGCCGCTGGGCTCGCCGAGATATCCACAAGGGCAGGGGTTCATCGCTGCCACCAGTTGAAAGCGTGCCGGAAAGCGCACCCGGTCTCGGGCCCGCGAAACCACGATGAAACCTGACTCCAGCGGCTCTCTCAAGACTTCCAGCACCTTGCGGTCGAACTCCGGCAGTTCATCGAGGAACAGCACGCCATGGTGGGCGAGGGTGATTTCCCCCGGCTGCGGCTTGGACCCGCCTCCCACCAGCGCCGGCCCGGACGCCGAATGATGAGGCTGGCGAAACGGGCGTTGCGGCCAATGGCTCAACGGCACGCAACTGGCGACAGACTGTATCGCCGCGACCTCCAGGGCTTCGCTTTCCGCCAACGGTGGCAATAACCCCGGCAAACGACTTGCCAACAGCGTCTTGCCAGTGCCAGGTGGGCCGCTGAACAACAGGTTATGAGCCCCCGCCGCAGCGATCAGCAGTGCGCGCTTGGCGCCGGTCTGGCCTTGTACTTCGCTCAGGTCCGGATAAGGCTTGCTGGCCGAAAGCAGCCCGTTGGAAACAAACGGCTCGACGGGCGTGTGGCCATTGAAGTGCGCCACCGCTTCGAGCAGATGATCCACGGCGATCACCTTCAACCCCGACGCCAGGCACGCTTCCTCGGCGTTCGCTCGCGGCACCACCAGCATGCGCCCGGCCTTGCGCGCCGCCAGCGCCGCGGGCAGCACCCCGCGCACCGGCCGAACGGCGCCGGACAAGGCCAGTTCCCCGAGGCATTCAACGTCGTCCAGCATCAGTGTCGGCACTTGCACGCTGGCGGAGAGAATTCCCAAGGCAATGGCCAGGTCGAAGCGGCCGCCGTCCTTTGGAAGATCCGCCGGCGCCAGGTTCAGGGTGATGCGCCGCGCCGGGAAGTTCAGCCCCGAATTGATGATCGCGCTGCGCACTCGATCCTTGCTTTCCTTCACGGCGGCCTCTGGCAGGCCGACCATGGTCAGTGACGGCAAGCCATTGGCCAGGTGAACTTCAACGGTAACGGCAGGAGCCTCCACCCCCACCTGGGCGCGGCTGTGGACGATGGCAAGCGACATGAAGCGTTCCTTGAATGAATAAAGAGCCGCGTCCTGCGGTTCTTGAAGACTAGTCCTGAGGGAGGACTTGGGTGCGGCAGTTGAAGGGAGAAATGTTGGCAGGATGTTACGGATACGCCATTCAAGCGTGAATGAGGAGATATCTTAGCTTCAGGTGTTCAGAAACCGAGAGTCTGTTTCGCAAAGGTAACACTGCAAGTAGTGGCATTTTAAGTATGGTGGAACGCAAGCTAACAATGCTTGATGCCGCACAATGGGGGATTTGTTTTGTTTGGAGTCCTAACGGACCGGAAAACATAGAAATCGTCGACTATCACTGAGGTGAGTAGACTAAAAACGGTATGCGTCCGGTTCACCCCGGCGAAATTCTCAAGGAAGAATACTTGGAGCCTTCGGGTCTTACAGCGGCGGCCCTGGCGAGGGCGTTGAATGTCTCGACACCAACGGTGAACGACATTGTGCTGCAGCGTCGAGGTGTGAGCGCCGATATGGCCCTCAGGTTATCGATCTGCCTGAATACTACCGCAGAGTTCTGGCTGAATTTGCAGTCCACATACGACCTGCGCAAGGCTGAAATCGAGCGGGGTTCCGTAATCCGTGATCAGGTCAAGCGCCTCCCTCAGTGCGCTTGATTCGAGGGCTGGTTGAACCCCGCGCTTGTAGCGAGGGTTTATAGCTCAAAACCGAAGCGGGCAGAGACGTCCAGGAATTCGCAGCGTATCGAAATCATCCTGCGTCGGCGCCGAGCCTCGCCTCCAACTCAGCCACCTTCGCCTCCAGACTCTCCAACCGCGCCCGGGTCCGGGCCAGCACAACCATCTGGCTGTCGAATTCTTCCCGGCTCACCAGGTCAAGCTTGCTGAAGCCGCTTTGCAGCAGCGCCTTGAACTGGCTTTCGATTTCGCTTTTCGGCAGGGGAGTGTCGCCGCTCAAGAGGCGGGAGGCGTGGCCGCTGAGGGCGTCGAGGAGGTCTTTGGGCGCAAGCATGGCAGGTGTCCTGGAAACGATGGCGGGCAGTGTATCACGCACCGTCTATAGTCAATTCGCCAGGCCCGAATGCACGCTTTTCGCGCACGGTGCCGGGCACTGTCGCACCGTTGTTGTGCGTATCGCTGCGGTTCGTAGCGCGGTGCAGGCCGGCGTAGCGGGCAAAGGGTTGAAATCAGGGGGGTTGGGCACAGATGGCAAGCTTTCTGCTTAGAGGCTGGTGACCCATGCACTGATGCAGTCGCTGTGACGAAATGCAGTGCAAAGGCGGAGCGGGGAGTTTCGTCAGGAGTAGTCAGCTGGCGCCAGTCGGGCAACTCGGGCCGACGACGCGTTACAAAGCCAGGCACTGCGCTTAGACTTGAGTCGGGTTTGTTTTCCTGGGGCAAGTCCACCAATTCGGGAGAGAGTTTCATGAAGCTAGTCACTGCCATCATCAAGCCGTTCAAGTTGGACGACGTACGCGAGTCGTTGTCCGAGATCGGCGTGCAGGGCATTACCGTTACTGAAGTCAAAGGCTTCGGGCGGCAGAAAGGTCACACCGAGCTGTATCGTGGCGCGGAATACGTGGTCGACTTCCTGCCCAAGGTGAAGATCGACGTCGCTATCGACGACAAGGATCTGGACCGGGTCATCGAGGCGATTACCAAGGCCGCCAACACCGGCAAGATTGGTGACGGAAAGATCTTTGTGGTCAATCTGGAACAGGCCATTCGCATCCGTACCGGCGAAACCGATACCGACGCTATCTAAGCCGTCAAACCCAACGCCCCAGGAGAAAACAATATGACTCTGCGTAAATTCGCAGGGCTAGGAGCCCTGTTGTCCTTCGTAATGCCTGGCCTGGCCATGGCAGAAGAAGCGGCAGCCCCAGTCCTCAACTCCGGCGACACCGCCTGGATGCTGACGGCCACGATTCTTGTTCTGTTCATGACCATTCCTGGCCTGGCGCTGTTCTACGGCGGCATGGTTCGGTCGAAAAACATTCTTTCCGTGATGATGCAGTGCTTCGCCATTACCGGTCTGATCAGCGTCCTGTGGGTCATCTATGGCTACAGCATCGCGTTCGACACCACCGGCATGGAGCAGGGCGTCGTCAACTTCAACTCCTTCATCGGCGGCTTGGGCAAGGCATTCCTGGCGGGCGTCACTCCGGCTAGCATCACCGGCCCGGCGGCGTTGTTCCCTGAAGCGGTGTTCATCACCTTCCAGATGACTTTCGCGATCATCACTCCAGCCCTGATCGTCGGCGCTTTCGCCGAGCGGATGAAGTTCTCCGCCATGCTGATCTTCATGGGCGTGTGGTTCACCCTGGTGTATGCGCCGATTGCGCACATGGTCTGGTCCGGCAACGGCGGCCTGATGTGGGACTGGGGTGTGCTGGACTTCGCCGGCGGCACCGTGGTGCACATCAACGCCGGTATCGCCGGCCTGGTAGCCTGCCTGGTATTGGGCAAGCGCAAAGGCTTCCCGACTACGCCAATGGCGCCGCATAACCTGGGTTACACCCTGATGGGCGCGGCCATGCTGTGGGTGGGCTGGTTCGGTTTCAACGCCGGTTCCGCCGTCGCGGCCAACGGCACCGCCGGCATGGCGATGCTGGTAACCCAGATCGCCACCGCTGCCGCAGCGCTGGGCTGGATGTTCGCCGAGTGGATCACCCACGGCAAGCCAAGCGCACTGGGCATCGCCTCGGGTGTGGTGGCGGGCCTGGTCGCGATCACGCCTGCAGCTGGCACCGTGGGCCCGATGGGCGCCCTGGTCATCGGCCTGGCGGCGGGCGTGGTGTGCTTCTTCTGCGCGACCACCCTCAAGCGCAAGCTCGGTTATGACGATTCCCTGGACGCCTTTGGCGTGCACGGTATCGGCGGTATCCTCGGCGCGATCCTGACCGGTGTGTTCGCGGCGCCGGCCCTGGGTGGCTTCGGCACCGTGACCGATATCGGTGCGCAAGTGTGGATTCAATTCAAGGGCGTAGGCTTCACTGTGGTCTACACCGGCATCGTCACCTTCATCATTCTCAAGGTACTGGACGCCGTCATGGGTCTGCGTGTCTCCGAGGAAGAAGAAGCCGTGGGCCTGGACTTGGCCCAGCACAACGAGCGTGGTTACAACCTGTAATCGACAGCTAAAAAAAATGCCCGGTTCGCCGGGCATTTTTTTGTCTGGAGTTTGTCATTGCTCACAAGGCGTGCTGGTTTTTCCGACGCCTTTTGTTGCGTATGCGACTTGAGTTTTTCTACCGCCAAAGACTTACATGGAGGCAGGAATATTAGGCCCTTTGTTTTTTCCCAGAGCGCGCTAGAATGCGCGCCGAACGTGCGGAGATCTGTATGTGGCAACAGACGCTGATAACCCTGCGGGCAAGGCCCCGGGGCTTTCATCTGGTGACGGACGAGTTGCTCGCCGGCCTGCCTGAACTCAAGGCATGTCGTGTCGGTCTGTTGCATCTGTGGCTGCAGCATACCTCGGCCTCGTTGACCATCAACGAGAACGCCGATCCGGCGGTACGTCGAGACTTCGAACGATTTTTCAATCGGCTGATCCCACAAGGAACCGCCGACTATGAGCACAACGACGAAGGCCTGGACGACCTCCCGGCGCACTTCAAGGCCAGCGTGCTGGGATGTCAGCTCAGTCTTCCGGTGACGGCGGGACGGTTGGCGTTGGGTACCTGGCAAGGTGTTTATCTGGGCGAGCACCGTGATCATGGCGGTGCCCGTAAAGTCCTCGCCACCTTGCACGGTGAAGGGGCATGACCGCTGATTGCCGGCGGATGTTGAATTTTTTCTGGCAGCCTTCGACAGATGGCGAAGCTGGGCTATAACTAATCTGCTTTTCGCAAGTCATGAGGTAGAACATGAGCGACGATGATCTGGAAAACGACGACCTCGAAGTAGGTGACGAAGACGAGGCCGAAGAAGGCCTGGAAGCGGCGGCTGAAGACGTCGTTGAAGACGACGGTGCCGATGTCCCGGTTCCGACCGCCAAAGGCAAGGCCAAGGCGGCGGTATCGATTGACGAGTTGCCGAGCGTAGAGGCCAAGAACAAGGAGCGTGACGCGCTCGCCAAGGCCATGGAGGAATTCCTGGCCAGGGGCGGAAAGGTGCAGGAAGTGGAGGCCAACGTGGTCGCTGATCCGCCCAAGAAGCCTGACAACAAGTACGGTAGCCGCCCTATCTGAGTATCTGCCCTTGCTTGCTGAAAAAGCCCGCCGTCGCTGCGGGCTTTTTCATGGACTGAAGTTTTCGGGCAGACTGCTACAGAAGTGGACCCAGCGCGGGTTCAGCGCTGGCTATGCCACCCTGCCAGTAATCCCGGCAGTTCGGTCAGGCTGCGGATCTCCGCGTCCGGGGCGTGATCGGCGTCCCAGGCTTTGCCCGCCGGGTTGAACCACACGGCGCGCAGGCCGGCTTGTTGGGCGCCGGAGATGTCATCACCCGGATGATCGCCGACATGCACGGACGTCTGCGCCGTGGCGCCACCCCGTTGCAGGGCCTCGTGAAACAGCCGCGCGTCTGGCTTGGCGATGCCGATGTCTTCGGCGCACAGGGCGAACTTGAAGTAGTCCGCCAGCCCCAGGCGACGCACGTCGGCGTTGCCGTTAGTGACGACGCCAAGAGCGAAATGATTGGCCAGGATTTCCAGGGTCGGCTGCACGTCGGGGAAGACCTCCAGCTGATGCCGTGCATGCAGGAACGCCTCGAAACCCTGGTCTGCCAGCTCCGAGGCACGCCACTGGTCGTAACCGGCATCTTGCAGCGCCCGGAACAGTACTCGCCGACGCAGTGCGCTGATGCGGTGCTTGAGGTCCGGTTCTTCGCTGAGTACTTGCGTGCGGATCGCCCACAAGCGCTCCACCGGAAAATCGCCCAGGTCCGGCGCGTTGTCGGTCAGCCACTGGCGCAGGACCGCTTCGGCGCTGGCGATCACCGGGGCGGTGTCCCATAGCGTGTCGTCCAGGTCGAAAGTGATGAGCTCGATGGTCATGATTCGTCGCCCTTGATGCGTTTGGCCCGGGGATGGGCATTGTCATAGACCGTCGCCAGGTGCTGGAAATCCAGGTGGGTATAGATCTGGGTGGTCTTGATGTCCGAGTGGCCGAGCAGTTCCTGGACGGCACGCAGATCCTGGGAGGATTCCAACAGGTGGCTGGCGAATGAATGCCTGAGCATGTGTGGGTGCAGGTTCTGCCCCAGTTCACGCTCGCCGGCGGCCTTGACGCGGAGTTGGATGGCCCGCGGGCCGAGGCGCCGGCCCTGCAAGCCAACAAAAACCGCGTCGTCGGCCGGGTTGGTCAGCGCCCGCAGCGGCAGCCACAGCTCCAGGGCTTCGCGGGCCTTGCGGCCGATGGGCAGCAGGCGCGTCTTGCTGCCCTTGCCGAGCACCTGGACCATGCCATCGGCCAGGTCCAGTTGATCCAGGTTCAGCCCCGTCAGCTCTGAAAGCCGCAACCCGGAGGAATAGAACAGCTCGAGAATTGCCTGGTCCCGTCGCGCCATGAAGTCATCCTCGACGGCACCTTCCAGTAGCTGCAGGGCGCGGTCGGTATCGAGGGTCTTCGGCAGGCGGCGTTCGCCCTTGGGCGGTGCCAAGCCGGTGGCAGGGTCGTGATCGCACAGGCCTTCGCGATTGAGGTACTGATACAAACCGCGCACCGCCGATAGCAGCCGTGCCAGGCTGCGGGACGATTGCCCCTGTTGATGCAAGCGAGCGATCAGGCTGCGCAGGCGTTGGATATCCAGGGCTGACCAATTGCCGATGTTCTGTTTCTGGCACCAGCCCTGCACTTTCTCCAGGTCGCGGCGATAGGCCGACAACGTATGAGGCGACACCTGGCGCTCACTGCGCAGGTGTTCGCAGTAGGCCTCCAGTTGCCGCTCCATCTCAGCGTACCGAACGCAGCGAACCGGCCACCCGTGGGAGCACCCGGCCGGTCACTTCGGCGATGTAGCTCAGGAACAGCGTGCCCACCGAGCTTTTATAGTGCTGCGGATCGCGGCTGGCGATGGCCAGCACGCCGTGCACGCCCTGGTGGGCGATGGCGACGACGGCAGTGGAGCCGATCTGCTTGCGTTGTTCTTCGCCAAACAGGAAGTCCAGCTCATGCTCGCGCAGGCTGCCGCTGACGCTTTTGTCTTCCGTGAGCAGGCCGCCGATGGCCGTCTGCGCTTCAGCGTGGGTCACCCACCGGCCCACCGGCATGGCGTTGTCGCCAAACAGGATCAGGCTGACAAAAGGCACCTGGAAATCCTGCCGCAGGCTGTCCTCGACACCCATCACCACGTCTTCGAGGGTGCTGGCGTCCATCAAGGTCAGGATCAGGCGACGGGTCTTGTCGAAGAGTCGGTCATTGTCGCGAGCAACGTCCATCAGGTGCGAAAGGCGATGGCGCATTTCGATATTGCGCTCGCGCAGGATTTTCATCTGGTGCTCGACCAGCGACACGGTGTCGCCGCGCCGATGGGGGATGCGCATCGTTGCGAGCAGATCTTCATGCTCGACGAAGAAGTCCGGATGAGCCTCCAGATACGCGGCCACTGCCGCGGCTTCAGGGTTCTGGCTCGGGGATTCGTCGGGCTGCGGGGCTGGAACCTGTGGCTTGTCGGTCATGGGTTTGACTCACTCAAAGACGAACTTGTCCTTCGTATACGCGTACGGCCGGGCCGGTCATCAGCACCGGTTGGCCTGGGCCTGCCCATTCGATGGACAAACGCCCGCCGGGCAGGTCGATCAGCAGCGGTGAATCCATCCAGCCTTGGCTGATCGCGGCGACGGCGGCGGCGCAGGCGCCGGTGCCGCAAGCCTGGGTTTCCCCGGCCCCGCGTTCCCAGACGCGCAGTTGCGCGCGGTGGCGGTCGATGACCTGCAGGAAGCCCACGTTGACCCGGGCAGGGAAACGCGGGTGATGCTCGATCTTCGGCCCCAGCTCATGCACTGGCGCGCTGTTGATATCGTCTACGCGCAGTACGGCATGAGGGTTGCCCATGGACACCGCCGCCAATTCCACCGAGGTACCGTCGACGTCCACCTGATAGCTCAGGGCCTGGCTCGGTGCCTGGAAGGGAATGTCCGCCGGTACCAGGCGTGGAGCGCCCATGTTGACGCCGATCTGGCCGTCGCTGCGAACATCCAGTTCGATGATGCCGCTTTTGGTCTCGACGCGAATCTGCCGCTTGGCGGTCAGGCGCTTGTCCAGCACGAAGCGGGCGAAGCAGCGCGCACCGTTGCCGCATTGCTCGACTTCCGAACCGTCGGCGTTGAAGATCCGATAACGGAAATCCACGTCCGGGTTATTCGGCGCTTCGACGATCAGCAATTGATCGAAGCCGATACCGGTGTGCCGGTCACCCCATTGCTTGGCGTGCTTGGGCAGGATGTGCGCGTGCTGGCTGACCAGGTCGAGGACCATGAAGTCATTGCCCAGGCCGTGCATCTTGGTAAAACGCAGCAGCATGGTTTTACTCCGGCAGCAGGCTTTCGCCAGCAAACAACTCGGCTACCGTCTCGCGGCGACGCACTTCGAATGCCTGATCACCGTCCACCAGCACCTCGGCGCAGCGGCCGCGGGTGTTGTAGTTGGAACTCATGACAAACCCATAGGCACCGGCCGAATGCACGGCCAGCAGGTCGCCTTCTTCCAGCGCCAGCTCCCGACCCTTGGCCAGGAAATCGCCGGTTTCACAAATCGGTCCGACGATGTCGTAGTTGCGGGATGCGGTTTCGCGAGGGCGCACGGCGGTGACGTCCATCCAGGCCTGGTACAGCGCCGGGCGGATCAGGTCGTTCATGGCCGCGTCGACGATGGCGAAATCCTTGTGTTCGGTGTGCTTGAGGTACTCGACCTGGGTCAACAACACGCCGGCGTTGGCGACGATGTAGCGACCCGGTTCGAACATCAACGCCAGGTCGCGGCCTTCGAGGCGCTCACGCACGGTCTTGATGTAGTCGGCCACGAGTGGCGGCTCTTCGTCGCGATAGCGCACGCCGACACCGCCGCCCAGGTCGATGTGACGCAGGTAGATGCCGCAATCACCGAGGCGATCGACCAGGGCCAGCAGGCGGTCGAGGGCGTCGATGAACGGTTCGAGGGTGGTCAGCTGCGAGCCGATATGGCAATCGACGCCCAACACTTCCAGGTTCGGCAGTTGGGCAGCGCGCACGTACACATCTTCGGCATCGGCAATGGCGATGCCGAACTTGTTTTCCTTCAGGCCGGTGGAAATGTACGGATGGGTTCCGGCATCGACGTCTGGATTCACGCGCAGGGAAATCGGCGCGCGGACACCCAGTTCAGCGGCAACAACCTGCAGGCGCTCCAGCTCATCGGTGGATTCGATGTTGAAGCAGTGCACGCCGACTTCAAGGGCACGGCGCATGTCTTCGCGGGTCTTGCCGACACCGGAGAAGACAATCTTGTCGGGGCTGCCGCCAGCGGCCAGAACGCGTTCCAGCTCGCCGCCGGAGACAATGTCGAAGCCGGCGCCAAGGCGAGCCAGGACGTTGAGCACGCCCAGGTTCGAGTTGGCTTTCACCGCGAAGCACACCAGGTGCGGCATGCCTGTCAGCGCATCGGCGAACGTGCGGTACTGGGCTTCGATATGGGCACGGGAATAGACGTAGGTCGGCGTGCCGAAACGCTCGGCGATCGCGGACAGGGCAACCCCTTCCGCGAACAGCTCCCCGCCACGGTAGTTAAAAGCGTCCATGGCGGTCCCTTAGTAGGTAGTTTGAGTGTCGTGCGAATGTGACTTGGATTGCGACGACTTGGCCTGTTCTGCCTGTTCTTCAGGAGACTTGCTGTCATCAGGCAGGTACAGCGGACCTTTTTGACCACAGGCTGTCACGAGGCAGGCAACCGCGACGAGCGCAGCAAGGGAAGAGATCAGGCGCTTCATGGCGAAATCCTTGAAAATGCTTTAATTGCGCCGGAGTATACCGGCCACCCGTCAGCTTGCCTATGCAACGGGGCGCCCGTCCGGCGGCGCTGCTGTCGTCAATCGGTATATCCTTTGCAATCATCGGGAAGCGTCCGTATCTTGCGGCGCTTGAGCATGAGCAGACATTTTCGAGGTTGCCGCAATGAGTTTGACTGAAGCCCGTTTCCACGACCTGGTCGATGCGACCCAGCAAACGCTGGAGGATGTGTTCGATGACAGTGGCCTGGACATCGACCTGGAAAGCTCCGCCGGTGTGCTGACCGTCAAGTTCGAAAACGGCAGCCAGCTGATCTTCAGTCGGCAGGAGCCGTTGCGGCAGTTGTGGCTGGCGGCGGTCTCCGGCGGCTTTCATTTCGATTACGACGAGGAAAGCGAGCGCTGGATGTGCGACAAGAGCGAAGAGCAGTTGGGCGAGATGCTCGAGCGTATCGTCATGCAGCAGGCTGGCGCGGAACTCGATTTCGAAGGCCTGTGATTTCGTGACTCAGCCAACCCCGGCGCGGCCACCCAAGCCGCTCTATAGCAACGTGAGCCCCGCCGTCCCGTCGCCTTGCACCAGCGTGTGCAAGCTGGATGAGCACAAAGTCTGCCTCGGTTGTTTCCGGCACGTGGAGGATATCCGTGAATGGCGCTCGGCTGATGACGAGCGTCGGCGGGTGATCTGTGCCGAGGCGGCCAAGCGCAAATCCCTTGGGTTGTATATTTATTGAGCTGTGGTAGTGTCCAGCAACGCCTCAACTCATCGAGGCCCGTGAAAACCCCGTCGTTATGTGGCGGGGTTTTGCTTTTTTCGTGCAGAAGAAAGGAGTCTGCCTGGATCATGACCGCACCTTCCATCACCCTTACTCGCCTGGATGTACAACGTCTGGAGCGCTTGATCGACAGCCTGGATGAAACGCTTCCGGGTGTGATCGCGTTGCAAACCGAACTGGATCGTGCCGATACACTAGTCGGCCACGATGAAGTGCCCGCCGATGTCGTGACCATGAACTCGCGTGTGCACTGCCGCGAGGAAAGCAGCGGCAAGGATTACCACCTGACGTTGGTTTATCCACAGGGCGCCAACGCCGACGAGGGCAAGATTTCGATTCTGGCTCCGGTGGGTAGTGCCCTGCTGGGGCTGAAGGTAGGCCAGCATATCGACTGGCCGGCGCCGGGTGGCAAGACGCTGAAGCTGACGCTGCTGGAAGTCGAGTCGCAGCCGATCAATGGCGGCGACTGCGCGTTCTGAATCGGTCTCAGACCTGATTCAATGCCTCGTTCAACGCCCGCTCCAGGTCGGCCTTGTAGCGCAAGAACAAGATACTTGAGCAGGCGCCGTCGCCCACCAGGCCCGAGAGGTCCAGGTCGGTGATGTAGCAACGATAGCGTTCGGCCTCGCGGCGCTGGCCGACGATCTCCCTGGCGACCACGCGGAACAGTTGGTCGCCATGCTCCAACTCTGAAAACTCCCGTTGATCGCAATAAAGGGTGACGTGCACCTGCCCGTGCGCCGCTTTGCCGATGATCGCTTGTACGTCATAAAAAGGCTTGTTGACCGGTGTCTGCGGCGCTTGCCGCGCTTCGACACGTCGGGCGCGTCCGGTGCCCGAAGGCAGTAGCTGGTAATGCAGGATCTCCAGCGTCGGGGGCTGGGAAGCATCCATTGGCAGCAACGCGTCGCGGCGATAGAGCACCGATTGCAGGAAGCGTTGCAGCGGCACCAGCAGGCTTTGTTCATCGTGATAAGGCAAGCGCTGCTGCCATAAGGCGTTGAGTTCATCGAGCACGTACAGCTCGGCTTCTTCCTCATGGACCCGGTAGAACACCTGGATGCACTCGGGCTGGCCCATGGGCAGGATGAGGGCCACGTCGTGATCTTCCAGCGCCATCGAGTCCAGGTGCAGCGGGCTGTAGGCGGTCAGTTCTTCGCCCAGGTAATCCATCAGTGCTGACAGACTGCCCAGCGCCACGTGATTGACTTGGCCCGGAACCAGCTCCAACACGTGAAAGTGCTGCTGGACCTTGAGCAGATAGCGATAGTTGAGCTTGCTCAGCAGCAGGGTCTGGGCGGTCTCGATGACTTCTTCGACCCGTCGCGCGATGAATTGCGCACGGTTGTGACAGAAGCAGCGTACCTGCAAGCGTGGCTGGGGTTGTGCGGCAGGCAGGTCATTGAGGTAATCGCGCAAGCAGTCGAGCAGGGCGTGTTCGCCGTCGAAACGGGTGACCAGCACTTCGTTCCAGCTATTGAGCGTGACCTGGTCGAGGGTCAGCACGAGGTTTTCCCGAACCCCGGCATAGCTCAGGGAATCGGTGCGCTCGGTGGTCATCAGGATGTTCAGGTCGCGGTGATGCTTGAGCGGGTCGACACCGACGTTGACCAGAATCAGCACTTCACTGGGTACGCTGGCGCGTAGCAGCGGTTCTTCGTCCACCGTGGCCAGGGGCAGGGCGATGGATTGTTGCAGGCTGCCCAGCAGGTTGAACAGTTCGAACTCGCTCAGGTCGCTGTCGCCGGGGTGCAGCGCCAGGCGTGTGCTGCTGTCGATCACGCCGTTGCGATGGCACCAGGTGAGCAATTCGAGCAGTTCGCGGCTGCGCTTGATCGGCGCGAAATTTTCCCATTCCAGGGCGTTCAGGCTGCCGTTGTACAAGCCCCACTGGTTCTGTCCCGGCTCTTTCTTGTTCGGTGCCTGCACCAGCGTGAGGGTATCTTCGGCCAAGTCCGGGGCAATGCCTGGGTTGATGAACTCGACTTTGTCGGCCTTGCGCTCGAACGCCGCATACAGCCGCCGGCCAAGGACGTTGAGGTCGCGCTTGTTGATCAGGCTGACGGTTTTCTCGGTGCGGGCGAACTGCGTCAGGAAGCGATAACTGTAGGTCAGCTCATTCACCAGCGCTCGTCGCTCATGGCTGACCTGGCGCACTTTCCACTGGCTGCGGCTGTCCAGCAGCGCCAACTGCCGCTGGTCCCAGCCCCATTCACGGGCCAGTCGCTCCAGCAGGTTGCGTTGCCAGCCGCTGCTGCGAGCTTGGCCGGTGAGCTTGCGATTGACTTTCAGGTACAGCGCTCGGCGTATCAGCTCCAGGCGCTCCGGTTCGCCGCGGGCGATGAGGTATTCCTCAAGGCGGCGGTAAACCACCATGTACGGGTCGAGCTCGTCCAGGTCCAGGCGATTGGCGAACACCGCCTGCTTGAAACGCAGGCTCAGGCAGCGCACGTCGGGGTGCTCGCTGGCGTAGACCTCGGTCAGCAGCAGTTTGAGCACCGATTTGTAGGGCGATTCGATGCCCTTGAACAGCTGCCAGAGCCCGGCGCCGATGAATTCTCCAGGCGGGATGTAGGCCAGATGCCCCAGATCCAGCGTTTCGTCCGTGCGAATGAAGCGCTTGGAGACCAGCGTATGGGTGTATTGCTCGTAGTTTTCCTCTTCGTAGACCGGCACCAGCCACCAGATCGGCGTACGGCCAGCTAGCCAGATCGCCGTGCGGTAGAACTCGTCCAGCAACAAATAGTGTTGGGTGGTGCCGCAGTCGTCCGAACTGAGTTGGTTGTCCCGCTCGCCGCGGACGAACCGTGCCGGGTCGATGAGGAAAAAATGGGCTTCGGCGCCTTGGGTAGCGGCCCAGATTTCCAGGAGCTGGCATTTTTTGCGCAGCTCGGCCAATTCATCGTCGCTCAGGTCCGGCCCGTGGCATACCCATACGTCCATGTCGCTCTGGTCGGCCTGGGCCAGGGTGCCGAGGCTGCCCATCAGGAACAGGCCGAGAATGGGTCGCGGTGGGTTGCTGCCGTGGCGCGGCTTGTAGGAAAACGAACGGGTCAGCCGTTGCGCCTCGGTGAGGACGTTGGCGTCGGGCTCGTAATTGGACATGCCGGCGGGCGTGCTGCCCGAGACGTAGCCGGGCAGCAGCGGATGATTGACGTGGAAAAACAGCGGGAGCAGCGTCAGCACGCCTTGCTGGCGGGTCGACAATCCTTCCAGGGCACGCTCCATCCGGCCGGTATTGAGCTTGAGAAAACGCGCGCGCAATTGGCTCAGGACCTTGCGGTCGATTCCCTCGTCCAGATCGGGGCGTATCTCGTGGTTACGGGTCATGTCAGCTCAAACCGGCTCGCGGCGTCGACGTGGGAAAACACAGGTGATGGCAGGTTAGCGCCCGGTCCCCGGAATTCTTAAGCTGAAAAATGATGTGGCGTCAGAATTTTTTACGAGCGAAGCCTAAGCGCCTGCGGAAATCCCGATGCAAAGGGATTTCCGTGGGCGAGGGGAAAAAGTTCAGGCGGTTTCTTCGGCGCGGAGTATCGTCAAGACCGTTTGCACATTTTGCGCGGCATCACGTCCCAGGCTGGTCAGATAACCGCCATCGGGTTGGTCTATCAGGTCTTTTTCAAACAGGCGCTTGGCAGCGGCGATGGCTTTGGGGGCAGCGGTCTGATGAATTTTCAGGCCTTCCTGGGAACTGTCCAGGTTGAAGAGTGCAAGGATTTCCAGTTCGGCAACCAGCTCAGGGGTAAGCGACATAAGGACTCCAGACTTTCTAGGAATTGGGTCGACAGCGCCACTAAGGTGAGCGCACTCGGCCGAGCTGTCCAGTATCAGTGTCATGCTTTTTTTGTTTTTTTGTAGTGAGTCCAGGCAGGTTCCTTGTGGCGAGGGGATTTATCCCCGCTGGACTGCGCAGCAGGCCCAGAATCGTAATGAGTCCACTTTTTTTGGGCCGCTTCGCGCCCCGGCGGGGATAAATCCCCTCGCCACAGGAGGCTTGCCACAGAAGCAACTTTGCCTGTCGGTTCAGCTCTTTTCCGGCGGCAACTCAGGCAATGCGCGCAAGGCAGTTTCGTACCATTCGGTATTGAACGGGCGGTCTTCTTCCAGGATCGCGTCGATTTCCACCGCCAACACATGGGCCATCAGGTTGAGGATATCGTCGCGCTCATAACCCACCAGGGTCAACTTGTTGAACGTGGCCTTGGCCGCTGGCGGGTTGTCGCTTTCGATCTGGTTCTCGATGGCCTGGATCAGTGTGTTCTCGACGAACTCTTCTTCGTCGTGGTCGATATCGGTTGGCTCGCTCATGGCAGGCTCCTGTAGGAAAGGCCGCCAGTTTACCTGCATTCAGCGGCGTGATGCGCCTGGCACGAAACGCGCCGGCAGTCTATAACGCAAGGCTGCCAACCCCGCACGGCCTGGAGGCTATGTCATGCTCAAGCTCTATGGTTTTTCCGTCAGCAATTATTACAACATGGTCAAGCTGGCGCTGCTGGAGAAGGGGCTTCCCTTCGAAGAGGTTCAGTTCTACGGCGGCCAGACCCCTGAAGCGCTGGCCATCAGCCCTCGGGGCAAGGTGCCGGTGCTCAAGACCGAACAGGGATTTATCAACGAGACCAGCGTAATCCTGGAATACATCGAGCAGACCCAGCCGGGCAAGGCCCTGTTGCCCGCCGATCCATTCGAGCGCGCCCAGGCGTTGGCGTTGTGCCGGGAAATAGAGCTGTACATCGAGCTGCCCGGGCGTGCCTGTTACCCCGAGGCGTTTTTCGGCATGTCGGTGCCCGACGCGATCAAGGAAAAATCCAAGGGCGAGCTGTTGTTTGGGTTTGCTTCGCTCGGCCGGCACGGCAAGTTCGCCCCCTACGTGGCGGGCGACAGCTTGAGCATCGCTGATCTGTATTTTTACTACAGCCTTTCGCTGGTCTTGCAGGTGGGCAAGAAGGTGTTCGATGTCGACCTGCTGGCGGATATGCCCGCTGCCAGGGCCTTGATGGAGCTGTTGGGAGAGAATCCGCACGTGCAACGGATCGCAGCGGATCGGGACGCAGAGATGCCAGCGTTCTTGGCGAAGATTTCCGCCCGGAAGTGATTTCTTGCTGTTCTGAAGGATCCGGCAAGACAAACCCGCCCCAACCAGACCTTTGTTCACCAAAGGTCCAATGTGAGGGCGGGCTTGCCCGCAAGCTTTCAGGCGTTAGCGGCTGGCGAGCAGCGCCTGGCCTCGAACGACTGCGGCTTTCACCTGGGCGGGTGCGGTACCACCGATGTGGTCACGGGCGTTGACCGAACCTTCCAGGGCCAACACCGCAAACACGTCCTGCTCGATCTGATCGCTGAACTGGCGCAGCTCGTCCAGGCTCATCTCCGCCAAGTCCTTGCCGTTGTCCACGCCGTACTTCACGGCGTGGCCGACGATTTCATGGCAATCACGGAACGGCAGGCCACGGCGCACCAGGTAGTCAGCCAGGTCGGTGGCGGTGGAGAACCCGCGCAGGGCCGCTTCACGCATGATCGCATGCTTGGGCTTGATGGCCGGGATCATATCGGCAAAGGCTCGCAGCGAATCGCGCAGCGTATCGGCGGCGTCGAACAGCGGTTCCTTGTCTTCCTGGTTGTCCTTGTTGTAGGCCAACGGCTGGCCTTTCATCAGGGTCAGCAGGCCCATCAGCGCGCCGAACACTCGGCCGCTCTTGCCCCTTACCAGTTCCGGCACGTCGGGGTTTTTCTTTTGCGGCATGATCGAGCTGCCGGTGCAGAAGCGATCAGGCAAATCGATGAACTGGAATTGTGCGCTGGTCCAGAGCACCAGCTCTTCGGAGAACCGCGACAGATGCATCATGGCGATGCTCGCCGCGGCGCAGAATTCGATGGCGAAATCGCGGTCCGAGACATTATCCAGCGAGTTGCCGCCCACGGCGTCGAAGCCCAGCAGCTGCGCGGTGTATTCACGGTCGATCGGGTAGGTCGTGCCGGCCAGCGCGGCGCTGCCCAGGGGCATGCGGTTGGTGCGCTTGCGGCAATCCTGCAGGCGCTCATAGTCGCGGCTGAGCATTTCGAACCAGGCGAGCATGTGATGCCCAAACGTTACAGGTTGTGCGGTTTGCAGGTGCGTGAAGCCCGGCATGATGCTCTCGGCCTCGCGCTCGGCTTGCTCCAGCAGCCCTTTTTGCAGGCGAGTGATCTCAGCCAGGATCAGGTCGATTTCATCGCGCAACCACAGGCGGATGTCGGTGGCGACCTGGTCGTTGCGGCTGCGACCGGTATGCAGCTTCTTGCCGGTTACGCCGATGCGGTCGGTCAGGCGCGCCTCGATGTTCATGTGCACGTCTTCAAGGTCGACACGCCAGTCGAACTGGCCGGCCTCGATTTCGCCCTGGATGGTCTTCAGGCCATCGATGATGCTGTCGCGCTCGGCATCGGTGAGCACGCCGACCTTGGCCAGCATGGTGGCGTGGGCGATCGAGCCCATGATGTCGTGGCGATACAGGCGCTGGTCGAAGTTGACGGAGGCGGTGAAGCGGGCGACGAAGGCGTCGACGGGTTCACTGAAGCGGCCGCCCCAGGACTGATTGGTCTTGTCAGTGCTCATGAATTCGCTCGTGATCGGCTGGAAAAAATTAGCGGTTGAAGGCTGCGGCGGATGATAACAGGGTTGCCGGGGCTGGCGCTGGCACTGGTCGGCAGGTTTTTTGCCGGCTT
This sequence comes from Pseudomonas marvdashtae, assembly GCF_014268655.2. Lineage (NCBI taxonomy): Bacteria > Pseudomonadati > Pseudomonadota > Gammaproteobacteria > Pseudomonadales > Pseudomonadaceae > Pseudomonas > Pseudomonas marvdashtae. The sequence goes on from NZ_JABWQX020000001.1 coordinate 76,486, forward strand.
CCAGCGGGTTTTTTGCACAAGGTTATTTTTCGATTGAGCAATATCGTCTTGGCAACCGTCTACAGTGGACGGTAGGGGTTTTGCTTTTTCATCCAGGACGCATCGGACGCACCCATAAAGAAGGGGGGTACTCATATTGGTCAGATCGAGCGATCACAATCCCTGTGGCGACGCTGTGCGACAACAGGCCTCGAGCATCGGTCGGCAAGCGCTGGTAAAGATAGGCAACCGCCTCGCGGCACTTTTTGGCCCTCGAACGAGTCTTAGCGTGGATCGCGGTGACGGATGTCACTTCCCCTGTCTACGCTATCCTTGTGCGAGACTCACGCAGGAATCCAGCGCAATATGAATGTCCTGATCGTTGACGACGAACCACTGGCCCGCGAGCGCCTGAGCCGTACGCTCGGTGAACTCGAGGGTTACAGTGTCCTGGAGCCGAGCGCCACCAATGGCGAAGAGGCATTGGCCCTTATCGACAGCCACAAACCGGATATCGTGCTGCTCGACATTCGCATGCCTGGCTTGGACGGCTTGCAGGTCGCGGCAAAGCTGTGCGAACGAGAGTCACCGCCGGCGGTGGTGTTCTGTACCACTCGGGACGATTTTCCTCCTGAGGTGTTGCAGGCCGGTGCCGTGGGTTATTTGATCAAGCCGGTTTCTGCCGAGGCGCTGGAAGAGGCGCTGCGCAAGGCAGAGCGGCCTAACCGCACGCAACTGGCAGCGCTCACGCGTCCGGCTGCGGAAAGCGGCAGCGGTCCGCGCAGCCACATCAGCGCGCGGACTCGCAAGGGGATCGAGCTGATCCCCTTGAACCAGGTGGTCTATTTCATCGCGGACCATAAATACGTGACCTTGCGCCATGAAAGCGGCGAAGTGCTGCTGGACGAGCCACTCAAGGCACTTGAGGATGAGTTCGGTGAGCGATTCGTGCGCATCCACCGCAATGCCTTGGTGGCTCGTGAACGTATCGAACGTTTGCAGCGCACCCCCCTGGGACATTTCCAGCTTTATCTAAAGGGGCTCAACGGCGATGCGTTGATTGTCAGCCGACGACATGTGGCGGGCGTCCGCAAAATGATGCAGCAGCTCTAGTATCTTTCCAAAGCGATGCGTTTTCGGGACCGGCGGCCAGGGAGGCATCAGCGTCGTGATTCAAGTCAAAGCGGATTTGGTTGAGCTGTTATTATCTGCCGTATCTTTTAAGTACGGATTGATCCATGTCCCCTCGCGAGATCCGCATCGCCACCCGTAAAAGTGCCCTGGCCCTCTGGCAGGCCGAATACGTCAAAGCCCGCCTCGAGAGCGCCCATCCAGGCCTGACCGTGACGCTGGTGCCCATGGTCAGTCGCGGCGACAAGCTGCTGGACTCGCCGCTGTCGAAAATCGGTGGCAAGGGCCTGTTCGTCAAGGAGCTTGAGACCGCCTTGTTGGACAACGAAGCCGACATTGCCGTGCATTCCATGAAAGATGTGCCCATGGACTTCCCTGAAGGCCTGGGCCTTTTCTGTATTTGCGAGCGGGAAGATCCGCGCGATGCATTCGTCTCCAATACATTTCCCAGCCTGGAAGCGCTGCCTGCCGGGAGCGTGGTGGGCACGTCCAGCCTGCGTCGCCAGGCGCAATTGCTGAGCCGTCGTCCCGACCTGCAGATCCGTTTCCTGCGAGGCAACGTCAACACGCGCCTGGCCAAGCTCGATGCCGGCGAGTATGACGCGATCATCTTGGCCGCCGCCGGCTTGATACGCCTGGGCTTCGAGGACCGCATCACCTCAGCCATCAGCGTCGATGACAGCCTGCCCGCCGGTGGACAGGGTGCGGTGGGTATCGAGTGCCGCGGCGCGGACAGCGAAATCCATGCCCTGCTGGCGCCGCTGCACCATGAAGACACCGCGGTGCGAGTCTTCGCTGAGCGAGCCCTGAACAAGCATCTGAACGGCGGTTGCCAGGTACCGATTGCCTGCTACGCCGTGCTTGAAGGAGAACAGGTCTGGTTGCGCGGCCTGGTGGGCGATCCGAGCGGTGAGCAACTGCTCAGCGCCGAGGCACGGGCGCCGCGCCGCGACGCCGAAGCTTTGGGTGTGCGGGTCGCCGAAGACCTGTTGAGCCAGGGCGCCGACGAAATCCTCAAGAAAGTCTACGGCGAGGCAGGCCACGCGTGACGGGGTGGCGGCTGCTGCTCACCCGGCCGGCGGACGAGTCTTCGGCCCTGGCGGCTGTGTTGGCGCAAGCGGGAGTCTATAGCAGCAGCCTGCCGTTATTGGATATCGAGCCGATCCCCGTGTCCGAGTCCGGGCTCGCCATGCTCAAGGCGCTGGATCAGTATTGTGCGGTGATTGTGGTCAGCAAACCCGCCGCGCGTCTGTGCGTGGAGCTGTTGCGCCAACACGGGGCGCATCCGCCGCAGCTGCCATGGTTCAGCGTAGGGGCTGCGACGGGGCAAATTCTTGCCGACGCCGGCCTTAGCGTTTCTTATCCTGATAATGGCGATGACAGCGAAGCCTTGCTTGAACTTGCAGCGTTGCGGAAGGCTATCGAACGGCCCGAGCCCCGTGTCTTGATCGTGCGTGGTGAAGGCGGGCGCGGCTTGCTGGCGGAGCGTTTGCGCGAGCAAGGTGCTAGTGTCGATTATCTGGAGCTGTACCGGCGCGGCCTGCCGCATTACCACGAAGGTGAGTTGCCGGCGAAGGTTGAAGCGGAACGCCTGAACGCGCTGGTGGTCAGCAGTGGGCAGAGCTTCGAGCATCTACACCGGCTTGCCGGTGAAGCGTGGCCCGCCCTGGCGCGGCTACCATTGTTTGTTCCAAGCCCCAGGGTCGCCGAGTTGGCGCGTGCCGCCGGGGCCCGGACAGTTGTGGATTGCCGTGGCGCCAGCGCCGCGGCTTTGCTGGCGGCTTTACGGGAACAGTCCGTGCCGTTTTCTAATGCAAAGGATGGATACGTGAGCGAAACAGCCTTGCCAAAAGATCAAGACCAGCCAGCGATCGAAGCTTCGATTGAAACGCCGGCCCCTATGGCGCCGCGTCGCGGCAACGGGCTGGCAATTGTCGCGTTGTTGTTGGGCGCCGCTGGCGTAGCCGTGGGTGGTTGGGGCATCTGGCAAGTGCGTCACTTGCAAGCCAACACCCAACAGCAATCCGCCCAGGTCCAGGCGCTCAATGACCAGGCTCAGAGCCTGAAGCTCAATGATCAACGCCTGAGTGAGCGCCTGGAGCAACTGCCACCGGCCCAAGAGCTGGAAGAGCGGCGGCGCCAGGTCGCCCAGCTGCAAGGCGACCAGCAACGCCTCAATCAGCGCCTGGAAACCGTGCTCGGTGCCAGCCGCAAGGATTGGCGCCTGGCCGAAGCCGAGCATTTGTTGCGCCTGGCCAGCCTGCGTCTTTCCGCCCTGCAGGACATCAGCAGCGCTCAGGCGCTGGTTCAGGGCGCGGACGAAATCCTGCGCGAACAGAACGACCCGGGCTCGTTCGCTGCTCGCGAGCAGTTGGCCAAGACCCTTGCCGCGCTGCGCAGTACCGAACAACCGGATCGCACCGGGCTGTTCCTGCAACTGGGCGCCCTGCGTGACCAGGTGCTGCAGCTTTCGGAGGTGGCTCCCGAATATAAGGATCGCGGTGAATCGCTGTTGGGCCTGACTGCCGATGGCGATGGCGCCAGCCGGTGGGCGCAGTGGTGGGATCGAATCTCGCGTTACATCCGCATCGATTTCAATGCCGACGAAAACGTCCGCCCGCTCCTGGCCGGGCAGAGCCTGATGCAGGTGCGCCTGGCCTTGAGCCTGGCGCTGGAGCAGGCGCAATGGGCCGCCCTCAACGGCCAGGCAGCGGTGTATACCCAGGCGCTGGCCGAAGCTCGTGACGTGCTCAAGAACAATTTCAATCAGGACAACCCGCAGAGCAAAGTCATGCTTGAGCGAGTCGTTGAACTGAGCAAGTCGCCAGTGACGGTGGTCACGCCGGACCTGACCGGCACCCTGAGCGCCGTCCAGGCCTATCTTGAACGCCGCAATGTGAATGCCGAGGAATCGGTCAAGCCGATGCCCAAGGCGGGCGAGCAGGAGACCACGCCATGAAACGCCTCTACGTGATTCTGTTCGTCGTCATTGCCGTTGCCGCCGTGCTCGGCATGGCGATTGCCGAGCATTCGGGTTACGTGCTGGTGGCGTACAAGAATTTCCGTTACGAAGCCGGACTCTGGGTCACCCTGGCGTTGGTGGCGGTGCTCTGGCTGGTGTGGCGGGGCGTGAGTGCGTTGATCGGGCTGGTAACCACTTCCACCGGAGTGGTCAACCCATGGTCGCGACGCAACCGCAGCCGTCGCGTGCAAGTGGCGATCGAACACGGCCAGTTGGATTTGGCCGAAGGGCGCTGGGCCAGCGCCCAGCGACATTTGCATCGTGCCGCCGAAGCCGAGCGCCAACCCCTGCTGTATTACCTCGGTGCCGCCCGTGCGGCCAATGAGCAAGGCCTCTACGAGCAAAGCGACAGTCTGCTGGAGCGTGCCCTGGAGCGCCAGCCCCAGGCTGAGCTGGCCATTGCTTTGACGCATGCGCAACTGCAGACGGATCGGGGCGACACCGACGGTGCGCTGAGCACGCTGCAAGCCATGCACGAACGTCATCCCCATAACGCCCAGACCTTGCGCCAACTCCAGCGACTGCACCAGCAACGCGGGGATTGGTCGGCGGTGATCCGGCTGTTGCCGGAGTTGCGCAAGGACAAGGTCCTGCCAGCGGCCGAACTGGCGGAACTGGAGCGTCGGGCTTGGGGCGAGAACCTCACCCTGGCGGCTCAACGCGAAACCGATGGCAGCGTCGGCTTGCAATCGCTCAGCCGCGCCTGGCAACAGCTGACCTCCGCCCAGCGCCAGGAGCCGGCACTGGTATTGGCCTACGCCGAGCAACTTCGGCAACTGGGAGCCCAAGTGGAAGCCGAAGAGGTGTTGCGGGCCGCGCTCAAGCGCCATTACGACAGCCACCTGGCGCGTTTGTACGGTTTGGTTCGTGGTGGTGATCCGATCCGGCAACTGCAAGCGGCCGAGGGTTGGCTCAAGGACCATCCGAACGATCCGAGCCTGCTCCTGACGTTGGGGCGCCTGTGCCTGCAAAACAGTTTGTGGGGCAAGGCCAGGGATTATCTCGAAAGCAGCCTGCGGGCCCAGCGCAATCCCGAGGCGTGTGCGGAGCTGGCCCGGTTGCTGGCACAGCTGGGGGATGCCGAGCGCAGTAATCAGTTGTTCCAGGAGGGCTTGGGATTGCTGGATGAACGCTTGCTGGCGGCACCCTTGCCGGTTTCGTCCCAAGTCCTGGGCACTTGAGACGGATGTTGTTTGTGGCGAAGGCACTGTTAGCGTTAGCGGGGAAGCGTGAATTTCGTCCGATTTAGGGGCTCCCGGCGTGCCTTCAGCAAAGTCCTACGGCTGATGACGCTATGTCCCATGATGTCTGTCGGGAATTCCCTACACTCCTGGCGAACTCTCCGCAACAGCCTGCCTTGAAAGGCCTGAGGGCTTTCCTCTACCGTAACAGCTTGTCTCTCCTGTTACGGAACCGCCATGTCTTTGGCCAGCTCACGCTTCTTGTTTCTCATGGCTTCCATCGCAGCAGCCTTGGCTTTGGGCGTTTCCAGTTATCTGGAATACGCGGTCGGCCTTTCCCCCTGCAGCCTGTGCATTCTGCAGCGGTTATGCCTGATGCTGTTCCTGATTAATTGCCTTGGTGCATGCGTACATGGCCCAGGGCGAAGGGGTAGCATGGTTTATGCAGCAACGGCCGTGATTTTCGCGTCGGCAGGGCTGGCCCTGGCGTGGCGAAATGTTCTGGCGCAGACCGATTCCGATGAGCTTTTGCCTGACTGCATTACCCACTTGAGGGGGGCAGATTCCTGGTGGCACGCCATGCGTCACGTTGCCAATGGTGCGTCCGACTGCACGAACATCACCTGGACGTTGTTCGATCTGAGCGTTCCCGAATGGAGCCTGCTGTTTTTTCTCGCTGTATCTGTTTCGATGACCTACCTGCTGTTGCGCCTGGCCTGGAATGCCCTGCTACGGCCCTTTAGCGGCAAGACGTCGCAGTTGGTCCGGGCGCTGGATTAAACACTTGTATGAACTTTATCTCCTGCGTACCTTGAAGCAGCTGTCGTGCGGGCATAATCTGGCCCGCACGTATCATTGGAATCATGCCACTCGATCATGTTGTGTCTGGCTTGCCCCTGGTCATACAGGCGTGTTTCAGACTGCGAGGGGCATGACTCAGAAGGGAAGAAATCACCATGCTCGAAAGTTGTCAGAATGCTCAGGAACGCTGGGGTGGAGTGCATCTGCTAATCGACCGCTGGTTGCAGGAGCGTCACGAACTGGTTCGAGCCTATGATGCTCTTGGCGACAAGCCTGAAGCACTGAGTGAAAGTCGCAAGCCGCTGCAAGAATTTTGCGGTGTGCTGGTGGACTATGTATCAGCTGGTCATTTCGAGATTTACGAGCAACTGACGGGCGAGGCCAAGGCCTTCAACGACAAGCGTGGCCTGGAACTGGCCGATACGATTTATCCACGCATCGACGTCATCACCGAGAAGCTGTTGGCTTTCAATGACCTCTGCGATGAAGGCAAATGCGTAGCGGAAAAATTCAAGGAACTGGGCGGCTTGCTGCATGAGCGTTTCGAACTGGAAGACTGCCTGATCGAAGTGCTGCACAACGCCCACAAGGAAGAGGCTGCGGTCCAGGCTTGAGGGAATCGCGGTAACAGGAAACGGTGCGCATTGCGCACCGTTTTTCGTTTCAAGCTTCAGGTCGTCGCGCCGAGCAACTCGATTTCAAACACCAGTGGCGTGAACGGCGGAATCAGGTCCCCGGCACCTTCGGCGCCATAGGCCAGGGTGGAAGGAATCACCAACCGCCACTTCGCGCCCACCGGCATCTGTGGCAGCGCACTGCGCCAACCATCAATCACGCTGTCGAGATTGAACCACTGCGCTTGATGGTTGGAATCGAATACGGTGCCGTCAGGCAATTTACCGACATACCGCACCTGGACCTTGCCGTGGAGTCCGGCTTTCGCGCCGCTGCCTGACTTGAGTTCGGTCAGCAGAATGCCGTCCGGCAGTTGCTGGACGCCTGGCCGGTTTTTTTCCTCGCTGAGAAATTTCTGCTCTGTCTTCAGCGCCATTGCTTCTTGCGGTGTTGCCGACTGCGCCGTCAATTGCGCCTGGTGTTCGGCCAGGATTCGTTCGATGCGTTCATCCTTCAAGGCCAATGGCTTGCCGAGGTAGGCTTGTTGCAGACCTTCGACCAGAGCCTGTATCTGGAGGTCGGGCACGTCTTGGCGCAGGCGTTCGCCCAGGCTTGCGCCGAGACTGTAGGCCAGGTCGCGGGCATCGTTTGCGTTGGTTTTTTCGGCGGCCTGAGCCGTGGAGCAAACCATGCAAAGGAGTAAAAAAAGGTGACGCGACATGTGTACTTTCTCCGGCCTCGATTCGAGGGATTATGCCAGTGCCGATATCAATAAAAGCGAGTTGCCCAGGCGACGGCGCAGAAGATTTTTTGTCTCGTGCAACGCAACGCCATGAGTAGTGTCAACATGCCCTAGCGGCGGTTGCAGCAGAGGTCTAGTATGAGCCGCACTCACGTCAGTCAGGAGGTAAACCATGTCGGCCACCAAGAAGCCTGTAAATACTCCGTTGCACTTGCTCCAACAACTCTCGGGCAGCTTGCTCGAACATCTGGAAAATGCCTGCTCCCAAGCCCTGGCTGATGCTGAAAAACTGCTCGCCAAACTGGAAAAGCAACGCGGTAAGGCGCAGGAAAAACTGCACAAGTCGCGCACCAAGCTGCAAGACGCTGCAACCGCCGGCAAGGCCAAGGCACAAGCCAAGGCCAAGGACGGCGTGAAAGAACTCGAAAACCTGCTCGATGCCTTGAAGGATCGTCAATCCGAAACCCGCGCGTACATCCTCCAGCTCAAACGTGATGCCCAGGAAAGCCTGAAGCTGGCCCAAGGTGTCGGTCGCGTCCAGGAAGCTGCGAGCAAGGCGCTGAGTCTTCGTGCTGCCAAGCCTGCCGCTGTATCGGCCAAAAAACCGGCCGCTAAACCTGTCGCGGCAAAACCCGCAGCCAAGGTGGTTGCCAAGCCGGCCGTCAAGGCTGTGGCAAAAGCGCCTGGCAAGCCGGCGGCCAAACCTGCCGCGAAAAAAACCGCTGCCGCCAGCGCTGTGAAACCTGTCGCGAAAACGGCCTCCACCAAGGTTGCCGCCAAGCCTGCGGCAAAAACCGCGGCCGCCAAACCTGCTGCCGTCAAGCCTGCTGCAAAAGCAACCGCCAAACCGGTTGCCAAGCCTGCCGCTAAGACCGTCGCCGCCAAACCCGCTGCGACGAAAACTGCTGCTGCCAAACCTGCTGCCAAACCTGCTGCCAAAGCAACTGCAAAACCTGCCGCTGCCAAACCGGCAACCAAGCCTGCGGCAACCAAGACTGCTGCTGCGAAACCCGCCGCGGCCAAGTCAGTTGCCAAGCCTGCGGCCAAGCCAACTGCTGCCAAGGCTGCGGCCAAGGCTGCGGCTAAACCCGCTGCCAAGCCTGCTGCGAAACCCGCCGCGACCAAGCCGGCCGCTGCAAAACCTGCTGCCAAGCCCGCTGCGAAGCCGGCCGTGAAGAAGCCCGTTGCGGCAAAACCGGCGGCTGCTCCAGCTGCCAAGCCTGCGGCTCCAGCAACCACGCCAGCAGCGACACCCGCTCCTGCGGCGAGCACGCCAGCACCGGCGCTGAATCCAAGCGTCGCCACGGCATCGAGCACCACGACACCCAGCGCTTCTTAAGTACCCGATACCGCGACGCGCAGCTGATGCAGCGCGTCGTGGTTGGCTAGGTCGGTGCTCGCCGCCAGCCTGGGCAGCCATTGCGCTGCATCTCGCTGTTGTCCTTCTGGCCAGTCCTCGGCCGCTGCCTCCAATCGTTCGAGCAATTGCCGTTCGGCTTCCAGTTCCAGCCTCTTGACCTGTTCGCGAAGATCACTCAGCCCTGTGTCCCGGAGGGCGTGCTCTTTCCATCGGGTACGCAACGTGCGCAACGGTTGGACGACCGCTGCGTCCCAAGGCTCGGCCAGCTGTCGCAGCTGTTGCAGCCGCTGTTCGTTGCACACCACACCGCGTCGTTCCAGCCACAGCCCACAAAGCATCAGGCAGACGTTCCCGCCGCACGCCTGCAGCGCCAGGCATGCAGGCTCCACGCCAGGCTTGGCGTAAAGGTTGACCGCAAAGCTCCATAGATCAGAGGACATCGTGCTACTCGCGCCAGTTGCGAGCGAAGCTGGTAGACTCCGCCGCCATTATGATTCGACTTCAGAACCTGACTTTACAGCGTGGCCCGCAACGTCTGCTAGAAGACGCCGAGCTGACCCTGCACGCCGGCCACAAAGCCGGCCTCATCGGCGCCAACGGCGCCGGCAAATCAAGCCTGTTCGCTTTGTTGCGCGGCGAGTTGCACCCCGATTCCGGCGATTGCTTCCTGCCGGCCGATTGGCGCATCGCCCATATGCGTCAGGAGGTCGATACGCTCGAACGCCTGGCGGTGGATTATGTGCTCGACGGCGACTTGCGTCTGCGTCAGGTTCAGCGCGACCTTGAAGCCGCCGAAGCGGCCCATGATGGCGCCGCCCAGGCCCGCCTGCATTCCGAGCTCGATAGCGCCGATGGCTACACCGCCGATGCCCGTGCGCGGAAGTTGCTGGCCGGGCTGGGTTTTACCAACGAGCAGATGGATCGCCAGGTCGGCGATTTCTCCGGCGGCTGGCGGATGCGCCTGAACCTCGCACAAGCCCTCATGTGCCCGTCGGACTTGCTGCTGCTCGATGAGCCGACCAACCACTTGGACCTCGACGCCATCATTTGGCTTGAGGACTGGCTCAAGAATTATCCTGGCACGCTGCTGCTGATTTCCCACGACCGCGACTTCCTCGACGCTGTGGTGGATCACGTGGCGCACGTCGACCAGCGCAAGATCACCTTGTACCGCGGCGGTTACAGTGCCTTCGAGCGTGCCCGCGCCGAGCGCCTGGCGCAGCAGCAGCAGGCGTACGAGAAGCAGCAGGCGCAGCGTGCGCACATGGAGAGCTACATCGCGCGTTTCAAGGCCCAGGCCACCAAGGCCCGCCAGGCCCAGAGCCGGATCAAGGCCCTGGAGCGGATGGAAGAGCTGTCGGCGGCCCATGTCGATTCGCCGTTCGATTTTGTCTTCCGCGAATCGTCCAAGATATCCAGTCCGCTGATCGATCTGTCCGACGCGCGATTGGGCTATGGTGACAAAACCGTTCTGGAGAAGGTCAAGTTGCAATTGACCCCCGGTGCGCGAATCGGTCTGCTGGGGCCTAACGGTGCGGGCAAATCGACCCTGATCAAAAACCTTTCCGGTGAGCTGCAGCCGTTGGCCGGACGCCTGACGCGGGGTGAAAACACCGTGGTCGGTTATTTCGCCCAGCATCAATTGGATTCCCTGGATGCCAAGGCCAGCCCGCTGCTGCATCTGCAACGCCTGGCGCCGACCGAACGCGAGCAGACACTGCGGGATTTCCTTGGCGGTTTTGACTTCCGCGGCGCGCGGATCGACGAACCGGTGCTGAACTTCTCCGGTGGCGAGAAGGCTCGACTGGCGCTGGCGTTGATCGCCTGGGACCGACCCAACCTGCTACTGCTCGACGAACCGACCAACCACCTGGACCTGGAAATGCGCCTGGCCCTGACCATGGCGTTGCAGGAATTCAGCGGCGCGGTGCTGGTGGTGTCCCACGATCGGCACTTGCTCAAGAGCACCACGGACAACTTTTTCCTGGTGGCCGACGGCAAAGTCGAAGAGTTCGATGGCGACCTCGAAGACTATGCGCGCTGGCTGGTGGAATATCGCCAGCGCAACGCACCGGTCAGCAACACGCCGGTGAACCCCGACAAGACCGACAAGAAAGCCCAGCGCCAAGCCGCCGCGGCGTTGCGTCAACAATTGGCACCGCACAAGCGCGAGGCCGACAAGCTCGAAGCCGAGCTGGGCAAGCTGCATGAAAAACTGCAGAAAATCGAAACCAGCCTTGGCGATAGCGGTCTTTACGAGGCAGCACGCAAGGATGAGCTGCGTGATCTGCTGGCTGAACAGGCCCGGCTGAAGGTCAAGGAAGCGGAACTTGAGGAGGCGTGGATGCTAGCCCTGGAATTGCTCGAAAACCTGCAAGCGGAGCTGGAGGCGTTGTCCTGATGGAAGCGTTGTCCTTGCCCATACCCGTCATGTGGATCGAGCCGATCTGGCTCGGCGTGCAAATCCTGCTGATCCTGTTGTCAGGATATGTTGCCCAACGTTTCGTGGCGCGCGCGCTGACGGGCCTTGGCGAACGCTACCCATTGCCGACCCAGTTGGTGATCATCCTGCGCGGTGTGCTGCGCTGGCTGATCATGGGCAGCGCGGTGCTGGTGGCCCTGGAGCGCCTGGGCGTGTCTGCCACGGTGCTGTGGACCGCGTTGTCGGGGTTCGTCGCGGTGGCGGCGGTGGCGTTCTTCGCGATCTGGAGCGTGCTGTCGAACCTGCTGTGCGCCATCCTGATCTACACCGTCGGGCCGTTCCGCCTCGGTGATGTGGTCGAGCTGGTAGAGTCCACCGACAAACCCGGCATCAAGGGGCGGGTCGTGGCCATCAATCTGCTCTACACCACACTGATCGAACCCGAAGAACTGGGTACCGGTAGTTCCATGGTGCAAGTGCCCAATAGTCTGTTCTTCCAGCGTTCGGTCCGCCGCTGGCGTGGCAGCGAGGCCTTTCCGGTCGGCGGTTTCGTCGAGTAGACCGATTCCCTTGGGTTTCTGAAAAAAACGGTGGTGATCCGCACGGCGGCGCATTAGCTTATTCGTTTCGACGAGTCTGAGCCGAGGTGTGCGATGTTGCTGGAAACGTGGCTGGCGTTCTTCGCCGCTTGTTGGGTTATCAGCCTTTCGCCGGGCGCGGGTGCGATTGCATCGATGTCCAGCGGCCTGCAATACGGCTTCTGGCGCGGATACTGGAACGCCCTGGGCTTGCAATTGGGCCTGGCGCTGCAAATCGTGATCGTCGCGGCGGGTGTTGGCGCGATCCTCACCGCGTCCGCCACCGCGTTCTACGCGATCAAATGGTTTGGCGTTGCGTACTTGGTCTATCTGGGCGTCAAGCAGTGGCGGGCCATTCCCGCTGACCTCAGCGACGATGCGGCCGTGCGGCCCATCGGCAAGCCGCTGGCGCTGGTGTTCCGAGGCTTCCTGGTGAACATCAGCAACCCCAAGGCCTTGGTGTTCATGCTTGCGGTGCTGCCGCAGTTCATCGATCCCCACGTACCCTTGATCAAGCAATACCTGATCCTGGGCCTGACCATGATCTGCGTCGACCTCGTCGTCATGGCCGGGTACACCGGACTGGCGTCCAAGGTCCTGCGCCTGTTGCGCACGCCGAAACAGCAACGGCGGATGAACCGAACCTTTGCCGGACTGTTCATCGGCGCAGCGGGTCTGCTGGCGACGATTCGCAAGGCTTCGGTGTAGACCAACCAACTGTGGCGAGAGCGCCTTGTGGCGAGGGGATTTATCCCCGCTCGAGTGCGCAGCGCTCGCAAGATCTTGGGGCTGCGTCGCCCGAGGCGTCGGACCAGCCCAGCGGGAGCAAGCTCCCTCGCCACGAAAAGCAGTTATCTGGCAATGCGATTCAGCGCAGGATCACCGGAACGGTATCCCTCGGCAGGTTATTACGCTGCACCGGCTCGCCAGCCTGTTCATGGCTCGGGCCGCCGAGCTGCTCGCTCATCTGCCGCGCCACGTCCTCTCCCAGGGCCTTGGACACCTCACGTACCACCCGCGGACGATTGAGGCTTATACGCACGTCCCGATGGTTCAACAGCTTGGTATCCTGGCCTTCGCCCATGGCGGTGAAAGCCGAGGTGATTTCAAAGGTCTTGGTATTGATCAAGCTGAAATCGGCCACCAGCGTCAGCGCAAGCACAGCCGAGTAACTGTCTGCAGTGCCGAGTTCGTTGATGTCACGGGTGAAGTCGATGTCCGACACGGTGCCGAACAGCACGTAGTCGGCGCCCTTGAAGTTACCCGCCTTGATTCGCTTGATCACGTCGTAGACGTCGCCCTTGGACGATGCGGTATACGGCGTGCCTTGCACCAGCTGGAACATCCCGCTGCGCAGGATTTCACCCTTGATGTCACCGGTAAACTTGCGCAGTTCACCTTGCTCGATGTAGCTGCTGGTGGCTTCCATCTCGTCGTAGCTCGACGAAGCGCTGGCGCTGTAGCCGTTCGCCTGGAAATTGCTCTGGGCCGAAACCGTATGGATGTATTCCTCCACGCGTTCCTGATACGCCAGGTCAGTCACCGCCACTTTTGGGGCCGCCTGCGCGCTGAATGCGCAAGCCAGGGCCATTATGCCGATCCATGTGCGCATGGGTTAGCGCTCCGTCGTCTTGCGGATTTCTTTCTCGTCCATCCATTCGGCCAGACCGCTTTCAACGTCGATCAATTGCAGGCTGAATTTGTAGAAGACGTCCTTGTAGTCTTCGCTGCGCTTGACGATCGAGCTGATGGAACCCTCGATGCGATATTTGGCGGCGATCATGTTGCCGGTCTTGGCCACGGTGCTCTTCTTGTACAGGCCGCTCTGGTTTTGCAGCTTGAGCTGGTCGACCTGGCTGTCCATGGCGTTGTTGTCGCTGGCAAAGCGTGCGGCGCCGGTCTTCATCAGTTGGGTCTTGATGCTGGTGGTGATTTCGCGGGTATCGATGTACTCGCTGGTCTTGTTCTTCACGTCATAGACCTGGACCACCGGACGGCCCTGCAAGACGCCGGACTGGGCGAGGGAGCGGGTCATGGATTCGGCGATCATCTGCAGGTCGGTGGAGCCGAACTCGTTGGTGACGGTTTCCACGGCCTTGGTGTCGCCATAGCTGATGTTCTTGTTGCCCAGGACCGGTGAATTGTTGGCGCAGCCGCTAACGAGCAGGGCGACGAGGGCAAGGGATGAAATGCGTACAAACATGTGGGGTGCTCTCAAATAACTGCAAAAAAGGTTTTTTTGTCCGGCAAGCCTTACGGGGTATTGATTTCCAAACGGAAATCCACCGCCTTGGGTGTTGGCGCGATGGCCGGCAAGAAGCGCGTCTGTTCACCGTATAGCGTCAGGGTTTTCCAGCTTTCCTCTTCAGCGATCGGGAACCCTTCCGGCCCCAGCCAGGCAAAGCGGTAGTACAGGGTCTTGTTGTTGTAGCTGGTGTTGCTCAACTGCACGTTGACGGTCATGTAGCCGTTTTCCCGGGCGACGCGCATGGCACCGACCACGATATTCTTGGTCTTGCCCATCGCCACGACCTTGCTGGCGGCGCTGCCGGGTTCCGGCGGTGGGGTGGCGCAACCGGCCAGCAAGGCCAGGACGCCGACGGCGATCAGTTTTAAACGCATGTGAACAAGACTCCGTTCTTAAGGTTGCTTGAGAGCGATGGCGGTGGGGTTGGCGCTGGGGATCACCTGGGCCGCGAGGCCGCCGGCGAAGACCTGGTTGCCCACCGCCCGCAGGCTGATGACTTGGTAACGCTGGTCGATCTTGACCTTGACCACCGAGCCGCCTACCGCACTGGGCAGGGTGACTTGGTGCTCGCCCTTCTTCAGGCGCAGGCGCACCACTTGGGTGTAATCCGGCAGGGTGCGCCAGGTCCGGGTGTCGGCGCCTTCGAGCACGGCCGAGGTGATGCCCACGGCCAGGCCGGCCAGGGGGTTGGTTTCGTTGATCTGTTTTTGCGCCACGCCACGGGTAATCGCCCGCACGGAAGTGCGCAGGATGATCCCCGGCATGTCATCGCGCAGGGCCCGGCGCGACATGGCGGTGGTGCTGTTGAGCTGGGTCAGGTCCAGCTGGCGACCGTCGACGCCGATCTGGGTAAAGGTAGCGGTGGACGTGTCTGGCTTGATCAGCGGGAACGACAACGGCGTGATGACCAGATTTCCACTGATGGGCAAGGGCAGCGGGATGCGGATTGAATCCCGGGACGGCGCCAGGCCGCTCTGCACCACGATCAGAATATCGCTGTCGTCGTCCTTGGCGGCAGGCTTGTCGAGGTTGAGCAGCGCCTGCTCCAGCAGCGGTGTGTTGGGGCGCAGTTCGGCGGCTTTGCGATAACCCGGTGCGGCCAGGTCTTTTTCACCCAGGGCTTCGTAGACGAAGCCGGCCAGGTAATGGCTGAACGCGCTCTGATAACTGTTTTTCAGGCTCACCACTTCAGGGGCGTCCAGGCTCGCCACCGGATAACCTCGCAGGTCCTTGTATTCGGTCTTGACCCCTTGCTTCTCGGCGTCCTCCTCGCGCTTGAGATATTCCTTGTCGCGCAAGTCGGCAATCACGGCTTCGCGCTCGTGGGTCTTCTTGATCTGCGTCCGGGCGCCGTCGAAATCGTTCACGGCCAGCAAGTTCAAGGCCATCTGCGTGGTGAGCATGACTTTTTCATAGTCGTAGCCCTCGTAGCGCCGGACTTTGTCGTTGACCAGAAAACTGCCGAACTGCGCCAGGTACTTGGCGGTATCGAGCTTGACGGCGTCTTCCCACTGCCCGACTTGCTGGTCGGCGCTGCCCCAGGCGGTCTGGCTGCCAGAGAGGTCGCCCTTGGCGCGCAGCAGCTCACCCTTTTCGAAGAAATAGAGCAGGTCTTTGTCTTTGCTGGTGTTGTTTTTTTCCAGCAGGGTCAACGCCGCGTCGACGTTGCCAGAGGCAAGTTGCTGATTGGTCTGGGCCAGTTCGCTGTCGTAGTTGCGAAACGCCGAGCAGCCGGACAGCAAGGTGATCGCGCCGAGGGCGACCGAGAAAAGGGCACGGGATGCCATGAACACTTCTTCCCTGAGTATCAGCCGGGTGTGCGGGTCGGGCTGGGGCGATCCACGGACAGGCGCTTGTGCGCCGTCGGTTCCTCAAATCCAGAGGAGCTGTTATGCCGTCTTCTAATAAGAAGGCGGCGCATTATAAGCAGTGGATTTGTTTGCGTAGTGGCTTTTTGATTTCTAAATGATGTTTTTGTGATGTCATCTTCAAAGCATGAAGATCCGATGAAAATGCTTGGGCAAAACACATCGGTGCTTGAGCCAAGCGCATTGGAAGTGAACAATGTGTTACTTCTTATTTCCGATCGAGAGTCATTCATGACTGCCCCGTTTCGTTTTCTGGCCTGGTTGGCGTTGCCCTTGCTTGCGCTGTGCAGTGCCAACTTGCTGGCTGACCCTGTTGAAGGTGCGCCTCAGGCCCTGCATTTGTTGGATTACATCGGGGCGGATTACCCGGCGACTGTCGAGGCCGGAAAGGTCATCGACGAGGCTGAGTACCGTGAGCAACTTGAATTTACCGGGGCGTTGGAAGGGCTGGTCGGCGCACTGCCGGCCAAGCCGGAAAAGGCCGAGTTGAGTCAAGGCATCAATTCCTTGCGCAAGGCGATCACCGAGCGCCAGGACGGCGTTGACGTTTCCCACCTGGCGCGGCAGTTGGGCGCAAGGCTCGCCGTGGCGTATGAAGTCAGCCAGGCGCCGATCATCACCCCGGATCCGACCCGCGGTGCGCCGCTGTACGCCCAGCACTGCTCGGTCTGCCATGGTGACACCGGCGCTGGCGACGGCCCGGCGGGCGTCGGCCTGGAGCCGCCGCCCGCGAACCTGCGCGACGGTCAACGCCTGGATCGGCTGAGCCTCTATGCGATCTACAACACATTGGGCATGGGCGTCGAAGGCACCGACATGCCGGCCTTCGCCGACCAGTTCGATGACCGTCAGCGCTGGGACCTGGCGACCTACATTGCCAGCTTCAGCGCCGACCCGGCTGCAGCCAAGGGCGAGCAGACCTTCAACCTTGCCGATCTGGCCCGCCAGACCCCGGCCGAAATCCTCGCCGCCCAGGGGCCTGCGGCAGCGGCGACATTCCGGGCCCAGCGGGCCCAGCCACCACAAGTGCAGCGCGGTCCGGCGCAGTTGCTCGACTATACCGCCGCGACATTGGATAAAAGCATCGCGGCGTATCGTGCCGGTGATCATGACCAAGCCTACGACTTATCGGTAGCGGCGTATCTGGAAGGCTTCGAGCTGGTGGAAAGCTCCCTGGATAACGTCGACGCCAACGTGCGCAAGGACACCGAAAAGGCCTTGATGGCGTTCCGTCAGTCCTTGCAGGATGGCTTGCCAATCGAGCAGGCCGAACAGCGTCTGGACATGGCCAAGGCCAAGTTGAAGGAATCCGCGGGCCTGCTGGGTGGCGATGGCTTGAGCTGGTCGCTGAGCTACATCTCGGGCTTGCTGATCTTGTTGCGCGAAGGCCTGGAGGCGATTCTGGTACTGGCGGCTATCCTGGCGTTCCTGCGCAACACCGGGCAGCAATCGGCGGTTCGCAGCGTCAACGTCGGTTGGGGCCTGGCACTGCTTGCCGGCCTGGCGACCTGGGGGCTGGCCGCGTATGTGATCGACGTCAGCGGCGCGCAGCGGGAGCTGCTTGAAGGTGCAACCGCGTTGTTCGCCAGTGTGATGGTGCTGTGGCTGGGCGTGTGGATGCACGACCGACGCCACGCGGCGGCCTGGCAGGATTACATCAAGAGCAGCCTGGTGGGCGGCGGTGGTCGTTTCGGTTTTGCGATCCTGGCGTTCTTCTCGGTCTATCGGGAGCTGTTCGAAGTGATCCTGTTTTACGAAACCCTATGGCTGCAGGCCGGTCCTGCCGGGCATGACGCCGTGCTGGCGGGCGGCGCGACGGCGCTGGTCCTGCTGGTAGGGTTGGCCTGGGTGATTTTGCGAGGTTCGGCGAAACTGCCGCTGGCGCTGTTCTTCAGCATCAACGCTGCACTGCTATGCGCGTTGTCGGTGGTGTTCGCCGGGCATGGGGTGAAGGCCTTGCAGGAAGCCGGGATCTTCGGCACGCACCCGGTGGCCTTTTTCGACTTCGATTGGCTGGGCATCCATGCCGATGCATATTCACTGGCGGCCCAGGCCGTGGCGATCACGGCCATCATTGTGTTGTACGGGCGTAGCTGGGTGGCGGAGAAGCGTCGAGTTCAGGTTTCCTGAACATCAACATGAGGAAACAACACAATGCGTGTATGGATCGACGCCGATGCCTGCCCGAAGGCGGCGAAGGAGCTGGTGGTCAAGTTCGCCTTGAAGCGCCAGTTCGAGGTGGTGCTGGTCGCCG
The DNA here is from genome assembly GCF_014268655.2 of Pseudomonas marvdashtae. Classification (NCBI taxonomy): domain Bacteria; kingdom Pseudomonadati; phylum Pseudomonadota; class Gammaproteobacteria; order Pseudomonadales; family Pseudomonadaceae; genus Pseudomonas; species Pseudomonas marvdashtae. The sequence continues at coordinate 94,687 of NZ_JABWQX020000001.1, forward strand.
GGCAACCGCAGACCAAGCCGGGCCTGGCGCTGGTGAAGCTGATCGTGGTGCCCAGTGGTCCTGACGCGGCGGATGACTATCTGGTGGAACATGCCGTGCCTGGCGAACTGGTGATTTGCAGCGACGTGCCGCTGGCCGACCGTCTCGTGAAGAACGGCGTCGCTGCCCTGGATCCTCGCGGCAAGGAGTTCGACGCGCAGAACATGGGCGATCGACTGGCGGTGCGCAACCTGTTCACCGATCTGCGTGAACAAGGCCATATGGGCGGCGGCCCGGCGGCTTACAGCGAACGGGACAAGCAGGGGTTTGCCAATGCGCTGGACCGGATACTGACGCGTTTGGCCCGCTTGCCCTGAGTCTCCCCACCGGGTCGGATGGTGTCAGGCGTCGTTTTCGTGCGTCAGTTCCAACACCCGGTCCACCAGCTTGTTGATGCCTGAAGCAGCTTCGCTGATGTTCTGCGCCAACATGTAGGCGGGCGTGCTGACCAGTTTGCGCGCGGTGTCTTCAACGATGTCGGTGACCAGGCATTCCTCGTGCGTTCCGCCCATCTTAGTCACGGCCGCGGCTGTGTCGGCATCCGTGCCGATGGTGCAGGTTACTCCCGGGCCATAGATCTTTGCCGCCAGGGCGGGTGAAATGCAGATCAGCCCCACCGGCTTCCCGGCCTCGGCAAAGGCCTCGGTCAGTGCCAGGACTTCTGGCTGGACGCTGCATCCAGCGCCTTCGACGGCGAAATTGGACAGGTTCTTTGCCGAGCCAAAGCCGCCGGGCACGATCAGCGCATCAAAATCCTCGACCCTGGCTTCGCGCAGGTCTTTCACGTTGCCCCGGGCGATACGCGCCGACTCCACCAAGACGTTGCGGCTCTCGGGCATCTCTTCGCCGGTCAGGTGATTGATCACATGCAGTTGGGCAATGTTGGGGGCGAAGCACTGGACCTGCGCGCCACGCTGGTCGAGGCGCAGCAGGGTAATCACGCTTTCGTGGATCTCGGCGCCGTCATACACGCCACAGCCGGAAAGGATCACTGCTACTTTTTTGCTCATGGGCTTTTCTCCAGATTCATGGCGTTAAATGTCCACTAATTTGTCACTCGTTGCCATAGGTGGATCTGGCAGCTACACCTAATCTGCCACTCTCTCCTTGCTGTGCATGCCCGGGTCGCATCATGAATTTCATCCTGTATGCCGTGCCGTTTTTCTTCGTGTTGATCGCCGTCGAGTGGCTGGCCGACCGCTGGCGTGGCATGAGTCACTATCGCGTAGCGGATGCCATCAACAGCCTCAGCACCGGTGTGCTGTCGACTACCACGGGCTTGCTGGCCAAAGGCCTGGGACTGGTGACCTACGCCTTTGCCTTGGAGCACCTGGCGATCCTTGAGTTGCCGCCCGATCAGGCCTGGGCCTGGGTTTTCGCCTTTGTGTTCTACGACTTTTGCTATTACTGGCTGCATCGCCTGGGCCACGAGCGCAACGTTCTCTGGGCGGCTCATTCGGTGCACCACCAGAGCGAGGACTACAACCTCTCCACCGCATTGCGCCAGACCAGCACCGGTTTTTTGCTGAGCTGGATTTTCTACCTGCCGCTGGCGGTGCTGGGCGTGCCGCTGACGGTGTTCGTCAGCGTCGCCGCGCTGAACCTGCTGTACCAGTTCTGGGTTCACACCCAGCACATTCCCAAGCTCGGCTGGCTGGAGTGGTGCTTTGTCACGCCGTCCAATCATCGTGCCCACCATGCACAGAACCCTCTCTACATGGATCGCAACTACGGCGGTGTGTTCATTATTTGGGACCGTCTGTTCGGTACCTTTCAGGAAGAAGACGATCGCGAGCCGGTGATTTTTGGCGTGACCACGCCGCTGGCGAGCTGGAACCCTCTATGGGCAAACCTGCAGTTCTATGCGCAGTTATGGGCCGATGCCCGTCGCGCCGAACGCTGGTGGGACAAGCTGCGGATCTGGTTCATGCCCACCGGCTGGCGGCCAGCGGACGTGGCGGCCAGGTACCCGCTGAACAAGCCCGACCTGAGCCAGTTCCGCAAATTCGACGTGCCTTTGGACGGGCGTCAGCAGTGGTACGTAGCGCTGCAGTTTTGCGTCTATATTGCCCTGGGCAGTTACTTGATGAACCTGGAAAACAGCCTGCCGGCCAGCGCCCTGGTGCTGGGTTGGGGCGCGGTGGCGTTCGGTCTGTTCGTGTTGGGCGTGGCCCTGGAGAATCGCCCGTGGGCACTGAAGCTGGAGCTGCTGCGGTTGGCTTTGGCCCTGCCACTGGTGTGGCTGGCGCCGCTGGCCGGGTTATGGCCGGCCAGCCCGGTGGCTTGGGTCGGGCTGCTTAGCTATAGCCTGGTGAGTGGCATCGGGCTGTACTGCTGCCGCAGCCGGTTTACTCGATTGGCGTCGTAGGTTCGCCGGCCTTGGCTTGTTCGAGGCGCTCGGCCTCAAGGACTTTCTTGGCCAATCGCGCATTCTTGATGCGCCGACGCAGCCACAAGCCCAAGCCCAGCAACAACAAGGCACCCAAAACCCACAGCTCGTATTTCTTGATGCTGCCCAGCATGCCTTCGAGCACCGCGCCGAAGTGATAGGCAGCGGCGGCCAGCGCTGTCGCCCAGATTGCCGCGCCGATGCCGTTAAGCAGCAGGTAGCGGCCCGGCGGATAGCCCGATAGGCCGATCGCAACCGGCATCACCGTGCGCAAACCATAGACGAAGCGAAAGCTCAGGACCCAGATGTCCGGATGCTTGCGGATGTGCTCCAGCGCGCGATCACCCATCAGTTGCCAGCGCGGCTTGCGTGCCAACAACTTGCGCCCATGCTTGCGGCCCAGGAAATACCACAGCTGATCGCCCGCGTAGCTTCCGCAAAACGCCACGACCACTACAAGGTTGATGTCCATGTAGCCACGGAACGCCAGGAAACCTGCGAGCACAAGGATGGTTTCGCCTTCGAAGAACGTCCCGATAAAAAGGGCAAAGTAGCCGAAGTCATGCAGAAATTGTTGGAGCATCGTCTGGGTGCTGGCGAAATGAACGCGCAGCCTAACCCTTCGGACACATTCAGGAAAGTATCGAAATGTGTCTCGACGTGAACATTTCCTACAGAAGACAATGCCTGCGACTACCGGTCGCGCTTTAGCACAACTGTCATACGTTCGTCATAATGTGCGCCTATAACTGTCACGCTCGCCCGTTTGCGGGCTCAGGAGTCTGCCGTGAGCTTTACCCCCGCCAATCGTCTGTTCCCCGCCACCCGGCTGCGTCGCAACCGTCGTGATGAGTTCTCTCGTCGGCTGGTGCGTGAAAACGTGCTGACTACCGATGACCTGATCCTGCCGGTATTTGTGCTCGACGGGGAGAATCGTCGCGAAGCGGTGGCCTCGATGCCCGGCGTCGAACGCCTGACGATCGACCTGCTGCTCGAAGCGGCGGCCGAGTGGGTCGAGCTGGGTATCCCGGCGCTGGCGCTGTTCCCGGTCACGCCGCCGGGCCTCAAGTCGCTGGACGCCGCCGAAGCCTGGAATCCGGACGGTATTGCCCAGCGCGCGACCCGTGCCCTGCGCGAGCGCTTCCCGGAACTGGGCGTGATCACCGACGTGGCGCTGGACCCGTTCACCACCCACGGACAGGACGGCATCCTCGACGAAGAAGGCTACGTGCAGAACGACATCACCGTCGATGCACTGGCCAGGCAGGCGCTGTCCCACGCCGAGGCCGGTGCTCAGGTGGTGGCGCCGTCGGACATGATGGACGGGCGCATCCAGGCGATCCGCGAGGCCCTGGAAGTCGCAGGCCACGTCAACGTGCGCATCATGGCCTACTCGGCCAAGTACGCCAGTGCCTATTACGGCCCGTTCCGCGACGCGGTGGGCTCGGCCCTGAACCTGGGCAAGGCCAACAAGGCCTCTTATCAGATGGACCCGGCCAATGCCCATGAAGCCCTGCACGAAGTGGCCGCTGACTTGTCAGAAGGGGCAGACATGGTCATGGTCAAGCCTGGCATGCCTTACCTCGACATTCTTTGCCGGGTCAAAGAAGAATTCAAAGTGCCGACCTTTGTTTATCAGGTCAGCGGCGAGTACGCCATGCACATGGCGGCGATCCAGAACGGCTGGTTGAGCGAAGGGGTGATTCTCGAATCCCTGACCGCTTTCAAACGCGCCGGTGCTGATGGCATCCTGACTTACTTTGCCGTGCGCGCCGCCCAATTGTTACGAGAGCAGAAATAGCCTCCCAGGAACTTGCGATGAATACCGAAGGACTCTCTGAAGTTGCCGTAAAAGACGCTCAACCCGTGGTCGAGCAGATCGCCGAGACCCCGCCGGAGCTGGAGCCCGCTCCCCCGGCCGTCACCGAGCCGGCCCCGGCCCCGGCGATTGCCATCCCGAACCTGGATGACAGCAGCCTGTACATCCATCGCGAGCTGTCGCAACTGCAATTCAACATCCGCGTGCTGGAACAGGCGCTGGATGAGTCCTATCCGTTGCTGGAGCGGCTGAAGTTCCTGCTGATTTTTTCCAGCAACCTGGACGAGTTCTTCGAAATCCGCGTCGCCGGCCTGAAGAAGCAGATCACCTTCGCCCGTGAACAGGCCGGCGCCGACGGCCTGCAACCGCACCAGGCCTTGGCGCGCATCAGCGAACTGGTCCACGGTCACGTGGACCGGCAGTACGCGATTCTCAATGACATCCTGTTGCCGGAGCTGGAAAAGCATCAGGTGCGCTTCATCCGTCGCCGCAACTGGAATACCAAGATCAAGACTTGGGTGCGCCGTTATTTCCGCGACGAGATCGCGCCGATCATCACCCCGATCGGTCTCGACCCGACGCACCCGTTCCCGTTGCTGGTCAACAAGAGCCTGAACTTCATCGTCGAGCTGGAAGGCATCGACGCCTTCGGTCGCGATTCCGGCCTGGCGATCATTCCAGCGCCGCGCCTGCTGCCGCGCATCATCCGCGTGCCGGAAGACGTCGGCGGCCCAGGCGACAATTATGTGTTCCTGTCGTCAATGATCCATGCCCATGCCGATGACCTGTTCCAAGGCATGAAGGTCAAGGGTTGCTATCAGTTCCGCCTGACCCGAAACGCCGACCTGTCGGTGGACACCGAGGACGTCGAAGACCTGGCCCGCGCCCTGCGCGGCGAGCTGTTCTCCCGTCGCTACGGCGATGCGGTGCGCCTGGAAGTGGCCGACACCTGCCCGAAACACCTGTCCGACTATCTGCTCAAGCAGTTCAACCTGCATGAAACCGAGCTGTACCAGGTCAACGGCCCGGTCAACCTGACCCGACTCTTCAGCATCACCGGCCTGGACAGCCATCCGGAACTGCAATACCTGCCGTTCACGCCGCAGATCCCGAAACTGCTGCAGAACAGCGAAAACATTTTCAGCGTGATCAGCAAGCAGGACATTCTGCTGCTGCACCCTTTCGAGTCGTTCACGCCCGTGGTCGACTTGCTGCGCCAGGCCGCCAAGGATCCCCATGTATTGGCGGTGCGCCAGACGCTGTATCGCAGCGGCGCCAATTCGGAAATCGTCGATGCCCTGGTGGACGCGGCGCGAAACGGCAAGGAAGTCACGGCGGTGATCGAATTGCGGGCGCGCTTCGACGAGGAATCCAATCTGCAGCTGGCCAGCCGTCTGCAAGCGGCCGGTGCGGTGGTGATCTATGGCGTGGTCGGCTACAAGACCCATGCCAAGATGATGCTCATCCTGCGCCGTGAAGCCGGTGAAATCGTGCGTTACGCCCACTTGGGCACCGGCAACTACCACGCCGCCAACGCCCGCCTGTACACCGACTACAGCCTGCTGACCTCCGACGATGCCTTGTGCGAAGACGTCGGCAAGTTGTTCAGCCAGTTGATTGGCATGGGCAAGACCTTGCGTATGAAGAAGCTGCTGCACGCACCGTTCACCCTGAAAAAAGGCATGCTCGACATGATCGCCCGGGAGACGCAGTTCGCCCTGGAGGGCAAGCCGGCGCACATCATCGCCAAGTTCAATTCGCTGACCGATCCGAAGATCATCCGTGCGTTGTACAAGGCCAGCCAGTCGGGCGTGCGTATCGATTTGGTGGTGCGCGGCATGTGCTGCCTGCGACCGGGCATCCCAGGGGTTTCCCACAACATCCACGTGCGCTCGATCATCGGGCGATTCCTGGAGCATACGCGGGTGTTCTACTTCCTCAACGGCGGCGAGGAGCAGATGTTCCTCTCAAGCGCTGACTGGATGGAGCGCAACCTCGACAAGCGTGTCGAGACCTGCTTCCCGGTGGAAGGCAAGAAGCTGATCCTGCGGGTCAAGAAAGAGTTGGAAAGCTACCTCACCGACAATACCCACAGCTGGAGCCTGCAGTCGGATGGCCGCTACATCCGCAACACGCCGACCGGCAACCAGAACCCGCGCAGCGCCCAGGCGACCTTGCTGGATCGCCTGAGCAGCCCGGTGTTGGCGGTTCGTTAAACGCTCGGAGACGCGCTTGGCTTTTGTGGCGAGGGAGCTTGCTGTGGCGAGGGGATTTATCCCCGCTGGGCTGCGCAGCAGCCCCTGAGAGGTTGGGCTCAGTGGATCTGATGCACCGCGCTGCCAGGTTTTAGGGCTGCTTCGCAGCCCAGCGGGGCGGTGCGACGTTTCGCTAAATCCCCTCGCCACAATGGATTGCAGCTAAGCCACGATTCCAGCGAGCAATCAGTGAATGTTCAGCCCAATCCCAACCCGGGTCAGCCATTCCGCTTCCTGGGCGAAGTCGGCCTGGGTCAGTTGGTTCTCTTCCAGCCAGCCTTCAGGAAACAGCACGTCCAGTTCATCGCCATCGGCCCGCAGGACCACCTGAGGCATTTCCTGAGTACCGCGGATGTGGTGGAACAGGATTGCGAAGCGCAGCAACACGCACAGGCGAATCAGCTTGATGCCGTCATCGCCGAACTCGGCAAATTTATCCTTGGGAATATTGCGCCGGTGACCGCGGACCAATAACGCGAGCATTTGCTGGTCTTCCCGGGAGAAACCCGCCAGGTCCGAGTGTTCGATCAGGTACGCGCCGTGTTTGTGGTAGTGATAATGGGCGATATCGAGGCCCACCTCATGGACCTTCGCGGCCCAACCCAGCAACTCGCGCCAGATGCCGTCGTTCAGGTCCCAGTCCTGGGCCACCTGGTCGAAGGCGTGCAGCGCCTTGCGCTCGACTCGGGCTGCCTGTTCCTGATCGACGTGATAACGCTCCATGAGCGAGCCCAAGGTGCGCTCGCGGACGTCTTCGTGATGATGGCGGCCCAGTAGGTCATACAGCACGCCTTCACGCAGGGCGCCTTCGCAGTGGTCCATGCGTTGCAGTTCGAGGGCATCGAAAATCGCCTCGAGAATCGCCAGGCCCGCCGGGAAGATCGCCCTGCGGTCGGGCTTGATGCCTTCGAAATCGATTTTGTCCGCATCACCGAGCTTGAACACCTTGCGCTTGAGCCAGGCCAGCCCCTCGGCATTGACCTCGCCGGAACCATGCCCGCCCGCCTTGAGCGCCAGGCCGATGGCGCGGATGGTCCCTGACGAGCCTATGGCTTCATCCCAGGTAAGGCGGTGCAGGGCGTGTTCGATGCTCATGATCTCCAGGCGCGCCGCTGTATAAGCCTGTGCATAGCGGGCCGGGGTGATCTTGCCGTCGCGGAAGTAGCGCTGGGTGTAGCTGACGCAGCCCATCTGCAGGCTTTCGCGCAGCAGCGGCTCGAAGCGCTGGCCGATGATGAACTCGGTACTGCCGCCGCCGATATCCGCCACCAGGCGCTTGCCCGGGGTGTCCGCCAGCGTGTGGGAAACGCCCAGGTAGATCAGGCGGGCTTCTTCACGGCCGGAAATGACTTCAACTGGATGGCCGAGGATTTCCTCGGCGCGACGGATGAACTCGCCACGGTTGCGCGCCTCGCGCAGGGCGTTGGTGCCAACGATCCGCACCGCGCCCAGGGGCATGCCGTTGATCAGTTGGGCGAATCGTTTCAGGCAATCAAGCCCGCGCTGCATCGATTCTTCGCTGAGCTTTCGCTCTTCATCGATGCCGGCGGCCAGCTGGACCTTCTCGCCGAGTCGCTCAAGAATGCGGATTTCCCCGTTCTGGGCCTTGGCGACGACCATGTGAAAGCTGTTGGAACCCAGGTCGATGGCGGCAATCAGGGACAGATTCTTGGCTTGGGATGGCGGCATGGTCAAAAAGTCTCGGTCGATAACCTTGCCATCCTGCCACGATCGACCGCTTACGCCAACGCACCTGATCCAAACCCTTGAGCCAGAGCAGTGCTGGCGTGGCCTCCCAGTGGCGAGGGAGCTTGCTCCCGCTGGGCTGCGCAGCAGCCCCAAAACCCATTCAGTCCGCGCTTGGCCTCGAGATCAGGCAGGCTCGACCGTTCCGATAAAGTTCGCCAGTTCCGCCGTCTGCGGATCGGCGAACAGCACCTTGGGATCGCCCACCTCGTGCACCTTGCCCTGATGCATGAACACCAGTTTGTCGCCGACTTCCCGGGCGAAACGCATTTCGTGGGTGACCATGATCAGCGTCATGCCTTCCTTGGCCAGTTGTCGCACGACGCTGAGGACTTCGTTGACCAGTTCCGGGTCCAGGGCGGAGGTGATTTCGTCACACAACAGCACCTTCGGCGACATCGCCAGGGCGCGGGCAATCGCCACCCGTTGCTGCTGGCCGCCGGACAAGCGGTCCGGGAAGGCATCGAATTTCTCGCCGAGCCCGACCCGTTCCAGCATCTGCCGCGCCAGCTCGGCCGCCTTGGCCTTGGGCACTTTTTGCACAACCTGCGGCGCCAGCATGACGTTTTCGCCGACCGTCAGGTGCGGGAACAGGTTGAACTGCTGGAACACCATCCCGACTTTCTGCCGCAGGCTGCGCAAATCGGCGCGGGCGGCATCGAGGTATTCGCCGTCGACTTCGATCACGCCGTCGTTGATCGATTCCAGCCCATTGAGAGTGCGCAGCAAGGTGGATTTGCCCGAGCCGCTGCGGCCGATGATCGCCACCACCTGGCCTTCCTCGACGCTCAGGTCGATGCCTTTGAGTACGTGATGATCGCCGTAGTATTTATGCAGGGCGGTAATTCTAAGCAGAGGCATGCAGTCTCCTTTCCAGGTAGCGCGCACTGAGGGACAAGGGGTAGCAGAGCAGGAAGTAACCGAGGGCGACCAGGCCATAGACCATGAACGGCTCGAACGTGGCGTTGGCCAACATGCCGCCGGTCTTGGTCAGCTCGGTAAAGCCGATGATCGACGTCACCGCCGTGCCTTTGACCACTTGCACGGAAAAGCCCACGGTCGGCGCCACCGCGATACGCAGGGCTTGAGGCAGGATTACGTAGCGCAACTGCTCCAGTGGGTTGAGGGCCAGGCTCGCGGAGGCTTCCCACTGGCCGTTGGCAATCGAGTCAACACAACCGCGCCAGATCTCAGCCAGGTAGGCGCTGGTAAACAGCGTCAAGGCGATGGCCGCCGCCATCCACGGTGAAATTTCCACCCCGGCCAGCGCCACGCCGAAGAACACCAGGAACAGCTGCATCAACAGCGGTGTGCCTTGGAACAGCTCGATGTAGGTACGAGCGATATTACGGGGCAGGGCGCGCTTGGAGATGCGCATCACCATCACCAGCAAGCCGATCACGCCACCGCCGATAAACGCCACCAGCGACAGCGCCAGGGTCCATTGCAGGCCGGTGAGCAGGTTGCGCACCACGTCCCAGAAAGTGAAATCGCTCATTGGTTGCTCCTGGCGATGTAGCGACGCCCGACCCAATTGAGGAACTGGCGGATCAGCAGCGCCATGCACAGGTAGATCAGCGTCGTCAGCGCATAGGTTTCAAAGGCGCGGAAATTGCGCGATTGAATGAAGTTGGCGGCAAAGCTCAACTCTTCGGTGGCGATCTGCGAGCAGACGGCGGAGCCGAGCATCACGATGATGATCTGGCTGCTCAACGCGGGCCAGACCTTGCCCAGCGCCGGCAACAGGACTACGTGGCGAAAGGCTTCGAAGCGGCTCATCGCCAAGGCTGCCGCGGCCTCCAGTTGACCCCGTGGGATGGCCTGGATGCCGGCGCGGATGATCTCGGTGGAATACGCGCCAAGGTTGATTACCATCGCCAACACCGCGGCCTGCCATTCGGAAATCTGCAAGCCCAGGGACGGCAAGCCGAAGAAGATGAAAAACAGTTGAACCAGGAATGGCGTGTTGCGGATCAATTCCACGTACGCGCCGAAGATCGCCGCGAACGGACGGATATTCCAGGCCCGCACCACCGCCCCGACGATGCCCAGGCCGACCCCGAGCAACGCGCCGATGGCCGTCAGCTCCAGGGTGAACAGCGCGCCGCGCAACAGCAGCTCGGTGTTTTGCACCACCGGCAGGAAATCGAACTGATAAGCCATGCTCAGCCTCTCAAGCGACGATCAAAGGTCGGCCGGCAGCGGCTGCTTGAGCCAGGTCTGGGAATTTTTCTCCAGGCTGCCATCGGTCTTGGCGGTGGCGAGGATCTGGTTGACCTTGTCCAACAGCGCCGGCTCGTTCTTGTTCACGCCCACGTACACCGGTGAATCCTTGAGTTTGACTTTCAACGCCGGGACGCGCTTGGGGTTGCGTTCGCTGATCGCGACCATGACCACGTTGCCGCTGGCGATCAGGTCCACCTGACCGGCCAGGTAGGCGGCGATGGTCGAGTTGTTGTCTTCGAAGCGCTTGATGGTGGTGCCTTCGGGGGCGACTTTGCTCAGCTCGATGTCTTCGATGGCGCCACGGGTGACGCTGATGGTCTTGCCCTTGAGGTCATCCAGGCCATTGATTGCGGCATCAGGCGGGCCGAACACAGCCAGGTAGAACGGCGCATAGGCGCTGGAGAAGTCGATGACTTTTTCTCGCTCCGGGTTCTTGCCCAGGCTGGATATCACCAGGTCGACTTTGCCAGTGGTCAGGAACGGAATGCGGTTGGTGCTGTTGACCGGGGTCAGTTCAAGCTTGACCTTGAGTTGGTCGGCCAGCAATTTAGCGGTGTCGATGTCCAGGCCGCGGGGCTTCATGTCCGGCCCTACGGAGCCGAATGGCGGGAAGTCCTGCGGCACCGCGACCTTGAGCGTGCCGCGCTTGACCACGTCCTCCAGGCCATCGGCGTGGGCAGGCAGCTGGGTGAGCATCAGGCTGGCAAACAGGGCAGTGAGCAGAACGCTGCAACGCTGAATCATGGCGAATCTCCGCAATCGGTGATGTGATTTCTGCGTTCGGACAGAGCACAGGCCATGCCAAGCAGCCGTTTGTCCTCCAAAAGCCACGAGTTTGCTGGTGGGGCGCGGTCTTACTGGTCTGAACAGTTGCGCAGGGTTTTGCACCTTTATCGGGCGTTGGTATTGACCGCCGAACCCCGCTGGGGCACGACTTGCCGGGCGCTGTGAATAGCTTTACAACTAGCCGCTCACTGGCCTGGTTCGTCTGAAAAACATGAATTCCATCTCCCGTGCCGTTCCTGAAGTGGCGCTGCAAGCCATTCGCAAATTGATCGCCGACCAAGGCTTCGGTCCGGGGGATTCGCTGCCTTCGCAACGGGACCTGGCGCTGCAGTTGGGCGTGAGTCGAGCGTCGTTGCGCGAGGCGCTTTCGTCGTTGAGTGCGCTGGGGATGATCAGCGTCCAACCGGGCAAAGGGGTGTTCGTGCAATCACCGGCAACGGTGCTCGTCAGTGACTCGGCGCCTGGCTGGCCGTTCGCGTCCCAGGTTTCGCCTGTGGATATCTTCCAACTGCGTTATGCCCTGGAGGGGTTTGCGGCCGGTTTGGCGGCGGTGACGTTGAGCGCCGATGACCTCGATACGCTGGATGACAATCTCCAAGCCATGCGCCGGGAGTTGAAGGCGGGGGACTTCGACGCCGCAGCGCGGCTGGATTTCGACTTTCATCGACAGATCCTCCTGGCCAGTGGCAATCAGGCGATGCTGAGCATTCTTACCGCCAGCGCCGAGATCTTCCTGGAAAGTCAGAAGCTACCGTTCATCAGGGCGGAGCGGGCGATGGAGACCTGGCAGGAGCATCGCAAGATCCTTCGCGCCCTGGCTCGTCGCGCTTCGGGCGCCGCGCAAAAAGCCATGCAGGAACATGTACGTAACGCTGCCCTGCGTACCGGTATTTCTTTCGTTGCGCCTGCCGCTTCGTGAGGCGAGCCATACCTAAAGCCATCAAGCGTCATAGCGAGACTCAATCAACTGCGGCTTCCTGAACCCGGGAAGGGCAGCTATGATGGGCCACGTTTTTTTGCTGATGACCCCGGAGATTTCCATGAGCAGCGATCTGATCAAACACGTTAGCGACGCTAGCTTCGAAGCTGACGTACTCAAGGCCGAAGGCGCGGTACTGGTCGACTATTGGGCTGAGTGGTGCGGTCCTTGCAAAATGATCGCTCCGGTCCTGGACGAGATTGCCGAGACCTACAAAGGCAAGCTGACCGTTGCCAAGCTGAACATCGACGAGAACCAGGAAACCCCGGCCAAGCACGGCGTGCGCGGTATCCCGACGCTGATGCTGTTCAAGAACGGCAACGTCGAGGCCACCAAGGTCGGCGCGCTGTCGAAGTCACAACTGGCTGCTTTCCTCGACGCCAACATCTAAGCGCCGAATGCCACTGGAAAAGCCCCGCAAATCGCGGGGCTTTTTCGTTATCCGGGGCTAGACGCTGGCAAACCCAGGTGGTACATTCGGCCCCGCACTGGTTTCTCCAGTGCCCCCTGCAAGCCGTCGCCGACGCTCTCCTTTCGAATAAGTACGCGATCCTGTCGCCTTCTCCGCGGCGCGGCCTCATTAAGCCAAAAGCTTAATTTCCCCCCTCCATAAATGATTACGTCATTCCTATATGAATCTGACTGAACTCAAGCAAAAGCCGATTACCGAACTGCTCGAATTGGCCGAACAGATGGGCATAGAAAATATGGCCCGTTCGCGCAAGCAGGACGTGATTTTCTCCCTGCTCAAGAAGCACGCGAAAAGCGGCGAGGAAATCTCCGGTGATGGCGTGCTGGAGATTCTCCAGGACGGCTTCGGCTTTCTCCGCTCCGCAGACGCTTCCTACCTTGCCGGCCCAGACGATATCTACGTCTCGCCGAGCCAGATCCGTCGCTTCAACTTGCGCACCGGTGACACCATCGTTGGCAAGATCCGACCTCCGAAGGAAGGCGAGCGTTATTTCGCCCTGCTCAAGGTCGACACGATCAACTTCGACCGTCCGGAAAACGCAAAGAACAAGATTCTCTTCGAGAACCTGACGCCGCTGTTCCCGACCGTGCGCATGAAGATGGAAGCCGGCAACGGTTCCACTGAAGACCTCACCGGTCGTGTCATCGACCTGTGCGCACCCATCGGCAAAGGCCAGCGCGGCCTGATCGTGGCACCGCCGAAAGCGGGCAAGACGATCATGCTGCAGAACATCGCAGCCAACATTGCCCGTAACAACCCTGAAGTTCACCTGATCGTGCTGCTGATCGACGAACGTCCGGAAGAAGTGACCGAGATGCAGCGCACCGTGCGCGGCGAAGTGGTTGCCTCGACCTTCGACGAGCCGCCGACCCGCCACGTGCAGGTAGCTGAGATGGTGATCGAGAAGGCCAAGCGCCTGGTCGAGCACAAGAAGGACGTGGTGATCCTGCTCGACTCCATCACTCGTCTGGCCCGTGCCTACAACACTGTGATCCCGAGCTCCGGCAAAGTGCTGACCGGTGGTGTCGATGCCCATGCCCTGGAGAAACCGAAGCGTTTCTTCGGTGCCGCGCGGAACATCGAAGAAGGCGGCTCGTTGACCATCATCGCCACCGCGCTGGTTGAAACCGGCTCGAAGATGGACGAAGTGATCTACGAGGAGTTCAAGGGTACCGGCAACATGGAACTGCCCCTGGACCGTCGCATCGCCGAGAAACGTGTGTTCCCGGCCATCAACATCAACCGTTCCGGCACCCGTCGCGAAGAATTGCTGACCGCCGATGACGAGTTGCAGCGCATGTGGATCTTGCGCAAGCTGCTGCATCCAATGGATGAGGTGGCAGCCATCGAGTTCTTGATCGACAAGCTGAAGACGACCAAGACCAACGATGAGTTCTTCCTGTCGATGAAACGCAAGTAAGTCGAACAGGCCAGCAAGAGCCGGGGAAACCCGGCTTTTTGCTATCTGTGCATTCACTATTCTGAACGGGCGGCGTTAAACTCGGGGCCCCCGAACGTCACGGTCACCATGAGGCTTTGCATGCAGTATCGCGACTTGCGCGACTTTATCAGCGGTCTGGAACAGCGCGGCGAGCTCAAGCGCATCCAGGTGCCCGTGTCCCCTGTGCTGGAAATGACCGAGGTCTGCGACCGCACCTTGCGCGCAAAAGGCCCGGCGCTGCTGTTCGAGAACCCGACCGGCTACGACATTCCAGTATTGGGCAACCTGTTTGGCACGCCGGAGCGCGTGGCCCTGGGCATGGGCGCCGAGGCGGTCAGCGAATTGCGCGAAATCGGCAAGCTGTTGGCATTCCTCAAGGAACCCGAGCCGCCGAAGGGGCTGAAGGACGCCTGGTCGAAGCTGCCGATTTTCCGCAAGATCATTTCCATGGCGCCGAAAGTCGTCAAGGACGCAATCTGCCAGGAAGTGGTAATCGAAGGCGACGATGTCGACCTGGCCATGCTTCCGGTGCAGACCTGCTGGCCGGGCGACGTCGGGCCGCTGATCACCTGGGGCCTGACCGTCACCAAGGGGCCAAACAAGGACCGCCAGAATCTCGGTATCTACCGTCAGCAAGTGATTGGCCGCAACAAGGTCATCATGCGTTGGCTGAGTCACCGCGGTGGTGCGCTGGATTACCGCGAATGGTGCGAAAAGCACCCCGGCCAGCCCTTCCCGGTATCGGTGGCCCTGGGTGCAGACCCGGCGACCATTCTTGGCGCCGTCACGCCCGTGCCCGACAGCCTCTCCGAATATGCATTCGCCGGCCTGCTGCGGGGCAATCGCACCGAACTGGTGAAATGCCGTGGCAACGATCTGCAAGTACCGGCCACGGCCGAGATCATTCTCGAGGGCGTGATCCACCCGGGCGAAATGGCTGACGAAGGTCCTTACGGCGATCACACCGGCTATTACAACGAAGTCGACAGCTTCCCGGTGTTCACCGTCGAGCGCATCACCCACCGGATCAAGCCGATTTATCACAGCACCTACACGGGTCGTCCACCCGATGAGCCGGCGATCCTCGGCCTGGCGCTGAACGAAGTGTTCGTGCCGATCCTGCAGAAGCAATTCCCGGAGATCACCGATTTCTACCTGCCACCGGAAGGCTGCTCGTATCGCATGGCCGTGGTGACCATGAAGAAGTCGTATCCAGGGCATGCCAAGCGAGTCATGTTGGGCGTTTGGTCGTTTTTACGACAATTCATGTATACCAAGTTCGTTATTGTCACTGACGACGATATCAACGCACGAGACTGGAACGATGTGATCTGGGCCATCACCACGCGCATGGACCCCAAGCGCGACACGGTAATGATCGAGAACACACCGATCGATTATCTCGACTTCGCCTCGCCGGTGTCCGGCCTGGGGTCGAAGATGGGGCTCGATGCCACGCATAAATGGCCCGGTGAGACCACGCGTGAATGGGGCCGGGTTATCGTCAAGGATGAAGCCGTTACCCAACGGATCGATGCCATCTGGAATCAGTTAGGAATAGATTGATGCGTGTAACGTTGCAGCCTTCCGGCGCGGTGCTGGAGATACAGCCGGCCGAGCGGATTCTCGATGGCGCCCGGCGCCTGGGCTACGAATGCCCGCAAAGCTGCCGCAATGGCAACTGTCACGTGTGTGGCGCGTTGCTGGTGGAGGGCCGCGTGGAGCAGGCCGGAGAGGTGCGTGATCACGGTGAGATCTTTACGTGCATCGCCGAGCCCCTGGAGGATTGCGTGCTGCTATGGGATGGCGTGCTGGCGCCGGGTGAGTTGCCGGTACGCAGCCTGGCATGCCAGGTTACCGAGTGCGCCGAAGTGGGCGGCGATGTCTGGCGGGTACGCCTGCGTGCGCCAGCGGGCAAGCCGCCGCGCTACCACGCGGGGCAGTATTTGATGATTGAGCGGGAGAACGGTGAGAAGTCAGCGTTCTCCCTGGCTTCTGCACCGCATTCGGGGCGCGACCTGCAATTGCATGTATTGGTGCGCGAAAGCAGTGCGCAGAGCCTTTTGGACCAGCTGCAGCGCAACCCCAACGTGCGCATCGAGATGCCTTTTGGTGACACGCATCTGTCCGAGCTGCCGGATGGCCCGCTGGTCTTGATCGCTGCCGGGACCGGCATGGCGCAGATGCACAGCCTGATCGAGCACTGCCGCGCGCAGGGGTTCAAGCACCCGGTGCATCTGTATTGGGGTGTGCGGCGTCCGGAAGATTTCTATGAGATCGAGCATTGGGACGAATGGAAGTCGCTGCCCAATCTGTACCTGCACAAAGTCGTCAGCGATTTGTGCGGCTGGGAAGGGCGCTGCGGCATGCTCCACGAAGCCGTCTGCGAGGATATCGCTGATCTTTCGGGGGTCTATGTCTACGCCAGCGGTTCGCCGGCGATGATCTACGCCACGCTCGATGCGCTCGTGGGCGCTGGAATGGACGCTCATCAGATGCGTGCCGATGTGTTTGCGTATGCGCCGCGGGCTTGAACCGCGTTCATCAACCTGGGTTCAATGAGCTTTTTGTGGCGAGGGGATTTATCCCCGCTGGGCTGTGAAGCAGCCCCAAACCAGGCACCTCAGTCTGCCAGGAAGATTGAGTTCACTGTATTAGGGTTGCTGCGCAGCCCAGCGGGGATAAATCCCCTCGCCACAGGAATGGGTACTACCTTCCCGTCGATATAACTTTATATATTTCGTTTCGATATTTAGTCTCGGGGCTAGATACCGATAACGTATATAGGGTACGCAATGGCATTTAACTTGCCTGAATTCCCCTCACCGTCAATGCCATGACGGCACACCGACCACTTTTCGCCCCGCGAGGAGCCAACCGCTACCGGCCATGACCGCTATCGAATCCGCCATAACCTGCGCCCTGTACCCGCCACGACTCGAGTTGGGTCCACAGCTGACCCGCGAACAATTGCTCGCCTCCATGCAGTCGACCATGAGTCTTCATCAAGGCGGCCCGGTCTGGTTGTTCGCCTACGGCTCGTTGATCTGGCGGCCGGAGTGCACGGCAGCGGAGCGATTGCGCGGTCGGGTCCACGGTTATCATCGTGGATTGTATCTATGGTCCCATGAGCATCGCGGTACGCCGGAACTGCCGGGCTTGGTGTTCGGGCTGGATCGCGGCGGCTCTTGCAGCGGTTTCGCTTACCGATTGCCACAAGAGAACCTTGAGGATTCGTTGTTTGCCCTGTGGCAGCGCGAAATGCCGGTCCCGTCCTACCGCCCGCACTGGCTCACGTGCCGTCTTGAGGATGGCAACCGGGTTCAAGCCTTGGGTTTCGTGTTGGAGCGACACTTGCCCAGCTATGCCGGCAACCTGCCGGATCATGTGCTGAGCCAAGTGTTCGAAAGTGCCTGCGGGCGTTATGGCACGACTCGCGATTATGTCGAGCAGACCATCCACGCCCTGCGCAGCCACGCCATGCCAGACCGGAATCTGGAGGCGCGGCTCAGGCGCTGCAAATCAACGCTGGATCAGACGACCGCTTCGCGGCTCTGACTGGCGATTTGCTTGTGCCACAGGGTGGGCGCGAGGAATGCCATTGCCAATAGGCAGGCACCGATCAACAGTACGAAGCCGCCGTCCCAGCCGAAGTGGTCCACGGTGTAGCCCATGGCGGCGCTGGCCGCGACCGAGCCGCCCAGGTAACCGAATAACCCAGTGAAGCCCGCGGCGGTACCGGCGGCTTTCTTCGGCGCCAGCTCAAGCGCTTGCAAGCCGATCAGCATGACCGGGCCGTAGATCAGGAAGCCGATGGAAACCAGGGCGATCATGTCGACGGTCGGGTTGCCGGCCGGGTTCAGCCAGTACACCAGGGTCGCCACGGTTACCAACGCCATGAATACCATGCCGGTCAGGCCACGATTGCCACGGAAGATCTTGTCGGACATCCAGCCACACAACAGCGTGCCCGGAATACCTGCCCATTCGTAGAAGAAGTAAGCCCAGGAGCTCTTGTCCACCGTGAAGCCCTTGGCTTCCTTGAGGTAGGTCGGCGCCCAGTCCAGCACGCCGTAGCGCAACAAGTAGACGAAGACGTTGGCCATGGCGATGTACCACAGCATCTTGTTGCGCAGCACGTACTTGACGAAAATTTCCTTGGCGCTGAATTCGTTCTCGTGGCTGGCGTCGTAGCCTTCAGGGTAGTCGTTCTTGTATTTCTCGATTGGCGGCAGGCCCACCGATTGCGGGGTGTCGCGCATGGTCGCGAAGGCAAATACCGCGACGAACAGCGCCACCGTGGCCGGCACATAGAATGCCGCGTG
This sequence comes from Pseudomonas marvdashtae, assembly GCF_014268655.2. Lineage (NCBI taxonomy): Bacteria > Pseudomonadati > Pseudomonadota > Gammaproteobacteria > Pseudomonadales > Pseudomonadaceae > Pseudomonas > Pseudomonas marvdashtae. Next base: position 113,164 of record NZ_JABWQX020000001.1, read on the forward strand.
CCAATCATTGAACCAGGCCATGCCCAGCAGGAACAGCGGGCCGATCAGGCCGCCGCCGACGTTGTGCGCCACGTTCCACACCGACACCACGCCGCCACGTTCCTTCTGCGACCACCAGTGCACCATGGTCCGTCCGCTCGGCGGCCAGCCCATGCCTTGGGCCCAGCCGTTGATGAACAGGAGGATGAACATGATGGTTACGCTGGACGTTGCCCACGGCGCAAAACCGAAAACGAACATCACACCGGCTGACACCAACAAGCCAAATGGCAGGAAGTAGCGTGGATTGGAGCGATCGGACACCAGGCCCATCAAGAATTTCGACAATCCGTAGGCAATGGCAATGGCCGACATGGCCAAGCCCAATTGGCCGCGGGTGTAACCCTCGTCGATGAGGTATGGCATGGCCAGGGAGAAGTTTTTGCGCAGCAGGTAGTAACCCGCATAGCCAATGAAAATCCCGGCGAAAATCTGCCAGCGAAGGCGTCGGTAGGTGCTGTCTATTTTTTCTTCAGGCAGGACTGCCTGGTGTACGGCTGGTCGGAAGAAGGCAAACATTCAAGTGCTCCAGTTCTTGTTATAACGGCGGATGCGAATGTTACAGTTTCGTTACCGAAAATAGCACCGCTCGTTGTCGCATAAATAGTGGAAAATTCGATTGATCATGTTCTTAAGCGAACATGTCGCGTGCGTATAAACTGACGGCGCTGTGGGAATCGTCGTACGCAGAAAAAAAGGCCAGAACCGCCTTATCAGCGGTTCTGGCCTTTTTTGTCCGTCTGGTTTCAACGCACCTGCACAACCACCTTCCCCACAGCCTTGCGCTGCCCAAGGTCATTGATCGCCTGGGCGGCGTTGCTCAGTGGGTACACTTGCGATACCAGCGGCTTCAGCTTTCCTTCGGCGAACCAGCCGAACAATTGCTGGAAGTTGGCAGCGTTGTCTTGGGGCTGGCGCTGGGCAAATGAGCCCCAGAACACGCCGACTACGGCGGCGCCCTTGAGCAGGGCCAGGTTCACCGGCAGTTCGGGGATGCGTCCGCTGGCGAAGCCGACGACCAGCAACCGGCCGTTCCAGGCGATGGCGCGGATGGCCTGGTCGAACAGGTCTCCGCCCACCGGATCGTAGATCACATCGGCGCCCTGGCCGTCGGTCAGGCGCTTGATTTCATCCTTGAGGCTGTTTTCGCTGTAGTTGATCAATTCGTCGGCACCGGCGGCCTTGGCCACGGCGAGTTTCTCCGCGCTGCTGGCGGCGGCAATGACCCTGGCGCCCATGGCCTTGCCGATTTCCACCGCCGCCAGGCCGACTCCGCCGGAGGCGCCGAGCACCAGCAGGGTTTCACCGGGCTGCAAGTTGGCTCGCTGCTTGAGGGCGTGCATCGAGGTGCCGTAGGTCATGCTGAAGGCGGCAGCGGTGTTGAAGTCCATGGTCGAAGGAATCGACAATACGTTGTAGCCCGGTACCGCCACCTGCTCGGCGAAGCTGCCCCAACCGGTGAGCGCCATGACCCGGTCGCCGACTTTCAGGTGGCTGACCTTTTCTCCCACTTCACGGACGACGCCCGCCGCTTCGCCGCCCGGGGAAAACGGGAAGGGTGGCTTGAACTGGTATTTGCCCTCGATGATCAAGGTGTCAGGAAAATTCACCCCGGCGGCGTGCACGTCCAGCAGCACTTCATTCTTCTTTATGACTGGACTGGCGACGTCTTCCAGCACCAGCGATTCGGCGGGACCGAACTCTTTGCACAGCACGGCTTTCATCAGGGCTATTCCTTTGGGAGTGATGGCCGATAAGTGTAGGTGTGAGAGTCAAGGGGTCAACGAGCATGCCCCGCCCTGATAGCTGTTCATAAGCTTGTGCTTGGACGGCGGGTCGGTATGCTGGGCCGCAAATCGGATGAGGAGTGGAATGTGAAAGCGTGGATCATGTTGTTGCTGGCCCTGTCGTTGCCTGTGGCTGCGATGGCCGAAGAAGCCAAAGAGGGCGAGGCGCCGCCGAAGGTCAGCTACATCACCCTGAGCCCACCGTTCGTGGGCAATTATGGGCTGGACGGTACGACGAAGCTGAAGGTCTACAAGGCCGACGTTGCCTTGCGCGTGACCGGCGATGCCGCCGCTGCAGCGGTGAAGGCAAACGAGCCGTTGATTCGCAATCAATTGGTGGCGCTGTTTGCCCAGCAGACCAGCGAGACCATGAATAACCTCGAAGCCAAGGAAAAGCTCCGTCAGGAAGCGTTGAAGCAGACCCAGCAGGTCATGAACGACGAGACCGGCAAGCCGATGGTTGAAGATCTGTTGTTCAACAACCTGATCATCCAGTAAGCCCGATCAAGCGGGTCAGCCGCCTATCGTTCAAGATTTCAATGCAATGACCGCCGCCCACTGTTCGGCCGTCACCGGCATCACCGACAACCGTGAGCCTTTTTGCACCAGCGGCATCTCGGCCAGGGCGGCCTGCTGTTTTAGATAGTCGAGCTTCAGGACGCGTGAGAACGTCTCGACATGGGCCACGTCGATCGCGGTCCAGGGATTTTTCTCCAGGCTGGCCTTGGCGTCGAAGTAATGGCCGTCAGGTTCCAGGGCCGTTGGGTCGGGATAGGCGGCCTTGATGATTTTGCCGATCCCGGCGATGCCGGGCTCGGGGCAGCTGGAGTGGTAGAAAAAAAATGAGTCGCCGACTGTCATGGTTCGCAGAAAGTTGCGCGCCTGATAGTTGCGAACCCCGTCCCAGCGCGCTTGGCCGAGCTTTTCCAGGCCCTGGATGGACAATTCGTCGGGCTCGGATTTCATCAGCCAATAGGCCATGATTTCTACTCCTGGGGGGTGTTGAGTTAAAAAAGTTCAGCGATTTTATGACAAACCGACAGTCGGTTGACGCCAGAGTTTGCGTGTGGGTTCAGGTTGCCGCAAAATGCCGGCCTTCCAAGCTTGACGCTGCTGCACGGCCAATAAGAAAACCGCTGCTGTCATCGTGTGTGATGTGCCTTGAGGGGGGCAATCGATGAAACGCAAACCGGATTTGTTGTGGATACTGGTCATCCTGTTCGGCCTCGGGGTCGTAACCACGGGTTACGCCCAGAGTTTATGGAGCAACAAGACCGATGCTCCGGTAGAAATCACCCAACCAGCGCCTTCGCTCAAGCGCTGAGCTTCTTTTCCAGGACGCCGCTATTCTCGCGGCGTCTCTCGTGCAAAGTACCAACGCCTGTCGCTGACCGTTCCCTGTAGCGGTACATCCCAACTTGCCTGTGCCAATCGTTCGACTTTCTGACACTCGTGGGCCAAGCCCAGTAACGTCGGCTTACGCCATTGTCTGCGTCGCGACAGGTACGCCAGGCTGCGGTCATAAAAGCCGCCACCCATGCCTAGCCGACCTCCCGCGTCGTCAAATCCGACCAGCGGCAACAATACCAAGTCCAGTGTCCAGACCTTGCGTTGCCGGGCGATCTTCTTGCGCGGTTCAGGGATACGAAAGCGATTGGGCTGCATTTTCTCGCCGGGATGGATTCGCTGGAAGACCATCTTGGTTTGCGGCCATGGGCTGAGTACCGGCAGGTAGACGGCCTTGCCCCGGCGTTGGGCAGCGCGCAGTAGCAGGCGCGGATCGATCTCGCCGTCGTTGGGCAGGTACAGGGCGATGTGTCTGGCGCGGCGAAACAGCGGATGCTGGGCCAGTTGCCGATAAAGCCCGTGAGCGGCTTGCCGCTGTTGGGCAGGTGTCAGGGCGCGACGGGCCTGGCGCAGCAGGCGTCGAAGTTGCGGGCGAGACAGCAGCGCAGGTTCAGTCATATCGATGCTTCACGAGTCGGCGACATCGGACAGCGTAACCGCAAACGATGCGACCAGAAATGCCAAACGCCAGAAACGACAATGCCAGTCATGAATGACTGGCATTGTTTCGAGAATCAGGCTCCCCGGATGAACCGCTGTCGGCTTAGCCCTTGAACCCGAAAGTTCAAGGTGGAAGTTGCAGGAGGCGTTAAGGCTTTCCGTCAAGCGGACATGCACACCGGCCCCAACGTGCAACCCCCGTGGTTGTGCGTATCGGCTCAGGGACATCACCAACTGGCAAGCACCCCAGGGAGTGACGTCAGTATACCCCAGGCAGTCGCGCGAATCAGCCCTTGCTGACGTCCGGATCGGTGGCGAGTACCAGATCCACCCGATCGAGCAGGTCGCGAACCTGTTCACGGGTCGAGCCACTGACCTGTACGTCCGGCGTATCCTGGCGATGCAGCAGGTCGTGGGTGATGTTCAAGGCGGCCATCACGGCGATGCGATCAGCGCCGATGACTTTGCCGCTGCTGCGGATCTCGCGCATCTTGCCATCCAGGTAACGGGCGGCGCTCACCAGATTGCTGCGCTCTTCCTGGGGACAGATGATCGAATACTCTTTATCGAGGATCTGCACGGTAACGCTATTGCTTGAACTCATGAGTCTTGCTCCAGGGCCTTGAGGCGCGAAATCATCGATTCGACCTTACGCCGGGCGATTTCGTTTTTTTCAATGAGGTGCGCGCGTTCCTCGCGCCAGGTTTTTTCCTGAGCTAATAGGAGTCCGTTTTGGCTCTTAAGTTGCTCGACCCGGTCAATTAGCAACTCGAGTCTGGCCATCAGCGCTTGCAGGTCGGTGTCTTCCATTGTGTCCACTGAAGATTGTGTCTGATGGGGGATAAGGGTCGCACAGCCTTTAATGGTCTTGGCGAGTCTGTCGATGTAGGATACAAGGCCTCCATTCTAGACATAGCGCCGTCTGGCGCCTAGCTGCCCATGCCCATTCAGAATTCCCCGTACCAAGCGTTCGCCACACTGCTGAGCACCAGCGGTCATCCTGTCTCGCCTGCAGAGCTGCATGGCTTGTTGCTCGGTCGCAGTTGCGCCGGCGCCGGTTTCGAAGCCGAAGGTTGGTTGGCCGATGCCGCCGAGCTGCTCGAAGGCGAGCCGACGGACAACGTGCGCAACGCGCTTATCGGCCTGCAAGAGATGGTCAAGGGTGAGTTGACCAGCGACGACATGACCGTCGTCCTGCTGCTGCCGACCGACGATGCGCCATTGGCCGAACGCGCCGCTGCGCTGGGCCAGTGGTGCCAGGGTTTCCTTGCGGGCTTCGGCCTGACCCGTCGCGAATACGCGTTGAGCGAGGAGGCAAAAGAAGTGTTGCAGGACCTGGCGGCGATCTCTCAGGTGCAGGATGCCCTCGAAGAATCCGACGACGGCGAAAGCGACTACATGGAAGTGATGGAATACCTGCGGGTGGCACCGTTGCTGCTGTTCACCGAGACCAAGAAAACCGATGCAGCGGCCGCCAAGCCGTCCTTGCACTGATTGCTTGAAAGGAAACTCCGCCTGCCCATGATTCATATCCCGAAATCGGAATACAGCCGTCGCCGCAAGGCCTTGATGGCGCAGATGGAACCCAACAGCATCGCAATCCTGCCCGCCGCCGCCGTTGCGATCCGCAACCGCGACGTCGAGCACGTCTACCGCCAGGACAGCGATTTTCAATACCTCAGCGGCTTCCCCGAGCCGCAAGCGGTCATCGTGCTCATGCCGGGTCGGGCCCATGGCGAGTACGTGCTCTTCTGTCGTGAGCGTAACGCCGAACGTGAATTATGGGATGGCCTGCGCGCCGGCCAGGAAGGCGCGATCCGTGACTACGGCGCCGACGACGCATTCCCCATCACCGACATCGACGACATTCTGCCGGGCCTGATCGAAGGCCGCGACCGGGTGTACTCGGCCATGGGCAGTAACCCGGAGTTCGACCGGCACCTGATGGAATGGATCAACGTGATCCGGTCCAAGGCCCACCTTGGCGCCCAGCCGCCGAACGAATTCGTTGCCCTGGATCATTTGCTGCACGACATGCGCCTGTATAAAACGGCTGCGGAAATAAAAGTCATGCGCGAAGCGGCGCGGATTTCCGCCCAGGCGCACATCCGCGCTATGCAAGCGGCGCGTCCGGGTCTTTACGAATACAGCCTGGAAGCGGAGCTAGACTATGAGTTTCGCAAGGGCGGCGCAAAAATGCCGGCCTACGGTTCCATCGTCGCGGCCGGGCGCAACAGCTGCGTGCTGCATTACCAGCAGAACGATGCGCTGCTCAAGGACGGTGACCTGGTGCTGATCGATGCCGGTTGTGAAATTGACTGCTACGCCAGCGACATCACCCGGACCTGGCCGGTCAGCGGCAAGTTCTCGCCCGAGCAGAAGGCGATCTACGAAATAGTGCTGGCCGCCCAGGAAGCCGCATTCGCCGAAATCGCGCCGGAGAAACACTGGAACCAGGCCCACGAAGCAACAGTCAGGGTCATTACCGAAGGTCTGGTGCAGCTCGGGCTGTTGGAGGGCGAGGTGGATGAATTGATCGCCAGTGAAGCGTACCGGGCGTTCTACATGCACCGCGCCGGTCATTGGCTGGGCATGGACGTGCACGACGTGGGCGAATACCGGGTCGGCGGCGAGTGGCGAGTGCTGGAGGTCGGAATGACCCTGACGGTGGAACCGGGCATCTACATCGGCCCGAACGACCGCCGCGTCGCGAAAAAATGGCGCGGCATTGGCGTGCGCATCGAGGATGACGTGGTGGTAACCAAGACCGGTTGTGAAATCCTGACCCGTGGCGTGCCGAAAACGGTCGCCGAAATCGAGGCCCTGATGGCCGATGCGCGGACCCAGGCGGCATGAGCCGGGTCAATGTGGCAATCATCGGGGGCGGCCTGGTTGGCGCAAGCCTGGCGCTGGCCTTGCAGGCCGGGGCCAAGGCCCGGGGCTGGACGATCATGCTGATCGAGCCCTTTGCGCCTGGTGATGCCTGGCAGCCAAGCTACGATGCGCGTTCATCGGCGCTCTCATTCGGCGCGCGGCAAATTTATCAACGCTTGGGCCTGTGGCAGGAAATTTCCCGCCGCGCCGAGCCGATCAAGCAGATTCACGTTTCCGACCGTGGGCGGTTTTCCACGGCGCGGTTGTCCGCCATGGAGGAGGGCGTGCCGGCCCTGGGCTACGTGGTGGAAAACGCTTGGCTCGGCCAGTGCCTGTGGCAAGGCCTGGATAAAGACGTTGTCAGTTGGCGGTGTCCGGCGCAAGTCACCCGAATGGAGCCGCAAGTCGCTGGGTATCGACTGACCCTCGACGACGAAACCACCGTGGAATGCGAACTTGCGGTATTGGCCGATGGCGGTCGCTCCGGATTGCGAGAGCAGTTGGGCGTCGGTGTGCGAAATCGACCCTACGACCAGAGCGCCTTGATTGCCAACGTCACGCCTGGTGAGGCTCACAACGGCGTGGCGTTCGAGCGCTTCACCGATGACGGCCCGATGGCCTTGTTGCCGTTGCCGGAAAATCGTTGTGCATTGGTCTGGACGCGCCAGGGCATGGACGCGCAACGGCTGGCGGCCCTCGACGAGCGCAGCTTCCTCGCTGAATTGCAGCATGTGTTCGGCTACCGGCTGGGCACGTTGAAACAAGTGGGCGCGCGGCATCTGTATCCGCTGGCGCTGGTGGAGGCCGAGGAGCAAGTCCGATCGCACCTGGCGATCCTCGGCAATGCTGCCCACAGCCTGCATCCGATTGCCGGACAGGGGTTCAACCTGTCCCTGCGCGATGCCCAGGCCTTGGCCGATGCATTGCTCGAGAGTGACAGCGCGCCAGGCGATTTTGCTGTATTGCAAGCCTACCGCGAGCGTCAGCGGCTGGACCAGGCCCTCACCGTGGGCTTCTCCGACCAAGTGACGCGCCTGTTCAGCAGCGACCTGCCCCTGGTCTCCCTCGGGCGCAACCTCGGTCTGCTGGGGCTTGACCTGCTGCCACCGGCCAAGCGCTGGTTCGCCCGCCAGGCCATGGGATTGGGGACGCGTCCCGATGCGTGATCCGGCTCATTCTTTTCACGGGCGACCGATGTCGCCAGCAACACAGGCTTAAAGCATGGAATTGCGTGCAGATCTGCTGATTGTCGGTGCCGGTATGGTCGGCAGCGCCCTGGCGCTGGCGTTGCAGGGCAGTGGCTTGCAAGTGCTGTTGCTCGACGGCAGTCCGATGAGCGTCAAGCCCTTTGATCCCCATGCGGCGTTCGAGCCCCGGGTAAGTGCCTTGTCGGCCGCCAGCCAGCGCATCCTCGAGCGTCTGGGCGTCTGGGACGGCATCACCGCCCGACGTGCGAGCCCTTACTCCGACATGCATGTGTGGGACGGCAGCGGCACTGGGCAGATTCACTTTTCAGCCGCCAGCCTGCATGCCGAAGTCCTGGGGCATATCGTTGAAAACCGTGTCGTGCAGGACGCCTTGCTGGACCGATTGCACGATTGCGACCTGGGCCTGCTGGCCAATGCGCGGCTGGAGCAGATGCGTCGCTCCGGCGATGATTGGCTGCTGACCCTGGCCGATGGCCGCACCTTGCGCGCGCCCCTGGTGATTGCCGCCGACGGGGCGAATTCCGCCGTGCGTCGACTGACGGGGATCGCCACGCGTGAGTGGGATTACTTGCACCACGCTATCGTCACCAGCGTACGCAGCGCCCGGCCTCATCGTCACACCGCGTGGCAACGCTTTACCGACGACGGTCCGCTGGCATTCCTGCCGCTGGAACGCGACGGTCAACACGACTGGTGCTCGATCGTCTGGTCGACGACACCGGGTCAAGCGCAGCGCTTGATGGCGCTTGATGACGGCAGTTTCTGTGCCGAACTGGAGCGGGCTTTCGAGGGCCAGCTAGGCACTGTCTTGAATGCCGACCCGCGTCTGTGCGTACCGCTGCGGCAACGTCATGCCAAGCGTTACGTGGCCGAAGGGCTGGCGCTGATCGGCGATGCGGCCCACACCATCCATCCGCTGGCCGGGCAGGGCGTGAACCTGGGGTTTCTCGATGCCGCGGTGCTGGCCGAGGTGCTGTTGCAAGCATCCGGGCGCGGCGAGCGCCTGGCGGACGCCAAGGTACTGAGTCGCTACGAGCGGCGGCGCATGCCGCATAACCTCGCATTGATGGCGGCAATGGAAGGCTTCGAGCGATTGTTCCAGGCCGACCCATTGCCGGTGCGCTGGCTGCGTAATACTGGTCTGAAGCTGGTAAACCGCATGCCCGAGGCCAAGGCCTTGTTCGTGCGCGAGGCGCTGGGGTTGACTGGAGACTTGCCGGATCTGGCCAAGGTTTAAGTCCGGATATCCACTCTTGCAACATTTGGAAATGTGTCTGACCACTGTTCGATTGTGGTGCTAAATGTGAGTCCTTATCATTTGCGCTCGTTCACCATCGAGAGACCGCTACCATGTTGGCAACCAGACGCCTGCTGTCCGCCCTCGCACTGACCCTGATTGGCACTTCTGTCGCTCAGGCCGCCGATGAGGTAGTGGTCTATTCCTCGCGCATCGATGAACTGATCAAACCGGTTTTTGACGCCTACACCAAGAAGACCGGCGTATCGGTGAAGTTCATCACCGACAAGGAAGCGCCATTGATGCAGCGGATCAAGGCTGAAGGCGCCAACGCCACTGCCGACCTGCTGCTGACCGTCGATGCCGGCAACCTCTGGCAGGCTGAGCAGATGGGCATTCTCCAGCCGTTCACCTCCCCGGTGATCGATGCCAACATCCCGCCTCAGTACCGCGCGTCTTCCCACGCCTGGACCGGCCTGAGCCTGCGGGCGCGGACCATTGCCTACTCGACCGACCGGGTCAAGCCGGGCGAATTGACCACCTACGAGGCGCTTGCCGGTAAAGAGTGGGAAGGCCGCTTGTGCCTGCGCACCTCGAAAAAGGTCTACAACCAGTCGCTGACCGCCACCCTGATCGAAACCCACGGCGCGGAAAAAACCGAGGAAATCATCAAGGGCTGGGTCAAGAACCTGTCCACCGATGTGTTTTCCGACGACACCGCATTGCTTGAAGCGATCAACGCCGGCCAATGCGACGTTGGCATCATCAATACCTATTACTACGGTCGCCTGCACCAGCAGAAGCCAGACTTGAAAGTGAAGCTGTTCTGGCCTAACCAGGCCGACCGAGGCGTGCACATCAACCTCTCGGGCATCGGCCTGACCAAGCATGCCCCGCATCCGGAAGCCGCGAAGAAACTGGTGGAATGGATGACCACCCCAGAAGCGCAGAATATCTTCGCCGACGTGAACCAGGAATTCCCGGCTAACCCGAAAGTGGAGCCGTCGAAGGAAGTCGCGGCGTGGGGCAAGTTCAAGGCCGATTCCCTGCCGGTGGAAGTGGCGGGCAAACGCCAGGCCGAAGCCATTCGCCTGATGGATCGCGCTGGCTGGAACTGATACAAGTCCGCTTCAGTTCGTTGATGATATGTGGCGAGGGGGCCTGCTCCCTCGCCACATAAGCCATTTGTCAGCGACGACCTTCAACCGAGAACTCTCCTTGACCCACCCCGCCCAACGCCGTTGGTATCCCCTGGTCTTCGCCGTTGCCGGGCTGGTCCTGTTGCCCCTGAGTGTCTTGCTGCTTTCCTGGCAGAGCGTCGACCAGCAGATATGGTCCCACCTGTGGGATACGCAAATGCCGCGTCTGTTGGGCAACACGTTGACGCTGATCGTAGGCGTCGGCATCGGCGTGACAATGTTGGGTGTCAGCCTCGCCTGGCTCACCAGCCTGTGCGAATTCCCCGGCCGCCGTTGGCTGGACTGGGCGCTGATGCTGCCGTTCGCGATTCCCGCCTATGTGCTGGCGTTTGTCTTCGTTGGCCTGTTGGATTTTGCCGGCCCGGTACAAACGCTGATGCGTGAGTGGTTCGGCAGCGGCTTGCGCCTGCCCCGGGTACGTTCGACCGGCGGTGTGATCCTGGTGTTGGTGCTGGTTTTCTACCCGTACGTCTACTTGCTTGCGCGCAGTGCTTTCCTGGCCCAGGGCAAGGGCTTGATGGAAGCCGCCCGGGTGCTCGGCCAATCGCCATGGCAGGCGTTCTGGCGAGTGGCGCTGCCGATGGCCAGGCCGGCAATCGGTGCCGGCGTGGCCCTGGCCTTGATGGAGACCCTGGCAGATTTCGGGGCGGTGTCGGTGTTCAATTTCGACACCTTTACCACGGCCATCTACAAAACCTGGTACGGCTTTTTCAGCCTCTCCAGCGCTGCCCAACTGGCCAGCCTCCTGCTGCTGGCGGTCATGGTGGTGCTTTACGGCGAACGTCGCGCCCGGGGCGCCCAACGGGCCGGCAACGAGCGACCGCGGGCCAAGGCGCTGTATCATTTGCGAGGGCTCAAGGCGGTGGCGGCCAGCGGCTGGTGTCTTTTGGTATTCGCCTGCGCGTTTGTCATTCCGGTGCTGCAGTTGGTGGTGTGGTTCTGGCAGCGCGGTCGTTTCGACCTGGACGAGCGTTATGCCGGCTTGATCATTCACACCCTCTACCTGGGCGCCCTCGCGGCCCTGGTCACCGTTTGTGTCGCATTATTGCTGGCTTTCGCTCGACGTCTGGCGCCAAGCCGGCCCATCCGCGCGGGTGTCGGCCTGGCGAACCTGGGCTATGCCTTGCCCGGATCGGTGCTGGCGGTGTCGATCATGCTTGCGTTCAGCTATCTGGACCGTGAGCTGGTCATTCCCCTGTCGGTCCTGCTCGGCGGCGCAGGCAAGCCGTTGCTGCTGGGCAGCCTGTCAGCGCTGTTGTTGGCGTATCTGGTGCGTTTCCTGGCCGTGGCCTACGGTCCTTTAGAAAGCAGCTTGGCGCGTATTCGCCCGTCATTGCCCGAAGCAGCACGTAGTCTCGGGGTCAGTGGGCCGCGACTGTTTTTCAACGTGTATCTGCCGTTGCTGCTGCCCGGCACGTTGAGCGCGGCACTGCTGGTGTTCGTCGATGTACTCAAGGAAATGCCGGCGACGCTACTGATGCGCCCGTTCGGCTGGGACACGCTGGCGGTACGGATCTTTGAAATGACCAGCGAAGGGGAATGGGCGCGGGCTGCATTGCCAGCGCTGACCCTGGTGCTGGTGGGGCTATTGCCGGTCATCGGATTGATACGGCGTTCGGCCCATCGACGCGTTCTCAACTAATTGAGAGCACGCCTAGGTGTCAGTCCAACAGCATGCGGATACAATGCGCGGCATTCGGTGCGGTCCGTCTGTCGGATCGGGTAGCTGAGGACGTCAGAAAAATCTGTTTTTCAGGCGTTCGGGCTGTGGCTGTACCCGTCCGCACCTTCGCCAAGCCCGGAAGGAGAAACCCATGGGACAGCGTACGCCTCTGTATGACCTTCATCTCGCCCTTGGCGCGAAGATGGTCGATTTTGGCGGTTGGGATATGCCCTTGCACTATGGCTCGCAGGTAGAGGAGCACCATCAGGTGCGTCGTGACTGCGGCGTGTTCGATGTATCCCACATGACCGTGATCGACGTGGCTGGTCCCCAGGCCAAGGCCTGGTTGCAGCGCTTGCTCGCCAATGATGTCGATCGCTTGCAGGACACGGGCCGTGCGTTATACAGCGCCATGCTCAACGAGCGTGGCGGCATCGTCGACGACATGATCATCTACCGGGTCGAGGACGGTTACCGGCTGGTGTTCAATGCTTCCACCCGCGACCAGGACCTGGCCTGGATGCAGGCGCAACTTGGCGAGTACGCCGTGCAACTGCACGAGCGCCCCGAATTGGCGATGCTGGCCATCCAGGGGCCGCAAGCTCGCCTCAAGATTGCCGAACTGGTCACGCAATCTCGCGGCCAGTTGATCCAGCAGCTCAAGCCCTTCGAAGGCCGCGCCGACGGTGACTGGTTCATCGCCCGTACCGGCTACACCGGTGAAGACGGTTTGGAAATCGTCCTGCCGGCCCATGAAGCCCCGAGTTTTTTCAACGACCTGGTGGGCGCCGGCATTCCGCCCATCGGACTCGGCGCCCGGGATACCTTGCGCCTGGAAGCCGGCATGAACCTCTACGGCCAGGACATTCACCAGGATGTTTCACCCTTGGCCTCGAACATGGCCTGGAGCATCGCCTGGGAGCCTGCAAGCCGCCAGTTCATCGGTCGCAGTGCCCTCGAAGCCGAACTCGTTGCCGGCGTGCAGGACAAATTGGTCGGATTGGTGCTCGAGGAGCGCGGCGTTCTACGCGCCCATCAGGTAGTTCGTATCGCCGATATTGGCGAAGGAGAGATCACCAGTGGTAGTTTTTCTCCTACGCTTAGCAAGTCGATTGCCCTGGCACGTGTTCCGATGGCTACCGCCGACCGTGCCGAGGTGGAAATTCGTGGCAAGTGGTACCCGGTACGGGTGGTCAAGCCGACCTTCGTCCGCCATGGCAAAACCCTGATCTAACCTTTTGCGGCGGGCCCCTGGCCGCTGACACTTCTCTTGAGGACACAGAATATGAGTGATATCCCTGCCGAACTGCGTTTTGCCGAAAGCCATGAGTGGGCGCGCCTGGAAGCCGACGGTACTGTCACCGTGGGCATCAGCGATCATGCGCAGGAAGCCTTGGGCGATGTGGTGTTTGTCGAGTTGACTGAAGTCGGTAAGGTTTTTGCTGCGGGCGATCAGGCCGGTGTGGTCGAATCGGTTAAAGCGGCTTCCGATATCTATTCCCCGGTTGCGGGCGAAGTGGTTGCAGTCAATGAAGAGCTGGGCGGAACGCCGGAATTGCTGAGCTCCGATCCCTACGGCGCCTGGATCTTCAAGCTCAAGCCAAGCGACAAGGCCGAGCTGGACAAGTTACTCGATGCGGCAGGCTACAAGGCTGCTATCGGCGAATAACCCACACAGGTTATTCAGCTCAGCCTTGGAATATCTTCAGGCAAAAAAATGCCGCTCAACCGAGCGGCATTTTTCATCGACCTGGAATCACTCCTGGGCGATGGCGTTTTTCGCCAGGATCGCGTTGGCCAGTTCCATGTCGGTGGCCTGCAGGCCTGGGTTGTCGGCACGGACTTTCTGCATCGCGGCTTCCAGATAAGGGCCACGAATACCGCCGTCGCTGGCGACGAAGCTGCCGGCGTCGTCCTGGGCGGCAACGATCAGCTTGTTATCCTTGAAGGTCAGGTAGGTGGAACCGGTGGTCGCACCGGACGAGATGACGTTACGCCAAAACGTGTCGGCCATTGCCGAGCCAACGGGAAGAGAAAGCAAGGCCAGGGTCGCGACAGCAAGTTTGAGACGCATGATAGGTGACTCCACAGGGTTAACTATGACGTTGGATTACCCACGCACTGATTCAGTTCCGTGACATGTCAGTCCGTCCGTTCGACTGTCAATATCGCGCCTTCCTGGGCAATTACCTTGACCCGGGCGCCAACGGGCGAATCGGGCCCCTTGGCCAGCCAGACGCCGTCGGCCACCTTGATCTTGCCGCGGCCGTCGACAATCGCTTCATGCACCAGGAAGGCCTTGCCGATGAGTTCCTGGCCACGCAGGTTCAGGTGCGGCTGATCGCTTTGACGAACAGCGCTGCGCTGGCGTCGCCACCAGTACAAGGCTGTCGCGATGGCGAACAGGCCGAACAGCAGGAATTGCATTTCCCAGGGCAGCTGCGGCAGGACGAACGTGAGCACCCCGACGGCGGCGGCTGCCATGCCGATCCACAGCAGGTAACCGCCGGCGCCAAACACTTCCAGGATCAGCAGGATGACGCCCAGCGCCAGCCAGTCCCAGTACGACATTTGCTGCAGGAATACCCACATACGCGCGCCTCAGGCTTTCTTGCTGTCGAAAGTGGCCCTGACGATTTCGCCGATGCCGCCCACTGCGCCGATGACCTGGCTGGCTTCCAGTGGCATCAGGATCACCTTGCTGTTGTTGGCCGAGGCCAGGCGGCCCAAGGCGTCGATGTATTTTTGCGCGACGAAGTAATTCACCGCCTGGACGTTACCGTCGGCGATGGCCTGGGACACCACCTGGGTGGCCAGGGCTTCGGCTTGCGCCTGGCGTTCGCGGGCTTCCGACTCAAGGAACGCAGCCTGGCGGCTGCCCTCTGCCTCGAGGATCTGCGCCTGCTTCTTGCCTTCGGCGGTCAGAATCGCCGCCGCTCGCAAGCCCTCGGCTTCGAGGATCTGGGCGCGCTTGATCCGTTCGGCTTTCATCTGCCCGGACATGGCGGCCATCAGGTCGGCCGGTGGGCTGATGTCCTTGATCTCGATACGCGTGATCTTGATGCCCCACGGCGCCGTGGCTTCATCGACGGTGCGCAGCAGTTTTTCATTGATACCGTCGCGTTGGCTCAGCATGGCATCCAGCTCCATGGATCCGAGCACCGTGCGAATATTGGTTTGCAGCAGGTTGCGGATGGCGTGTTCGAGGTTGTTGACCTCGTAGGCGGCCTGAGCCGTATTGACCACCTGGAAAAAGCACACGGCGTCGATCTGTACCGTGGCGTTGTCGGCGGTGATGACCTCTTGTGGCGGGATGTCCAGCACGCTTTCCATGACGTTGATCTTGCGACCGATGCGATCCATCACGGGAATGATGATGTTCAGGCCGGGCTTGAGCGTGTTGGTGTAGCGGCCGAACCGCTCGACTGTCCATTGGTAGCCTTGCGGCACGACCTTGAACCCCATGAACAGGATGGCGACCACGAGGCCGATAAAAAGTAGAAGTACGCTACCGATTTGCATGACTGTTCCCTGTGCGAATTAATGGACCTGCGAAGCCCCCAGTGTAGGGCAACCGGCCATTATCTTTGCCATGGTCCTTTCCGGTTTGTTTGTGGGACCTTTCCGTTCCTTCGCCGGACGGTGCCTACTTCTGCTCGCTCTGCGGCGTTACCCGCAACACTTCCTCGACGGTGGTCAAGCCCGCCGCGACTTTTTGCGCCCCTGAAAGTCGCAGGCTGCGCATGCCTTCCTTGAATGCCTGGCGGCGCACGGCCAGCAGGTCGGTGTCGGGGTGGATCAAACCTTTGACGCTGTCTGTCAGTTGCATGATTTCGTACACCCCGGCGCGCCCGCGATAGCCGGTGTCGCGACATTCCGAACAACCGACGGCTTGATGGGCGTTGGTGGGCAGGGGAGCCTGCCAGGGACGCGTCAGGGTTTGCCAGTCGTCTTCGTCCAGGGTCAAGGGCGACTTGCAATGCGGGCACAAGGTGCGGACCAGGCGCTGGGCCATGACCCCGAGCACCGTGGCCTTGATCAGGTAATGCGGCACGCCGAGCTCCAGCAGGCGGCTTATGGCACTCGGCGCATCGTTGGTGTGCAACGTCGATAGCACGAGGTGCCCGGTGAGTGCTGCCTGGATCGCCATTTCCGCGGTTTCGAGGTCACGAATCTCACCGATCATGATGATGTCCGGGTCTTGTCGCATCAGCGCGCGCACGCCCGCGGCAAAGGACAGCTCGATATTGTGCTGCACCTGCATCTGGTTGAAGGACGACTCGACCATTTCAATCGGATCTTCGATGGTGCAGAGGTTCACCTCCGGCGTCGCCAGTTTCTTCAGCGTGGTGTAGAGAGTGGTGGTCTTGCCGGACCCGGTGGGGCCCGTTACCAGGATGATGCCGTTGGGCTGGCGGGTCATGTCCTGCCAGCGCCGCAGGTCGTCGGCGGAAAAACCCAACTGGTCGAAATCCTTGAGCAGCACTTCCGGATCGAAAATCCGCATGACCATTTTCTCGCCGAACGCTGTCGGCAGGGTCGACAGTCGCAACTCCACTTCACCGCCGTCCGGGGTCTTGGTCTTGACGCGGCCGTCCTGCGGCTTGCGTTTCTCAGCGACGTTCATTCGGCCCAGGCTCTTGAGTCGGCTGATGATGGCCATCGTCACCTGGGGCGGGAACTGGTAGACAGTGTGCAGCACCCCGTCGATGCGAAAGCGCACGGTGCCTTGCTCGCGGCGCGGCTCGATGTGGATATCGCTGGCGCGTTGCTGGAAGGCGTACTGGAACAGCCAGTCGACGATGTTGACGATATGCGCGTCGTTGGCGTCCGGCTCCTGATCGCTGGCGCCCAGGTTGAGCAACTGTTCGAAATTGCTCAGGTTGCTCGGTTGCTGGTCGACCGTGGTGGCGCCGCTGACCGATTTGGCCAGGCGATAGAACTCTACGCTCAGGCGCTGGATATCCACCGGGTTGGCGACCACCCGCTTGACCGGCAGCTTGAGCACATGGGTCAGGTCCGATTCCCAACTGCTGACATAGGGCTGGGCACTGGCGACGGTGACGGCGTCGCGATCGACCGCCACGGCGAGGATCTTGTGACGTTGCGCAAAGGCATAGGACATCAGCGGCGTAACGGCCGCCACGTTGATTTTCAACGGATCGATGCGCATGTAGGGCTGGTCGGCCTGCTGGGCCAGCCACAGGGTCAGGTTTTCCAGGTCCAGGCGCTTACCGGGGCGACTGAGGTCGTCGAGGTGCTGGTTGGCAATGAATTCCAACGGGTGCAACTGGCTGTTGGCGTTATGGCGCCGGCGGGCGTTAAGCGCTGTTTCGGCTGAATCCTGGCTGATGATGCCCTGGGCGACCAGTTGGCGCAGCAGATCGTTGAGGTCCAGCCAGCGATCCTGAGTGGCGTGTTTGGTGGACATGAGCGTTCGAGTTCCTATTGGACAATTGCAGCAAAGCCGCGAAGCAGACGCTTCGGCATTCCGGCTTGTTCTGCAAAAGAATAGTCCCGACCCTATGGACCGTTGGGCCACTACCCGACCAATGCGTTTCCAATTTTTGCCCCGAGGCCCTCAACCGACCGCTTGAACCGGTCCGCCCAGCGCAATCTCGGCGTCTTGTACGTCCACCGAACAGATGCTGATTAAGTTACGCAATTTTTCAGCCAGCACTTGGGCACGGTGCCAGCTCAGGCCGCCCAGAAGAACTTCCATGGACAGCAAGTCGTCGTGACGCTGGATCTGCGCAGCCTCAAGTGTCAGGCCCTGCAAGGCAAACAGGTTTAGCACCCGGCACGGCAAGTCCGGCTCGGCTTCGCCCTGCAGCTGAAATTGAACGCGACAATGCGCGTTGGCGGTGTGCCAGACATCGGCGCGGGTCGGGGCTGTTGCGACGGTTTCGAATGAAGGCATGTGCGATCTCCTGAAGTGCGGAAGAAATGTTTACATGCGCGGCGGGGTATTTCTTATCTAAGATGCGTAAGATTCCTAAAATTATGAATTGGCCAAGTCCATAGTTGGATAATTACGGGTTTATCTATGCAAATTGAGCTGGACGCCTACGACCGCAGGATATTGGCGCTGCTGCAAGAGGATGCATCCCTGTCCAGCGCGCAGATCGCCGAGCAGGTAGGTTTGTCCCAATCACCTTGTTGGCGGCGGATTCAGCGGATGAAGGAGGAGGGGGTCATACGTGGGCAAGTGACGCTTCTGGATCGCAAGAAAATTGGCCTGAACACGCAGATTTTCGCCGAGATCAAGCTCAACGCCCATGGCCGCTCGAATTTCACCGGGTTCACCGAGGCGATCCGTGGCTTTCCCGAGGTGCTGGAATGCTACGTGCTGATGGGATCGGTGGATTTCCTGCTAAGGATTGTCACGGCGGATATCGAGGCCTATGAGCGATTCTTTTTCGAGAAACTGTCGATGGTGCCGGGGATTCAGGAAGTGAATTCGATCGTGGCGCTGTCGGAGATCAAATCGACGACGAGCTTGCCGGTTATGCGCTGACCGGCCGTTTTTGTGGCGAGGGAAGCAAGCTCCCTCGCCGCAGTTTCAGCGCATCACAGGCGCAACAAAGTCTTCCAGGCCCGATTCTGATACACCGCAATAGCCTGCTGCTTGCGCGCATCCAGGGTTTCGTCGGTGATCGGCTCGTTGGCCAGTTGCGCCAATTTGTTCAGTTCGCCATAGAGGCGGTCCATTTCCGGGATTTCCAACACTTGGCGAGCATGGTGAAGCCAGGCCTGGATGCGCTCGATGCGTGGCAATTGCTCCGCGAGGTCTTCCGGTTGCTGCTGGTAACGTTGCAGTTGCAGCGACGAGGCCTCCTCGCTCAGCAGGCGTGGCAGCCAGCTGGCCAGTTGCGCGGCGCCCTGGCGATCGCCACGGGTGTTGCGGCCGGTGGTCCAGCTACGGGCCAGCAGCCAGCGTGAAGCGTTCAGCGAAAAGAGGCCCCAACGTGGGTCTTGCAGCTCTTCGAGGAACTGTTCCGGCGCTGCCTTGCGCACGTCTTCGTCATCCAGCCCAGCCTGGACCAGCGGACGCCAATCTTCCAACAGCGCATCCAGGGCGACGCGCAAGTCGTGGGTCGATTGGCGCGGCGCGGCCTGGCCAAGGCTGCTGAGCAAGGCGCGCAGTTCGGCGAGGTTCTCCACCCAGTCCTGCAACAGTCGCCAATGGCCGTTGAAGCGATATTGCTCGGCCAGGCGCTGGCTGCTGCCGAGCAAATGCCAGCTCAACGCGGCGAAGGCGTCGTCCAGCGGTGTCTCGCCGGCCAGTTGCGGGGCAGGCAGGCTCAGGGCGTAACTGCTGGCGTCATGCAGGCGATAGCCACGTTCGGCCTTGCTGATGTCGCAAGGCATCAAGGGCAGGGTGGCGGCCAGCTCGGCGGCGAGTTCCAGCAGGGCAGCCGGCTCGCCTTCGCGCAATTCCAGCTCAAGCTCGCAGATTTCTTCCTTTTGCTTGCCGACTACGACGTGACCCAGGTCCAACGCGGCTTCGATGACGACTTTGCTTTTGCCACGGCCCCAGGCGATCTCGGCGCGTTCGCGGACGAAATCCGTGGTGAAGATCGGCTTGAGGGTCTTCTTGTCCAGTTCGGCCAGCGCCTCTGGCCAGCATTCGCCTTCCAGCTTCTTGATGTCGAGCTTGGCCTTGGCCAGGTGCCAGTCGTATTCGTTACGCTCGGACAGGCCGGCGATGCTCTGGCCGCGGGTCTTGAGGGTCTGGATCACCTCTTCGCCGTCGCGACGCAGGCGCAGGGCGACTTTGGCCCGGGCCAGGTCACGCTCCGGCGTGTCGAAGTACTGGTTCATCAGTTCGTGGCGTTCCCAGCCACTCTTGTTGCGCTTTTTCAGCAGCGGATGCTCGCGCAGCGCTGCCAGGGTCTCGCGGCTGACGCGGAGTTTGATTTCGGTTTCTTTCTGCATGGCCGGAAAATCCAGGGATCAGGTGCGCAGCCGGGGGAAGGTGTGGCTGCCAAGGTCGTGCAGTGTACAGGACTCGTCCGTCCTACGCGCCGCGACGGTTCCTTCCTGACTCCCGATGGTTCTATGATGGACGTCAAATTGGTATGCCCCGGAGCCAGCGATGCCTTTGCCATCCATGAAAGATCAGTTCGCTGCCCTGATCGCCGCGCCTTCGGTCAGCTGTACCCAGCCAGCGCTGGACCAGTCCAATGCTGCCGTGATCGAACTGTTGGCGGGCTGGCTCACCGAGCTTGGATTTTCCTGTGATATCCAGCAGGTCAGCCCCGGCAAGTTCAATCTCCTGGCCAGTTTCGGTACCGGCCCCGGCGGGCTGGTGTTGGCCGGGCACAGCGACACGGTGCCGTTCGATGGCGCGCTGTGGCAGACCGATCCCTTGAAGCTCACCGAGGTCGATGGGCGTTGGGTGGGCCTGGGCAGTTGCGACATGAAGGGCTTCTTTGCCTTGGCCATCGAAGCGGTCAGGCCTTTGCTGGATCAACCGTTCAAGCAACCGTTGCTGATCCTTGCCACGTGCGACGAAGAAAGCTCCATGGCCGGCGCCCGTGCCCTGGCCGACGCAGGACGCCCGCTGGGGCGCGCGGCGGTGATCGGCGAGCCCACGGGTCTCAGGCCAATCCGCCTGCACAAGGGGGTGATGATGGAGCGCATCGACATCCTCGGGCGCAGCGGCCATTCCTCCGACCCGAGCCTGGGCCATAGCGCCCTCGAAGCGATGCACGACGCCATGGGCGAGCTGCGCGGTTTGCGCCTGCAATGGCAGCGGGAATTCCGTAACCCTCAGTTCACCGTGCCACAGCCGACCCTGAATTTCGGCTGCATCCACGGCGGTGACAACCCCAATCGGATTTGCGGCCAGTGCTCCATGGAATTCGACCTGCGGCCCTTGCCGGGCATGGACCCGCAAGTTCTACGGGCGGCTATCCAGCAGAAGCTCGATCCGATTGCCGAGCGTCACAAGGTCAGGATCGACTATGCGCCGCTGTTTCCCGAAGTGCCGCCATTCGAGCAGGCCGAGGATGCGGAATTGGTCCGGGTCGCCGAACGGCTCACCGGTTATCGCGCCGAAGCAGTGGCGTTCGCTACCGAAGCGCCTTATCTTCACCGTCTTGGCTGCGAAACCCTGGTGTTGGGTCCCGGCGATATTGCCTGTGCCCACCAGCCCGGCGAATACCTTGAAATGTCACGTTTGCAACCTACCGTAGAGTTGTTGCGCCAGTTGATCGGGCATTATTGCCTGACACCGGCCACGGCCGATTAAATTGCCCGCCTGCGGGCCCGTATTTCATCTCATGAGGAGAGCGCGCGTGTCGCCAAGCCTGTTCCGACGATAACCACCAGCCCGCTGTGCGTTCCGCTTCGTCTTTATTTCGGCTGTTATTTATTACAGGCCCAGGTTCATGCCCGAATACGTCAATTGGCTTCGTCACGCTTCGCCCTATATCAATGCCCACCGCGATTGCACCTTCATCGTCATGCTGCCTGGCGATGGGGTGGAGCATCCCAACTTCGGCAACATTGTCCATGACCTGGTGCTGCTGCACAGCCTCGGCGTACGCCTGGTGCTGGTTCATGGTTCGCGCCCGCAGATCGAAACCCGCCTCGCTGCCCGGGGCCTGACACCGCATTATCATCACGGCATGCGCATCACCGATGCCGCCACGCTGGAGTGCGTGATCGACGCGGTCGGGCAGTTGCGCATCGCCATCGAGGCGCGCCTGTCCATGGACATGGCGTCCTCGCCGATGCAGGGCTCGCGGCTGCGGGTCGCCAGCGGCAACCTGGTCACCGCGCGGCCGATCGGCGTGCTTGAAGGGGTGGATTATCACCACACCGGCGAGGTGCGTCGGGTCGACCGCAAGGGCATCAATCGCCTGCTGGACGAGCGCTCCATCGTGCTGCTGTCGCCGTTGGGCTATTCGCCCACCGGCGAAATCTTCAATCTGGCCTGCGAAGACGTCGCCACCCGGGCGGCCATTGATCTGGCGGCCGATAAACTGCTGCTGTTCGGTGCCGAACAGGGATTGATCGGTGAAGATGGCCGGCTGGTTCGCGAGTTACGGCCGCAGCAGGTCCCGGCCCACATGCAGCGCCTGGGCAGCGACTACCAGGCCGAACTGCTGGACGCGGCCGCCCAGGCTTGCCGTGGCGGTGTCGCGCGCAGCCATATCGTCAGCTATGCCGAAAACGGCGCGTTGCTGGCTGAGCTGTTCACTCGGGACGGTAGCGGCACGCTGGTTGCCCAAGAGCAATTCGAAGTGGTGCGCGAAGCGGCCATCGAGGACGTCGGCGGCTTGCTCGACCTGATCAGCCCGCTGGAGGAGCAAGGAATCCTGGTGCGTCGCTCTCGCGAAGTGCTGGAGCGTGAAATCGAACAGTTCAGCGTGGTCGAGCGCGAAGGCATGATCATCGCCTGCGCGGCGCTGTACCAGATCGCCGATTCTGACGCCGGGGAGTTGGCCTGCCTGGCGGTGAACCCGGAATACCGCCACGGTGGCCGGGGCGATGAATTGCTGGAGCGGATCGAAACCCGGGCCCGTGCCAAGGGGCTCAAGACCCTGTTCGTACTCACGACCCGAACCGCCCACTGGTTCCGTGAGCGGGGCTTTGAACCCAGTAGCGTCGAGCGCCTGCCAGCGGCGCGAGCGTCGCTTTACAACTACCAGCGCAACTCGAAAATCTTCGAAAAAACCCTGTAGCTGATTGTTCCAAACCTTCGCGCGACCGCGATCTTCTTGATTTCAGACAATGAGCAGCTAGTCTGGAACACGTCAAGATCGCGGCATGCCGAGCCGTCGTGATCCTGATCGGCGCCATTGGAGGCGTCGGAGCCTATCTCGCCGCCAGGATTCGCGGACCTCGCAAATGCCCATAAAACACCATTCAGTATTCCTCGACGTCGCCGATAAGCCTTGTCACGGCTTGATGACGCTTTGATGGCATCCATATGTCGAAACGAGCTGAAAACTGTTGAAACAATTCTTTTTGGATTTATAAAGAATCCATTATTCTTCGGGCCGGTGTCGCGGGGCTAGACCATGGTCGTAGTCCGAAAGGGTTGCGGTTGACTTGCCAGTCACGGTCTGGCGCTAATCGCGCATCCGCGGATTCCGGGCGTTCGAACCGGAACCAACGACACACAAGAATTAGAAAACGAGAGGAGCGAAACATGAAGAAGTCCACCTTGGCCATGGCAGTGGCCGTTGGGGTATTGGCGCAGCAAGCAGGCGCCGCCGGTTTTATCGAAGACAGCAAGGCGTCTGTTAGTTCTCGTACCATGTATTTTGACAACGATAACCGTGAAGGCGCCGAAGATCAGCGTGAGGCGGCGACCGGCCTGAAGTTCGATTACAAGTCCGGCTTCACTCAAGGTGTCGTTGGTTTTGGTATCGATGCCCAAGCGTTGGTTGGTCTTCACTTGGATGGCGGTAAAGGCCAGCGCCCAGCAGACAACAACTCTTTCTCGCCTAGCGATTCCGACGGTTCGGCGGAACACAGCTGGAGCCGTGCGTCGGGCAATGTGAAGGCGCTCTTCTCCAAGACCGAGGCACACCTGGGGGGGGCTCTGCAGCCTAACCTGCCGATCCTGGTCGCCAACGATGGCCGCCTGCTGCCGCAAACCTTTGAAGGTGGCACCATCACCTCCAAGGACTTGGACAACGTGACGTTCAATGCCGGTCAACTGGAACACGCCGTTGGCCGTGCCGGGACTAACAGCACCGGCTTGGCGGTCAACGGTGGTACTGAAGAAAGTAACCAGTTCCGTTATGCCGGTGCTGATTGGAAGGTCACCAAAGACCTGACCCTGCAGTACTACTACGCCAACCTGCAGGATTACTACAAGCAACACTTCCTGGGCGCAGTACACGTGTTCCCGATCAGCGAAGGCCAGTCGTTCAAGACTGACCTGCGTTACTTCGACAGCAGCTCGGACGGCCGCAACGGCGACGCGGGCTACAGCTTCAACAACAACGGTGGCTATGCCAAGACCCCGGGCGAGGTCGATAACAAGACCTGGAGCGCCATGTTCACGTACACCCTGGGCGGTAGCGCGTTCCTGTTGGGTCACCAGCAAGTGGGCGATGACGGTGGCTTCGTCTACATGAACCAAGGCAGCCTGCTTAACGACAACGGTCGCAACGAAGGCGCGGGTGGTTCAAGCTTCTACCTGTTCACCGACAGCATGATCCATCAGTTCGTTCGTGCAGGTGAGAACACCACGTTTGGTCAGTACTCGTACGACTTCACTGGCTTGGGCGTTCCTGGCCTGAAGGCAGCGATTGCCTATCTGCACGGCGATGACATCAAGTCCGCCACCGGCGGAAGCGAAACTTCCGAGTGGGAACGCGACATGCGTCTGGACTACGTTGTCCAGCAAGGTTCGCTCAAGGGCTTCGGCGCTACCCTGCGTCATGGCTCTTACCGTGGCAGCAGCACCGGTATTGACGACCAGGATCAGACCCGCCTGATCTTCAACTACACTTACAACTTCATGTAAGACGTAGCGAAGTAAAAAAGCCCCGCCCGGCATCACGCCGGGCGGGGCTTTTGCGTTTCGGGTCTGGCCCACCCCTGTAGCCTTCCCCGAACCTTCTCCTCTTTTCAGCAACTCGAGGCCTTCTCGAACCTCGGGGTGATCTTCGGCTGCTATGCGCAATGACGCCAGTGAACAGTTTCTTATATTCGCTAAAAGTATAAAGAACTGAGTATTCATTCTTTTTCAAAAAATCAAAACCGGTGCACAGTTGGGCTCACAAAACCAACCAGGAGCCGAACCATGAGCCTCAGACTTGGCGACATCGCCCCCGATTTCGAACAGGATTCCAGCGCCGGCACGATTCGCTTCCACGAATGGCTTGGCGACAGCTGGGGCGTGCTGTTTTCCCATCCGGCGGACTTCACGCCGGTGTGCACCACCGAACTGGGCCTGACCGCCAAGCTCAAGGACGAATTCGCCAAGCGTGGGGTCAAGGCCATCGCTCTCTCGGTAGACCCGGTGGACTCGCACCACAAGTGGATCGACGACATCAACGAAACTCAGAATGCCGTGGTCAATTTTCCGATCCTGGCCGATGCCGACCGCAAGGTGTCGGACCTGTACGACCTGATCCACCCCAACGCCAGTGACACGTTGACCGTGCGTTCGCTGTTCGTGATCGACCCGAACAAGAAAATTCGGCTGACGATCACCTACCCGGCCAGCACCGGCCGCAACTTCAATGAAATCCTGCGCGTGATCGACTCCTTGCAACTGACTGACAACTACAAAGTTGCCACGCCGGCCAACTGGCAGGACGGCGACGAAGTGGTAATCGTGCCGTCGCTCAAGGATGAAGAAGAACTCAAGCGGCGCTTTCCCAAGGGCTATCGCGCTGTGAAGCCTTACCTGCGCCTCACACCGCAGCCCAACAAGTAGAGCTTCGGATTCCCCGATGATGATCGTTCCAACGCTCTGCGTGGGAACGCCTCAACGGACGCTCCGCGTTCGGCTTTGGGACGCAGAGCGTCCCTGGCTGCATTCCCACGCAGAGTGTGGGGACGATCACAGCAGTTTGATCTTTTCTGTGCACCAAGGGTTTTGGCCGTTTCTACGGCCTTTTTTTATTGCATCAAGGAAGTAAACCGCATAGCTCAAAATCGCATAACCAAATGAATAAATATGATTTAAAGATATATAAATCCACTGTTATGGTTTGCTCCATACAGCGAGATCGCCCACCGCGAATCGCAAGTGAGATTTAAGGAAGGATTGGCATGTTGGTTGTCTCGCTCGGTGGCAGTCCCAGCCAGCGCTCCCGTTCAGGTGTGCTGTTGGAGCGCTCGCAACGTTGGTTGCAGCAGCAGGGTGTGGAGGTGGTGAGCTACCAGGTGCGGGATTTTCCGGCCGAAGATTTGCTCCATGCCCGCTTCGACAGCCCCAAGGTGGTGGACCTGCTTGCCCAGATTGAAAACGCCGATGGGCTGTTGATCGCAACGCCGGTTTACAAGGCATCTTTTTCCGGTGCATTGAAGACGGTGCTGGACCTTCTGCCAGAACGGGCCCTGGCCCATAAGGTGGTATTGCCCATGGCCACGGGCGGTAGCATCGCCCACATGCTGGCGGTGGATTACGCCCTCAAGCCGGTGTTGTCAGCGCTCAAGGCCCAGGAAATGCTTCACGGGATTTTTGCCGAAGACAGTCAGATCGCTTACGGCGAAGGCAGTGCCCAGGCGCAATTGGCGCCGGCCCTGCAACAGCGCTTGGATGAGGCACTGGAACAGTTTTTCAGCGCCATGGCCCGTCGGCCCAGGCCGTTGGACCCGCACGTATTGAACGAACGTTTGCGGAGTGCTCACTGGAGCATTTGAACCCGAAACACCCCTGATTCAACTCACCTTACTCAGCCGTCAACGGCCAAGCAGGTGCAGCCAAAACCCCACAGCAAAAAGGAGAGGCGCCATGCGCACTGTCATTTTGCGTCGCGGGCTGGTCGCTCTGTTTGCTGCGGCTGTGTCCTTCGGCGCCATCACCCAGGCTCAAGCCGAAACCTTGCGGATCGGTTATCAGAAGTACGGCACGCTGGTGCTGCTCAAGGCCAAGGGCACGTTGGAAAAACGCCTCGCAGCCCAAGGGGTGGACGTGCAATGGACCGAGTTCCCCGGCGGCCCGCAGCTGCTTGAAGGCTTGAACGTCGGCTCCATCGATTTTGGCGTGACCGGTGAAACCCCGCCGGTGTTCGCCCAGGCCGCGGGCGCCGACCTGCTCTACGTCGCTTACGAGCCCCCGGCGCCAAACAGCGAGGCGATCCTGGTGCCAAAGGGTTCGCCCATCCAGTCGGTGCAGGACCTCAAAGGCAAGAAAGTCGCGCTGAACAAAGGCTCCAACGTGCATTACCTGCTGGTTCGTGCACTCGAAGACGCCGGCCTCAAGTACACCGATATCCAGACCGTTTTCCTGCCGCCGGCCGACGCCCGTGCCGCGTTCGAACGCGGCAGCGTGGACGCCTGGGTCATCTGGGATCCGTACCAGGCTGCCGCCGAACAACAGTTGCAAGCGCGCACCCTGCGCGACGGCAAGGGCATCGTCGACAACCACCAGTTCTACCTGGCCACCAAACTCTATGCGCAGAAAAATCCCCAGGTGATCACGACGCTGGTGGAAGAAGTGCGCGCGGTGGGGGAGTGGTCCCAGGCCAATCCTGAAGAGGTGACCCAGCAGGTCTCGCCGCTGCTCGGCCTGCCTGCCGACATCACGCTCACTTCCGTCAAGCGCCAAGGCTACGGGGCGCTGTTTCTCACCCCGGAGGTGGTGGCGGCGCAACAGAAAATCGCCGACAGCTTCTACCAGCTCAAATTGATTCCCAAGCCCTTGCACATCAAGGACGTGATCTGGACGCCGCCGGCGGCCGTTGCGAACGCGCAGTAATTCGATCCCTTAGGAGACCACTCCATGAGCCTCAATATTTTCTGGTTCCTGCCCACCCACGGCGATGGCCATTACCTTGGCACCGCTGAAGGCGCTCGCGCTGTTGATCACGGTTATCTGCAACAAATCGCCCAAGCGGCGGATCGGCTGGGTTTCGGCGGAGTATTGATCCCCACTGGTCGTTCCTGCGAAGACTCCTGGCTGGTGGCCGCTTCGTTGATCCCGGTGACCCAGCGCCTGAAGTTCCTCGTTGCCCTGCGCCCCGGGATCATTTCCCCGACGGTAGCGGCGCGGCAGGCCGCGACCCTCGACCGGTTGTCCGGCGGGCGGGCGCTGTTCAACCTGGTCACCGGTGGCGACCCGGACGAACTGGCCGGCGATGGGCTTTTCCTTGATCACGAACAGCGCTATCAGGCATCGGTGGAATTCACCCGCATCTGGCGGAGAGTGTTGGAAGGCGAGACCGTGGACTACGACGGTGAGCACATCAGTGTGAAGGGCGCCAAATTGCTCTATCCGCCGATCCAGCAACCGCGTCCGCCGCTGTATTTTGGCGGCTCGTCCGAAGCTGCCCAGGACCTGGCCGCCGAGCAGGTGGAAATGGTCCTTACCTGGGGCGAGCCACCGGCCGCCGTCGCGGAAAAAATTGCCCAGGTGCGAGCGAAGGCGGCGAAGCTGGGGCGCACCGTGCGCTTCGGCATCCGCCTGCATGTGATCGTGCGTGAAACCAACGCCGAAGCCTGGCAAGCGGCGGATCGGTTGATCTCTCACCTGGACGACGAAACCATCGCCCGCGCCCAAGCGTCCCTGGCGCGTTTCGACTCGGTGGGCCAGCAACGCATGGCCGCGCTGCACGGTGGCCGGCGCGACAAATTGGAAGTCAGCCCCAACCTGTGGGCCGGCGTCGGCCTGGTTCGCGGCGGTGCCGGCACGGCGCTGGTGGGCGATGGCCCGACCGTGGCCGCGCGGGTCAAGGAGTACGCGGACCTGGGCATCGACACCTTCATCTTCTCCGGTTATCCACATCTGGAAGAATCCTATCGGGTGGCGGAGCTGCTGTTCCCGCACCTGGACGTCGAGCGTCCCGAGCTGCCAAAGAGCCAAGGCTACGTGAGCCCGTTCGGTGAAATGGTCGCCAACGACATCCTGCCCAAAGCCGCGTCCCAGAGCTGAGGCGGCCATGAAGAAAATCATCCACAACCTCGCGCCCTGGGTGGTGCCGCTATTGTTGGTGGCGGTGTGGCAATTGTCGGTATCGGCGGGCTGGTTATCCACGCGAATCCTGCCGGCGCCGTCAGCGGTGATCGAGGCCGGAGCGAGCCTGGTGCGCAGCGGCGAAATCTGGACGCACCTGGCAATCAGCGGCTGGCGAGCCGCGGTCGGCTTTTTGATTGGCGGCGGCCTCGGCTTGGCGCTGGGCTTTATCACCGGCCTGTCGAAATGGGGCGAACGACTGTTGGACAGCTCCGTGCAGATGGTCCGGAACGTCCCGCACCTGGCGCTGATTCCACTGGTGATCCTGTGGTTCGGCATCGATGAGTCAGCGAAGATTTTCCTGGTCGCGCTGGGCACGCTGTTCCCCATCTACCTCAACACTTACCACGGCATCCGTAACGTCGATCCGGCGCTGGTGGAGATGTCGCGCAGCTACGGCTTGTCCGGCTTCAGTCTGTTTCGCCAAGTGATCCTGCCGGGCGCCTTGCCTTCGATCCTGGTGGGCGTGCGGTTTGCCCTGGGTTTCATGTGGCTGACGTTGATCGTGGCGGAAACCATCTCGGCCAGTTCCGGCATCGGCTATCTGGCGATGAATGCCCGGGAATTCCTGCAGACCGACGTGGTGGTGCTGGCGATTCTCCTGTACGCCGTACTCGGCAAATTGGCCGACCTTGCTGCCCGTGGCCTCGAACGGGTCTGGCTGCGCTGGCACCCGGCGTACCAAGTGAACAAGGGAGGTGTCGCATGACCGCCCAACAACCGCCGCGCCTGCTGCGGGGTATTCCGCTGGCGGTGCGCAATCTGCAGAAGACGTTTGGCTCGCGCCAAGTGCTGCGTGACATTGATTTGCACGTTCCGGCTGGGCAGTTCGTCGCGGTGGTCGGTCGCAGCGGCTGCGGCAAGAGTACGTTACTGCGATTGCTGGCAGGCCTCGATCAACCAACGGGCGGCCAGCTGTTGGCCGGTTCGGCGTCGCTGGATGCTGCACGGCAGGACACGCGGCTGATGTTCCAGGAAGCGCGTCTGCTGCCGTGGAAAAAGATCATCGATAACGTTGGCCTTGGGCTCAAAGGCAACTGGCGGCCGCAAGCCTTGCAGGCGCTGGAGGCCGTAGGGTTGGCTGATCGCGCCCATGAGTGGCCGGCGGCGTTGTCCGGCGGGCAGAAGCAGCGGGTGGCCTTGGCCCGCGCGCTGATCCATCAACCGCGCCTGTTGCTGCTCGATGAGCCCTTGGGCGCGCTCGATGCGCTGACTCGGATCGAGATGCAGCAATTGATCGAACGCCTGTGGCAGCAACACGGTTTCACCGTACTGCTGGTGACTCATGACGTCAGTGAAGCGGTGGCAATTGCCGACCGGGTGATCCTGATCGAAGACGGCCAGATCGGCCTCGACTTGGCCATTGACCTGCCACGGCCACGTGCTCGCGGCTCCCATCGGCTGGCGAGCCTGGAAACCGAAGTGCTCAATCGCGTGTTGTCCTTGCCCGGCCAACCGCCGGAGCCCGAACCCGTTTCACCCTTGCCCACGCAGTTGCGGTGGGCGCAATAACTTCATCCAGACAGGAATCGACACCATGACTATCAAAGCCATCAACGTACGCAACCAGTTCAAAGGCACCATCAAGGAAATCGTCGAAGGCGATGTGTTGTCGGAAATCGACGTGCAGACCGCTTCGGGCATCGTTACCTCAGTCATCACCACCCGCTCGGTCAAGGAGCTGGAACTGGCGATTGGCAGCGAAGTGATTGCCTTCGTCAAATCCACCGAGGTGTCTATCGCCAAGTTGTAAGCGATGCTTCTCCCACAGCCCCGGACGGCGTGAGCCCTTCGGGGCTGATCGTTCCCACGCTCTGCGTGGTAACGCCTCTACGGACGCTCCGCGTTCGGCTCTTGGGCGCGTGCTAACGATCAATCAGAGCGCTTGGGCAAATACGGTGGCAGATACAGCCCCAGGTACGCATCGAACACGCGCATGCCTTCCTCGGCCATGCGCGGGGTGATCTGCCCGTGTTGCTGCACCGAGCGGGCGTAGACGCGGTCGCCCAGTTCCATCGCCAGCGCGAACACATCGACGTCGTCGGGCAGGGCCGGCAATGCGAAGTGGCGGTCGAAAAGCTTATGCATCAAGTCGCTCAGCTCGAGGTCGTGCTGACGGTCGGCCTGGGTGACTTCGGTCAGGCCATGCTGGGCCAGGATCAACTGACGCGCGGCGGCGTCGTCGCTGTAGATCATCAGCATCCGCTGCTCCACCAGCCGCGACAAGTCGTGCCAGTGGTTCAGCGCGGCGTGGTCGATCGGCGCTTGCAGGCAGGCGCGGAAGGCTGCGTGTACATCGGCGGTGAGGGCTTCGAGCAGGGCCGGGACGCTGGCGAAAAAGTGATACACGGAGGAGGGTGGGATCCCGGCGCGCTCGGCGACGCTGTAGATCGACAGGCTGGCCACGCCTTCGGCGGCGAGCAGCGTACGGGCGGCGTCGAGAATCGAGTCGATCCGGGCCTGGCTGCGGGCGCGAGGTTTGCGTGGGGTGGCGATGCGCGTCATGGAGGTCTCCTGCGGGGCTGCCGGGCATTGTACGCAGAGCGGGAGGCTGGTCCATATCTTGTGCTGAAAGGATTTTCTGTGCAGCCAAAAAAAACGCCGCAGTCCCGAAGGCCTGCGGCGTTTCTTTTTACTGCAACCACTTACACGGTATGCAGGTACCAGTTGTATTCAAGGTCGGAGATGGAGTGTTCGAATTCCTCCAGCTCGCTTTCCTTGCAGGCCACGAAGATATCGATGTATTTCGGATCGATGTACTTGGCCATGACTTCGCTGTCGTCCAGCTCGCGCAGCGCATCGCGCAGGTTGTTCGGCAGGCTTTGCTCGTTCTGCTCGTAGCTGTTGCCTTCCACCGGCGCGCCGGGCTCGATCTTGTTGACCAGGCCATGGTGCACGCCCGCCAATACCGCCGCCATCAGCAGATAAGGGTTGGCATCGGCGCCGGCGACACGGTGTTCCAGGCGCACGGCATCGGAAGAACCGGTGGGTACGCGCAGGGCTACGGTGCGGTTGTCCAGGCCCCAGGTCGGCGAGTTCGGCACATAGAACTGTGCACCGAAACGACGGTAGGAGTTGACGTTCGGGCAGAGGAAAGCCATCTGCGCGGGCAGGGTCTCGAGCACACCGCCGATCGCGTGACGCAGCGCGGCGTTCTGCTCGGGATCCTCGCTGGCAAAGATATTGTTGCCTTCTTTGTCCAGGATCGAGATGTGGACGTGCAGACCGTTGCCCGCCTGGCCCGGATACGGCTTGGCCATGAAGGTGGTGTCCATTTCATGGTCGTAGGCGATGTTCTTGATCAGGCGCTTGAGCAGGACCGCGTAGTCGCAGGCCTTGATCGGGTCGGCGACGTGGTGCAGGTTCACTTCGAACTGCGCCGGGGCACTTTCCTTGACGATGGCGTCGGCGGGAATGCCTTGCTCCTTGGCACCTTCGAGGATGTCCTGGAGGCAATCGACGTATTCGTCGAGGTCGTCGATCAGGTAGACCTGGGTCGAATGCGGGCGCTTGCCGGAGATCGGCGAGCGAGGCGGTTGCGGGCGGCCATTCACGTTCTCCTGGTCGATCAGGTAGAACTCCAGCTCGAACGCCGCGCAGATGGTCAGGCCCATCTCATCGAACTTGGCCACGACCTGGCGTAGCACTTCACGCGGGTCGGCGAAGAAAGGTTCGCCTTCGAGTTCGTGCATGGTCATCAACAGTTGCGCAGTCGGGCGCTTCTGCCAAGGCTCGTTGCACAGGGTGTCAGGGATTGGATAACAGATCCGGTCGGCATCGCCGATGTCCAGGCCCAGGCCGGTGCTTTCCACCGTAGAGCCATTGATATCCAGGGCAAATAAAGAGGCCGGCAGGTTGATGCCTTTCTCGTAAACCTTGTGGAGGCTGGTGCGTTCGATGCGCTTGCCGCGCACCACACCATTCATATCCGCAATCAGAAGGTCAACGTACAGAACCTCAGGATGTTCCTTAAGGAACGCGTTCGCTTCGTTAAGCTGAACGGCACGCGGGGGTACCGACATGATGCAACACCTTTGTTGTTAAAAATATCAATCATTGATTGCTTTGAAAGCCAGTCAACCCGAACGGCATGCCGAAGTCAAGCGGGGCCGTTTTTGCCCTAAAAAAGCACCTGTAGGGGTTTTTTGGGGCAATTTTGGGCGTTTTTTGCCTTTCAAGCGGCTTGCCGCCCGCAGGCTTGAGCGGGCCGTGTTGTATTTTTTACGGGGGTGTTGTGTAAAAAAATGAACAAGGCTAAGCTCGATTCAAACCCATAACAGCAATAATACCGGGGTGCTTCATGTCTCGCCTGCCGTTAATCGGCGTCACCACCTGTTCCAAGCAGATTGGTTTGCATGCGTATCACACCACCGGCGACAAATATGCCCGGGCCGTGGCAACGGCCGCCAAGGGCCTGCCCGTGCTGATCCCCTCGATGGCAGACCTGTTTTCACCGTCCGATATTCTGGACGCCCTGGACGGTATTCTCTTTACCGGCTCCCCTTCCAATGTAGAACCTTTTCACTATCAGGGCCCGGCCAGCGCGCCAGGCACTGCTCATGATCCTGCACGGGACGCCATCACCCTGCCGCTGATCCGTGCCGCTGTCGATGCGGGCGTCCCGGTGCTCGGCATCTGCCGCGGTTTCCAGGAAATGAACGTTGCCTTTGGCGGCAGCCTGCATCAGAAAGTTCATGAAGTCGGAACCTTTATCGATCATCGTGAAGACGACACCCAGCCAGTTGAGGTCCAGTATGGTCCTGCCCATGCTGTGCATATCCAGCCCGGCGGCGTTCTCGCGGGCCTGGGCTTGCCGCCGATGATCGACGTCAACTCGATCCACAGCCAGGGCATCGAGCGTTTGGCACCGGGGCTGCGGGCCGAAGCACTGGCGCCGGATGGCCTGATCGAGGCGCTCTCGGTTGCACAAGGCAAGGCTTTTGCTTTGGGTGTGCAATGGCATCCTGAATGGGCGGTAGGCGCTAATCCGTACTACCTTGCGATTTTCCAGGCATTTGGCGATGCCTGCCGAGCAAGGGCAACACAACGCGACGCCGATGCGTCAAACAACGCCTGACTACTAATAGCAGCCAGGAAACTCACGCCTAGAGGCATTTATGAGTAACAACCTCGACCAGCTCACCGATTGGTTGAAAGACCACAAGATCACAGAAGTCGAATGCATGATTGGCGACCTCACCGGCATTACCCGGGGCAAGATCTCGCCGACCAACAAGTTCATTGCCGAAAAAGGCATGCGCCTGCCCGAGAGCGTTCTGCTCCAGACCGTGACGGGCGACTATGTCGAAGACGACATCTATTACGAACTGCTCGACCCGGCCGACATCGACATGATCTGTCGCCCGGATGAGAACGCCGTGTTCCTTGTGCCCTGGGCCATCGAGCCCACCGCCCAGGTCATCCATGACTCCTACGACAAGCAAGGCAACCCCATCGAGCTGTCGCCGCGCAACGTGCTCAAGAAGGTGCTCAAGCTCTATGCGGACAAGGGCTGGCAGCCGATTGTCGCGCCGGAAATGGAGTTCTACCTGACCAAGCGCAGCGACGACCCCGATTTTCCTCTGCAGCCACCCATCGGCCGCTCCGGCCGGCCGGAAACGGGTCGCCAGTCGTTCTCCATCGAAGCCGCCAACGAATTCGACCCGCTGTTCGAAGACGTGTACGACTGGTGCGAATTGCAGGAACTGGACCTCGATACCTTGATCCACGAGGACGGCACCGCGCAGATGGAAATCAACTTCCGTCACGGTGACGCGCTGTCCCTGGCCGACCAGATCCTGGTGTTCAAGCGCACCATGCGCGAAGCGGCGCTCAAGCACGACGTGGCCGCCACCTTCATGGCCAAGCCCATGACTGGCGAGCCGGGCAGCGCCATGCACCTGCACCAGAGCATCATCGACAAGGACACTGGCAAGAACGTCTTTTCCAATGAAGACGGAACCATGAGCGAACTGTTCCTGAACCACATCGGTGGCTTGCAGAAGTTCATCCCCGAGTTGTTGCCGCTGTTCGCGCCGAACGTCAATTCGTTCCGCCGCTTCCTCCCCGACACCTCGGCGCCGGTGAACGTGGAATGGGGTGAAGAGAACCGCACCGTGGGCCTGCGCGTGCCGGATGCCGGGCCGCAGAACCGCCGGGTGGAAAACCGCTTGCCGGGCGCCGACGCCAACCCGTACCTGGCGATTGCCGCCAGCCTGCTGTGCGGCTACATCGGCATGGTCGAAGGCATCAACCCGAGCGCGCCGGTGGTGGGCCGCGGCTACGAGCGCCGCAACCTGCGCCTGCCGCTGACCATTGAAGATGCCTTGGAGCGCATGGAAAACAGCACCACCATCGAGAAGTACCTGGGCAAGAAATTCATCACGGGCTACGTCGCGGTCAAGCGGGCCGAGCATGAAAACTTCAAGCGCGTCATCAGTTCGTGGGAGCGGGAATTCCTGCTCTTTGCCGTCTGATGCGCCGGGCGGGGCTGCCATGGGCCCCGCCCCCAATGGAATAAAAGGAGAATTCGCATGACCCGCAACAATCCGCAAACCCGTGAATGGCAGGCCCTGAGCAGCGATCATCACCTGGCACCGTTCAGCGACTTCAAGCAGCTCAAAGAGAAAGGCCCGCGCATCATCACCCACGCCAAGGGCGTGTACCTCTGGGACAGCGAAGGCAACAAGATCCTCGACGGCATGGCCGGCCTCTGGTGCGTGGCCGTCGGCTACGGTCGCGATGAACTGGCGGACGCCGCCAGCCAACAGATGCGCGAACTGCCCTATTACAACCTGTTTTTCCAGACCGCCCACCCGCCGGTACTGGAACTGTCGAAGGCCATCGCCGACATCGCCCCGGAAGGCATGAACCACGTGTTCTTCACCGGCTCCGGCTCCGAAGGCAACGACACCATGTTGCGCATGGTCCGCCACTACTGGGCGATCAAGGGCCAGCCGAACAAGAAAGTCATTATCAGCCGCAAGAATGGCTATCACGGCTCAACCGTGGCCGGCGCGAGCCTGGGCGGCATGACCTACATGCACGAGCAAGGCGACCTGCCGATCCCGGGCATCGTCCACATCGCCCAGCCATACTGGTTCGGCGAAGGCGGCGACATGAGCCCCGAATCGTTCGGAATCTGGGCCGCCAACCAACTGGAAGAAAAGATCCTCGAGATCGGCGTGGACAACGTCGGCGCTTTTATTGCCGAGCCGATCCAGGGCGCCGGCGGCGTGATCGTGCCGCCGGACAGTTACTGGCCGCGCATGAAGGAAATCCTCGCCAAGTACGACATCCTGTTCGTGGCCGACGAAGTGATCTGCGGTTTCGGGCGCACCGGTGAGTGGTTCGGTACCGACCATTACGGGTTGAAACCGCACATGATGACCATCGCCAAGGGCCTGACCTCGGGCTACATCCCCATGGGCGGCCTGATCGTTCGCGACGACGTGGTCGCGGTGCTCAACGAAGGCGGCGACTTCAACCACGGGTTCACCTACTCGGGTCACCCGGTGGCCGCGGCGGTGGCCTTGGAAAACATCCGCATTCTGCGCGACGAGAAGATCATCGAGCGTGTCCACAGCGAAACGGCACCCTATTTGCAGCAACGCTTGCGGGAACTGAACGATCATCCGTTGGTAGGTGAAGTGCGCGGCGTCGGTTTGCTGGGGGCGATCGAACTGGTCCAGGACAAGGCCACGCGCAAACGCTACGAAGGCAAGGGCGTGGGCATGATCTGCCGGCAGTTCTGCTTCGATAACGGGCTGATCATGCGCGCGGTGGGCGACACCATGATCATTGCGCCGCCGCTGGTGATCAGCAAGGCCGAGATCGATGAGCTGGTGGCCAAGGCGCGGCAATGCCTGGACCTGACCCTCAGTGCTTTGCAGGGCTAAGTGCTAGGCTCTGAGCGAGGTGCCGGCATGGGCCTCGCCCGGTGGAAACAAAAGGCTGGGCTTTGGTTGAAAGCCTGCCCTGTAACTTGCCAGACTACCGACTGTTCAAGTTGCCCGCGAGCCGGCTACTGAACGTGGCTAAAAAGAATAACTGGAGCATCATCCATGAAGGCATTAGGTATGAAGATAGCTGGCAAGACCCTCCTCGCCATGTCCCTGATGGGCATGATGGCGGGCGCCGTCCAGGCGGACGACAAAGTGCTGCACGTCTACAACTGGTCCGACTACATTGCGCCGGACACGGTCGCCAAGTTCGAGAAGGAGACGGGGATCAAGGTCGTCTACGACGTCTTCGACAGCAACGAGACTCTCGAGGCCAAGCTGCTGGCGGGCAAGTCCGGCTATGACGTAGTGGTGCCGTCGAACAATTTCCTGGCCAAGCAGATCAAGGCCGGCGTCTATCAGGAGCTGGACAAGTCCAAGCTGCCTAACTGGAAGAACCTCGACACTGACCTGCTCAAGGCCGTTGGCGATGCCAGCGACCAGGGCAACAAGCATGCCTTCC
Source organism: Pseudomonas marvdashtae (assembly GCF_014268655.2). Classification (NCBI taxonomy): domain Bacteria; kingdom Pseudomonadati; phylum Pseudomonadota; class Gammaproteobacteria; order Pseudomonadales; family Pseudomonadaceae; genus Pseudomonas; species Pseudomonas marvdashtae. Next base: position 150,295 of record NZ_JABWQX020000001.1, read on the forward strand.
CCTACATGTGGGGCACCATCGGCATCGGCTACAACCCGGAGAAGGTCAAGGCTGCACTGGGTGTCGACAAGATCGATTCCTGGGACACCCTGCTCAAGCCCGAGAACATCGCCAAGCTCAAGGGCTGCGGTGTGAGCTTCCTCGATTCGCCGACCGAAATGATTCCGGTGGCGTTGCACTACCTGGGCTACCCGACCGACAGCCAGGACAAGAAGCAACTGGCCGAGGCCGAAGCGCTGTTCCTCAAGCTGCGTCCGTCGATCGGTTACTTCCACTCGTCCAAATACATTTCGGACCTGGCCAACGGCAACATCTGCGTCGCCGTGGGCTACTCGGGTGATATCGAACAATCCAAGAGCCGTGCTGCCGAAGCGGGTGGCAAGGTGAAAGTGGCCTACACCATTCCGAAGGAAGGTGCCGGTTCGTTCTACGACATGGTCGCCATTCCCAAGGATGCCGAAAACGTCGAGGCCGCTTATAAGTGGATGAATTTCATCATGCAGCCGGAAATCATGGCGGAGATCACCGACAACGTGCGTTTCCCTAACGGCAACAAGGCCGCCACGCCTTTGGTGGACAAGGAAATTTCGGGTGACCCGAGCATTTATCCGTCGGACGAAGTGAAGGCCAAGCTGTACGCCATCGCTGACCTGCCGTCGGCGACCCAACGGCTGCTGACCCGCAGCTGGACCAAGATCAAATCCGGTAAATAAGCCGGCTTGAAGCAGTCTCCCGTTGTCGCGGTCATCGCGACGGCGGCAACGGGAGCAATTAAATAACTAAAAGTTTTGCTGGATCGGTTTATCGAGGGTAAGTTGCGCGCCGGTTTTGTTGCAGGGCACATCGTGGTCCGGCAACGGGGGCAACTTGGGCCCAACTATTTAAGAGGACCTCCACGTGCCTGTCTTTTCTTTGTTACGCAACGCCTTGCTGGTCGGTGCCGGCCTGACCCTCGCTGTCAGTGTCCAGGCGGCTTCCACCGTGCATATTTATAACTGGTCGGACTACATCGGCGAATCCACCCTGGCGGATTTCGAGAAAACTACCGGGATCAAGCCGGTCTACGACGTGTTCGATTCCAACGAAACCCTGGAAGGCAAGTTGCTGGCCGGTCGTACCGGTTACGACGTGGTGGTGCCGTCCAACCACTTCCTCGGCAAGCAGATCAAGGCCGGGGCGTTCCAGAAGCTCGACAAGGCACAGTTGTCCAACTATGCCAACCTCGACCCTGCGCTGCTCAAGCGCCTGGACAAGAACGACCCGGGCAACCAGTACGCCGTGCCTTACCTGTGGGGCACCAACGGCATCGGCTACAACGTCGAGAAGATCAAGGCCGTCCTGGGCGTCGATAAAATCGATTCGTGGGCCATGCTGTTCGAGCCGGAAAACATCAAGAAGCTGTCCAGTTGCGGTGTGTCGTTCCTCGACTCGGGCGATGAGATGATCCCGGCGATGCTCAACTACCTGGGCCTGGACCCCAACAGCCAGAACCCTGATGACTACAAGAAGGCCGAGGCCCAGCTGCTCAAGATCCGGCCTTACGTGACCTATTTCAATTCTTCCAAGTACATCTCCGACCTGGCCAACGGCGAGATCTGCGTGGCTGCCGGTTTCTCCGGCGACATTTTCCAGGCCCGCGAACGTGCCAGCGAGGCCGGCAAGGGCGTCGATATCGCCTACGTGATTCCCAAGGAAGGCGGCAACCTCTGGTTCGACATGCTGGCGATCCCGCGCGACGCCACCAACGTCAAGGAGGCCCACGCGTTCATCAACTACCTGCTCAAGCCTGAGGTCATCGCCCAGGTCAGCGACTACGTCGGTTACGCCAACCCGAATCCCAAGGCGGGTGAACTGATGAACCAGGAAGTACGCACCGACGAGGCGGTCTATCCACCGCAAGCGGTCGTCGACAAGCTCTACGTCAACTCCGAGTTGCCGCCCAAGATCCAACGACTCATGACCCGCAGCTGGACCAAGGTCAAGTCGGGTAAATAGCGTTTAGCGCTCTAACTATTCCAAGCTCGTCCGCATGGGGCGGGCTGCAAATTCTGTGGGAGTTTCGTAAATGGCAGTTGCCTCCGGCGCCTATAAGAAAGCCCTCGAGGGCGACCAGACACCCAAGCAGGTGTTGGTCAAGATCGACCGGGTCACGAAGAAGTTCGACGAGACGATTGCCGTGGACGACGTGTCCCTGGAAATCAAGAAAGGTGAAATTTTCGCCTTGCTCGGCGGTTCGGGATCGGGCAAATCCACTTTGCTGCGCATGCTGGCAGGTTTCGAGCGGCCCACGGAGGGGCGAATTTTCCTCGATGGCGTAGACATCACCGACCTGCCGCCCTATGAGCGGCCGATCAACATGATGTTCCAGTCCTACGCCTTGTTTCCCCACATGACCGTGGCGCAGAACATCGCCTTCGGTCTGCAACAGGACAAGATCTCGAAATCCGAGATCGACGCCCGCGTGGCCGAAATGCTCAAGCTGGTGCAGATGAGCCAGTATGCCAAGCGCAAGCCGCACCAGCTCTCCGGTGGCCAGCGCCAGCGCGTGGCCCTGGCCCGTTCCTTGGCCAAACGACCGAAACTTCTACTGCTCGACGAGCCGATGGGCGCCCTGGACAAGAAGCTGCGCTCGCAAATGCAGCTTGAGCTGGTGGAGATCATCGAGCGCGTGGGCGTGACCTGCGTCATGGTGACCCACGACCAGGAAGAGGCCATGACCATGGCCGAGCGCATCGCGATCATGCACCTGGGTTGGATCGCCCAGATCGGCAGCCCGATCGACATCTACGAGACCCCGACCAGCCGGCTGGTCTGCGAGTTCATCGGCAACGTCAACATCTTCGAGACCGAAGTGGTGGAAGACGCCGAGGGCCATGCGGTGCTGACCTGCAAGGACCTGGACCGCAACATCTACGTGGGCCACGGCATCAGCACCTCGGTGCAGGACAAGTCCGTGACCTACGCCATCCGCCCGGAAAAACTCCTGGTCACCCCAGAGCAGCCGACCTGTGAGCACAACTGGTCCAGCGGCAAGGTCCACGACATCGCCTACCTGGGCGGTCACTCAGTGTTCTACGTCGAATTGCCGAGCGGCAAACTGGTGCAGTCGTTCGTCGCCAACGCCGAGCGACGTGGCCAGCGTCCGACCTGGGGCGACCAGGTGTTCGTCTGGTGGGAAGACGACAGCGGCGTGGTGCTTCGCTCATGAACATGCGCAAACTCAAACGCCGACTCGCCCGAATAACGCCCGGTGGCCGTCAATTGGTCATCGGGGTGCCCTTCATCTGGCTGTTCCTGTTCTTCATGTTGCCGTTCTTCATCGTATTGAAGATCAGTTTCGCCGAAGCCGATGTCGCCATCCCGCCGTACACCGAGATCTACAGCTACATCGACCAGAAGCTGCAGGTGCTGCTCAACCTCGGCAACTATGTGATGCTCAGCGAGGACGAGCTGTACATCGCCGCCTACCTCGGCTCGCTGAAAATGGCCCTGATCAGCACGGTGCTGTGCCTGTTGATCGGCTACCCGATGGCCTACGCCATCGCCAACGCCCGTAAAGAGATGCAGACGGTGCTGGTGTTGCTGATCATGATGCCGACCTGGACCGCGATCCTGATCCGCGTCTACGCGTGGATGGGCATCCTCAGCAACAACGGTTTGCTCAATGGCTTCCTGATGAGCATGGGCTGGATCAGCGAACCCTTGCAGATCCTCAACACCAACCTGGCGGTGTACATAGGCGTCGTCTATTCCTATTTGCCGTTCATGATCCTGCCGTTGTACGCCAACCTGGTGAAGCATGACGCCAGCCTGTTGGAAGCCGCGTCGGACCTGGGTTCGAGTACCTTCAACAGCTTTTGGAAAATCACCGTGCCGCTGTCCAAGAACGGCATTATCGCGGGCTGCATGCTGGTGTTCATTCCCGTGGTGGGCGAGTTCGTGATCCCGGAACTGCTGGGTGGCCCGGAAACCCTGATGATCGGCAAAGTGCTGTGGCAGGAATTCTTCAATAACCGAGACTGGCCGGTGGCGTCCGCCCTGGCGGTGGTGATGCTGGCGATCCTGATCGTGCCCATCATCTTGTTCAACCGTAGCCAGGCCAAAGAAATGGAGGGCAAGGAATGAAGCGCTTCCGTTTTTCAAGCCTGATGCTGGTGCTGGGTTTGCTGTTCATCTACGCACCGATGCTGATCCTGGTGATCTACTCGTTCAACGCCTCGAAGCTGGTGACGGTGTGGGGCGGCTGGTCGATCAAATGGTACGTCGGCCTGCTGGACAACAGCCAGTTGATGGGCTCGGTGATGCGCTCGCTGGAAATCGCCTGCTACACGGCGATTGCCGCGGTGGCCCTGGGGACGCTGGCGGCCTTCGTGCTGACCCGCATCACCCACTTCAAGGGGCGCACGCTGTTCGGTGGCCTGGTCACCGCGCCGCTGGTGATGCCGGAAGTGATCACCGGTCTGTCGCTGTTGCTGCTGTTCGTGGCCATGGCGCAGATGATCGGCTGGCCGCAGGAACGTGGCATCGTCACGATCTGGATCGCCCACACGACGTTCTGCGCGGCTTATGTGGCGGTGGTGGTCTCGGCGCGCTTGCGTGAGCTGGACCTGTCCATCGAGGAAGCGGCGATGGACCTCGGGGCGCGGCCGTGGAAGGTGTTCTTCCTGATCACCATCCCGATGATCGCGCCGTCACTGGCAGCGGGCGGCATGATGTCCTTCGCCTTGTCCCTGGACGACCTGGTGCTGGCAAGCTTCGTTTCCGGTCCTGGGTCGACGACCTTGCCGATGGAAGTGTTCTCGGCGGTGCGCCTGGGTGTGAAGCCGGAAATCAACGCCGTGGCGAGCCTGATCCTGCTGGCGGTGTCGCTGGTGACCTTCCTGGTCTGGTACTTCAGCCGTCGCGCCGAAGAGAACCGCAAGCGGGCGATCCAGCAAGCCATCGAGGAAAGCGCTGCCGATTCCTGGAAACAACCGCAGGCGCGCCGGGCCGATACCGCGCCGGTCTGACCCGGCGCAGGACTTACTGTGGGAGCGGACTTGCTCCCGCAGTGGTCTGTTCGATCATTCCCACCTTCACTTCTTCAGCGCGTCATGAGCCTCCAGCGCCCGCAAGGAATAGATATAGGCCGCCCCGGCGTTCAGCGAAACCGCGGTGGCCAGGGTCGCGGCAATTTCTTCGCGGGTAGCGCCGGCCTTGATGGCGGCGTCGGTGTGCACGCCAATGCAGCCGTCGCAGCGGGTGGTAATCGCGACGGCGATGGAGATCAGCTCGCGGGTCTTGGCATCGAGCACGTTGTTATCGGCGGCGGCTTCATCCAGGGCCACGTAGGCCTTGACCATTTTCGGATTGCTTTTGCCCAAGGCGCCAAACGCGCTTTTGATGGTGGGGAGCAGCTCGGACCAGTTATTGAACATTGCGGTGGACTCCATTGCGATGAAAGGGCTTGGGCCCTCGTAGTCTTGACCATCAATGGCGAGCGAGCCGGTTGATGGTCAAAAGATTCACTGCGCCCCGGCGGGTAGCAGTTTCAAAGTGCCGCGGCTATTGGCCGTGACTTCTTCCTCGGCCAGGTGCGCCTGGTGATACAAACCCTCGATGTAGGCTTCGGCCTGGTCCTCGTAATGCTTGTCGAACGGCACGCCGCTCTGGCCGACAGGGTTGATGGTGAGGCTGTGGGTCGGGTCGCCGAAGTCGATGATGCGTCGCGTGGACGGGCCGTAGGTCACTGGCCAGGGCGCCGGGCCGATCTTGGCCGAAAGGTTGTTGGGCACTTCATGGGTGCCGGGCGCCGCGAACGGGCCGACATTGAAGATCCGGTCCAGGGGTTTTTGCTGGCCCAATGGATGGCCGTGGGCCAGGGTGTGGGCCTTGCCCCACTGCCATTGGCTGGCGTCTTCGCCCAATGTGGCCTTCAGGTGTACCAGGGTCTTGGTCCAGGCCTTGATCACCGTGTCGGCGCGGGTTTCGGTGCCCAATGTCGAACGGTCGTCCCACCACGGCGAATCCTTCGCCTCAGCCAAGCGTGGCAACGCGGCGTCGATCACGCGAGTCGACAGCGCGGTTTCGAAGAAACCATCGCCCAGCTCATCGCGCAGCGCAGCGTTGGCCAGCTCGAACAGGAACTGGTTGAACAGCGTGGCGCTGATGGAGTCCAGCGGGTAATCGCCTTTCCATGCACCCAGTTGTTCAAGCCATTTACGTTCCTGCGGGTCGCTGACGGTTTCGCGCAGGATCGGCAACAATGGCGCGAGCAGGCGCGGGCCATAGGCGGTGGTGGTGCCCAGTTGCAGTTTTTGGGTGGTCTGGAGATCCCACTTGGCCTGCTTGTCGCCCAACTGCTGGTCAAGTTGCTGGCCACGGTCGGGAAGATTGTAGTAACCCGGAATCTCGATCCCGCTGGCCGGCACCGGCTGGAAATTCGCCGAGAGAACGTAGCCTCGGGCCGGATTTTCTTCCTGGGGATTGCTGCTGAAAGGATAGAAACCGTCTTTTTCCGCTTCTGCGCCGCTGCCATCGAGGATGAAACCGGGCTTCACGCCAGCCTGGCGCTTAGGCAATTGCGCCGCAGCCCACCAGCCGATATCGCCCTTGGCATTGGCCCAGACCACATTCAGCCCCGGCGCATGGATCTTGGCCGATGCGCCGCGGGCCTTGGCGAGGGTGTCGGCGCGGTTGAGCTCGTAGAACGCTTCGAGGATCGGATTGCGGCTTTCCAGAAATCCCCACCACATGGCAATCGGCGTCTTGCCGGCATTCGCGCCGAGGGCGTCATTGACGATCGGGCCATGGGGCGACTGGCGCAGCACCAGCGTCACCGGCGCCTGGCCCTTGACGGCGATCTGCTGTTCGCTGCGGGTCATGTCCACCCACTGGTCGCGGTACCAGACTTGCTCTGGGTTGTCGGGGTTGATCTTCTCGGCGATCAGGTCCAGGTCGTCGTTCTGGAACATGGTGATGCTCCAGCCGAAATCCTTGTTCATGCCCAACGAGGCAAACGGCATCAACGCCTGATACTGGCCGTAGAGTTCAAAGCCCGGCGCCGACAGGTGCGCCTCGTACCACACCGACGGCGCGGAAAAGCGAATGTGCGGGTCGCCGGCCAACAAGGGCTTGCCGCTGTGGGTGCGGCTGCCGGAGACCGCCCACGCATTGCTGCCCTCGAACTGCGGCAGCCCATTATCGGCCAAGGCCTGCTCGCTCAGGCGCGCCAGGGCGTTGAGGCCTGTCCAGTCGGAAGCGGACAACGACGGAGCGGTTTGCGCGTCAGGGGCGAGCACGCCGTTGGGCTGCCAGTCGAGGTCGAAAATATCCAGGTAGTCGGCGCCGAGCTTGTCGCGCACGTAAGTCAGCAGGGGTTCGGTGCGAAAGGCGGCGGCAAAGCTGTACGCCATGTAGCCGACGATGCTGGCGGTATCTTCAGCGGTGAACGGGCGCTTGGGAATGCCCAGTACATCGAACTCCAGCGGCCGGGCATGGGTTTGCTGATAAGTGTTGATGCCGTCCAGGTACGCCTGGGTCGCGATCCAGGCCGGGGACTGGCGATCCTGCTCGGCAACGTAGCTGGCGGCGCGCTCACGAATGCGCAGGCTGCGCATCAGCTTGTCGGTGTCGAGCAGCTTCGGCCCGAGGATTTCCGCCAGTTCACCACGGGCGAGGCGACGCATGATTTCCATCTGGAACAGCCGGTCCTGGGCATGGACATAACCGAGGGCGCGATACAGGTCAGTTTCGTTCTCGGCGCGGATATGCGGCACGCCGCGCTCGTCGTAGCGCACCGTCACCGAGCCCTGCAGCCCTTGCACTTGCACGGTGCCCTGGCGGGTCGGCTGCTTGCTGTAGAGGTAGCCGCCCGCGACGATGACGGCGGTGACGACCAGTGACAGGAAGGCGATGAGGGTGCGTTTCATGAAAAATTCCATTTCCTAATTGCCGAAGGTTATCGATAAACAACGTAGAGCATTGATCTAAAACAAACAATAGCCCGTTAAGTGACTAGATTCCTACAAGAACAAAACTTGTCTTAGGAAGCATCCCGCATGTCTATCGGAATTGCACTACAAGAATAATGTTGCTGGTGCTTTCATATCTAATCTATAAAAGATGAATGGTTTTTCAATGCGTTCTGGTCGGCGATTTGGGGCGCAGGTTAGTGATAGTGGTGGAAGTCAGATGATAAGTGTCAAAGAGATAAGGGAAGACGTAGGAAGAATGAAGGCTAACTTATCCGCAAGGGGGCTAAGCTTTGATTTGGATCGGTTTCTCTCTTTATATGACGATGTGAAGTCGCATAAACAGAAGATCGAGGAAGTGCAGTGCAAGCTGAATGCAGTTTCTAAGATTATAAAAGATGGTCTATGGAAGGACGACTCTCAGTCGATGCTCTCCGATGCGTCAGTACTGAAGGGCTATATCCTGCGCGCCAAGGAGTCTTATAACTTGCTAATTGAGGAGTTTGATTTGCTTTCGCGGCAACTGCCCAATTGGACCTCCCCAGACGTACCTGTGGGGAAAACTGATGATGATAATTTAACCATCAAATATAAGGGGCAGATTCCAGAATTCGATTTTTCTCATAAGGACCATGTTCAGTTAGGTCAGGAATTAGATCTAATCGATTTTGATTCGGGTACGAAAGTAGCGGGTTCAAAGTTTTATTTTTTGAAGAATCAGGCTGTATTTCTCCAGCACGCACTTAAGAGTTTTATTTTTAATAAGGCATTGAGAGCTGGATTCACGCCATTGCAAACTCCGGATGTCTCTTTTAATCACATTTTGGAAGGTGTTGGCTTCGCTCCAAAAGGTGACGAAAGTAACACTTATGGTCTCGAGGGTCTGGATAAAAGTCTTATTGCTACTGCTGAAATATGCGTTGCCGGGATGCATGCTGGGGAGGTTATTGATGAATCTAGATTGCCTCTGCTCTACATCGCTGAAAGTCATTGTTTTAGGCGTGAAGCTGGCGCTTCCGGGAGATCCAGTAAAGGGCTTTATAGAGTCCATCAGTTTGAGAAATTGGAGCTGTTTGTCATATGCAAGCCGGAGGACAGTGCTAAATATCATGACAAGATTCTTGAGCTGCAAGAGGAGATCTATGGTGAGTTGGGTATTCCCTATAAGGTCGTAATAAACTGCACTGGGGATTTAGGGGCGCCAGCATATAAAAAATATGATATTGAAGCGTGGATGCCAGGGAAAGGTATCGCCGGGGAGTACGGTGAGATTACTTCCGCCAGTAACTGTACCGACTATCAGGCTCGGCGACTGAATATCAAGTACAGAGATTCTGCTTCAAAAACTAATCGGTATGTTCATACTCTTAACGGTACTGCATCTGCGTTGGGCAGAACGATGGTGGCCATTTTAGAAAATTATCAGTGTGCTGATGGTTCGGTGAAAATGCCTGAAGCGCTGAAGCGTTACCTTGACTTTGACCAGATTGCGCCAGTGGTCAACGACTCCCATAGAGCATAAGCCTGGGCGGAGCAAACCCATCTTTTACTTGAGGTGGGTTTGCTCATTTGCTCGACTCAGCCCAAGGACAATAACAACCCACCGCCATCGTGTGCGTCGCATCGACCGCCCGGCCGACGCTAAGGGCTTCGAGAATCGGTTCGATAAAGCTGTTGCTGGAGTTGCAAGTCAGGCCTTCGCTGTAAGGACCGAAATACGCCAGCTTGCCGCTGCGGTCCCAGATTGCTACGGCCGGGCTGGCGGGAATCTGGCTCGATCCGGGAAGCGCCGGGAGGGTTTTCAAGTTGCTCAACGTGGCGGGCAGCCGACCTTGGCTGCCCGTTTTTTGTACCGTATAAAACTCGACGCCTTGCGGTGCATATTTGTCGACCAGTTCGGACAGGTGTTGCTGGTTGCCGACATTGCATGGACAGGCCGGATCCCAGAAATGCACCAGGCGGATCGCGCCCGGGCCGGCCAGGTCGGCGGGCAGGCTTAGAGGGTCACCGGAAAAGACCGCCGTATGTTGGCTGAACGCCCGCAGGAAACGTCCCTGGAACCAGTCGTAGGCGAACCACAGCATGACGGCGCACCCTAGGGCGAGGAAGCAGGCAAGCAAGGTCGGGCGGTGGGACGGGCGCATGGAGTCGATCCTCTGAAGCCGCGTAGCTTGCCATGCCCGGCGCGACAGATGAATATCACACACCTATAAAGCCTGTTTTCGCGCGATGCGCATTTGCCTGGACTATTGATGCCCGCCTCTTTCGACCCTGATTACCTGCGCGCCAGCCTGCAACCCTTGGCGCATTGGCAGCCGTTGTCTGCACAAGCGCAGGCCTACCAGCATTTCTATGGACTCGACTTTGCGACGCGCACCTTGCGCAGGGGCCTGGGCCGTTTCGAAATACCGGGATTCGAGCTGGTTAGCCAGGTCTGGTGGCCGGAAAAGGCCGTGGCGACGTTGTTCGTCTTTCATGGTTACTACGATCACATGGGACTGTATCGGCACCTGATCGAATGGGCGCTGGAACAGCAGTTTGTGGTGATCAGCTGCGATTTGCCAGGGCATGGCCTGTCCAGCGGCGAACGCGCCAGCATCGGCGATTTCGCTGATTACCAAGCGACGTTGCAAGGTCTGCTGAGTGAAGCCCAGACACTGGGTTTGCCGCAACCCTGGCACCTGTGCGGACAGAGCACCGGCGGAGCCATCGTGGTGGACCATGTCCTCAACCATGGCGTGGACAGTCCGGCCCAGGGTCAGGTCATCCTGCTGTCGCCGCTGGTTCGGCCACGAGCCTGGGGCTGGTCGCGCCTGAGCTATTACTTGCTCAAGCCTTTTGTGACTGGCATCGCCCGGCGTTTCAGCGAGAACTCCAGCGATCCGGATTTCCTGCCGTTCCTGCAGGCCGATCCGCTGCAACCGCTGCGCTTGCCCACCGCGTGGGTCGGTGCGCTAGGGCAATGGATCAAGCGCATCGAGGCAGCGCCGAGCAGTTCGCGCCAACCCTTGATCGTGCAGGGGCAGGCTGACATGACGGTGGATTGGCGGCATAACCTGCAAGTGCTGCGCGGCAAGTTTGATCGGCCACAGGTCATGATGTTGCCTGAGGGGCGGCATCACCTGGCAAATGAAACGCTGGCGATGCGCGAAGAGATGTTCGGGTTCTTGACCCAGCGGATGAGTGTGAACGGGCGAAGCTGAAGTTCTACTGCCCCAGGCTTTGCCCCACCGCCAACCCCGCCCGAATCGCCTCCAGGGCCGCTTTGTAATAAGCCTGGCCCTCGGCCGATTCGGCGAACGTCGCGAACTCTTCCAGCTCGGTATCGCTCAAGTCGCGGTAGACGTACAGCAGCGTGTTGTTCAGGTCCGTGCCGATCTGGTCCATCAGGCGCTGGCGTTGGCCATTCAACATGCCTTGGGCCTGGCCGCCGCCGAGCAGGCCGGGAATCATCGAGCTCAGGCTGTCGGCCGCCACACCGGCGATGGCCAGGCTGACCTCGGCGCCGGCTTCGCGGGCGGGCAGGGCCTGGGCCAAATGGCCGATGATCAGCAAGCGATTGTCGCTGGCCTGCATCTTGGGCAGGCCCTTGGCGTTCTTCGCCAATTGATCGCGGCGGGTGGCGAGCAGTTCGGCCGCGACAACCTTGCGACCCAGCGGTGACTGGAAAAAGGTCAGGGCCGGGTTCGGGTCGGATAGGTTCTTGCGCAACTGAGCCTCGGCCCGTTGATCCATGGCCTGGGGGGCGAAACGTTGATTGCTGTTGTTCACCAGCGCCTGGAAGACGGCGGGCGGCAGGCTGCTCTGGTATCGCTGCTGCGCGGCGTTCAAGGCGTCATTGAAATGCGCCCGTTGTTCCGGCCAGCCGGCGACCTTGTACAACTGGTCGTAGCTGTCTGCCCAGGCGGGCAACACGCAGAACATCAACAGTGAGAAAAGCAAACGGCGCATAGGGACTCCTGTCAGCAGCCGACTATTCTCCGTGGGGGGCGGGAACTTGTCGAGAATTCGTATCAAGTTCGTACGGCGGTGCTACTTCGGTCGGCCAACCTGCTGCGCGGCGCTGTCGGTTTTTCAGGCACAGGAATACTATGCGCGCCATGCAAATACCTTCTGATCATCCGTTGCTGTTACGTATCGTCGACGACCTGGCCGAGCACGGTTGGTCGCAGCAGAATATCTTCCTGCCCGATGCGCTGACGCGCGCCCTGGCGACCGAGTGCCGTCAGCGCGCCGCCGAGGGCGAACTGGCTCCAGCCGCCGTTGGGCGCGGGCCGTTTTCGCAGATCCGTGAAGGAATCCGGGGTGATCGCATCCAATGGATCGAGCCCGGCCAGGTGCAAGCCTGCGATCGTTACCTGGCGCTGATGGACAGCCTGCGCGAGGCCTTGAACCGTGGGCTGTTCCTGGGGCTGGAGGATTTTGAAAGCCACTTCGCCCTGTATCCGCCGGGAGCGTTTTATCTCAAGCACGTCGACCGCTTCCGTGACGATGATCGACGCATAGTCTCGGCGGTGCTCTATCTCAATGACGCTTGGCTGCCGGAGCATGGCGGCCAATTGCGCATGTACCTGGACGAAGGTGTGGCCCACGATGTGGTGCCCACGGGCGGATGCCTGGTGGTGTTCTTATCGGGGGAGATTCCCCATGAAGTGCTGCCGGCCACGCGTGACCGCCTGTCTTTGACCGGTTGGTTCCGACGCCGCGGCAACGAGCTGTTCTGAACATGGAAAAGATTCTCGTCAGTCGCTGCCTGCTCGGCCACCGCGTGCGCTACGACGGTGGCGCCAGTGGCCCATTCGACCGGCTCCAGCAATGGCTCGACGAAGGCCGGGTCGTGGCGCTGTGCCCGGAAGTCGCCGGCGGCTTGCCTACGCCTCGGGCGGCGGCGGAGATTCCCGGCGGACAGGGCGCGCAGGTGCTTGATGGCGATGCGGCGGTGATCACGACCGACGGCGAGGATCTCAGCGCGCAGTTTCTCTCGGGTGCGCATCAGGCGTTGGACCTGGTGCGGGAACACGGCATCCGGATCGCCGTGCTCAAGGCCAACAGCCCCTCGTGCGGCAACCTGCTGACTTATGACGGTACGTTCAGTGGTGTGAAGGTTCGTGGCGAAGGCGTGACGGCGGCTTTGCTCAAGCGCAACGGCGTCTTGGTGTTCAGCGAGTTGGAGCTGGCTGAAGCGGCGTTGGCGCTCAAGGCGCAGGGCGCAGAATAGCAGCCCCAGATCTGCTTTTTTGTGGCGAGGGGATTTATCCCCGCGGGGTCGCGAAGCGGCCCCTGCTTTTCTATCCGATAAACGCCGGCGCTCGATATTTTTTTGGGGCCGCTTCGCACCCCAGCGGGGATAAATCCCCTCGCCACAGAAGTTTGTCCCTTAGAGCTCCTCGGCCAATTGCTCGATCTGCTCCTGCCGTTCAGCCTGGCTCAATTTTGGCTGGGGATTGAGCGACGACCATTGCGGATACGCCCGAGCCTTGCTCAACGCCTCGGGCAGCTTGCCTTCGCGCCAGGTCTTGTCCTGGGGCGCGTCGATGCGGATGCTGTCCATCGCCGCATGGCCGCGCTGATTGATCGCTTGCAGCAATTGCCGCTGACGCAAGGCCAGCAGGCGCAGCACGTTGTCGTCCACCGTCAACTCCCGCTGGCCCTTGAGCTTGCCCATCAATCGGTTGCCATAGCTGCGGGCCGTTTGCAGCGCGCCGCCGGCAATCGCCCCGGCCAGGGCGGCGGCGCCAAGGGTCAGGCCACCCACCAGCAAGTCCACGCCAGCACCCGCCGCCGCGCCCGCCGCGATCCCGCCACCGACCCGCACGCCCAACTGCTTGAGCGTGTCGGGATTGAATAGATCATCGCCCCAGCGGCCGTCCAGCAGCGGTAAATCGCTGGCGGCTGCATCTTGCGGGCGGAAGGCATAGAGCTTGAGCAAGGCCTCGACGCAGCGCTGCTCCCGCTGACGCACGGCGTTGCGCAATTGACCGATGGCCTCGCGTTCCAGGTCGGCTTCGCTGGCGACGCTACGTCGGCAGGCGGCGCAGTCGATCAGCAGTTCGGCGATCAATCGCTTCGCGCTCTGCTGGCGAGCCAGGCGCTGGGCCTGTTGATCGACGATCAGGCGCTCCAAGGGTTCGCGGGCGCTTTCCAGCAGCAGCGCGAGGCTTTCATAGAGCCGGCGTTCGCCGTCCTCCGGCGGGGCTACGCTGTCGAAGCGCACCAGCGCATGCAGGCCCAACCGTGCCAGGGCTTCGCGCCAGTCGGGTTCGCGGTGGTGGGCGCTGCTGACGAAGTTGAGCACCGGCAGTAACGGTTTGCCGCAACTGGCGAGGACTTCCAATTCATCGCGATATTTGGCCAGCACAGGCTCGCGGGCATCGATCACGTAGAGCCCGGCATCGCTGGCGAGCAGTTGCCGCAGGACCTTGGCTTCCTGCTCGAAGCGCTGCCGCGCCTCGCTGCCCTCAAGGAAACGCGCCAGGCGCGCCGGGCCATCCAAGCGCTCACCCGGCCGCTCCAGGCGTTCGAGGTAATCAAGCAGGGCGATGGCGTCTTCCAGCCCCGGCGTGTCGTACAGTTCCAGCAACGCTTGGCCGTCCACTGACAAGCGAGCCCCTTCGACGTGCCGGGTCGTGCTCGGCCGGTGGGACACCTCGCCGAAGCCAACGTCCCGCGTCAAGGTTCGCAGCAGGGACGTCTTGCCGACATTGGTGTGGCCGACGACGGCGAGTTTCAATGGCTTGATGGAGTCAGTCATGGCCAGTCTCCAGCCAGTTCAACGGCGCACAGTCGGCGAACGGCAATTGCAATTGTTGCAGCGCGTTGTGCCAGTCCCCCAGGCGCTCGCCATCCAGCGCTTCGCCGGGCGGCGCCTGCAGCAGCCAGACGCGGGTGGCGCTGGCGCTGCGAGCCAGTTCGGCGATCAACGCCAGGCTGCCGCGGTCAGGCGAGCGCCGGGGATCACAGGCAATCGCCAGGCGCGCGGGGGGAAAACGCGACAGTTGTTCGAGGAGTTTGTGGCGAGACTCGCGGCTGTCGAGAATACCGGCGTTTTTCACCGAGTCGGGCAGCTTCGGCGGCCACGGGCGTTCGTCCAGCTCTATGGCCACCAGCAATGCGCCGTCGCTCTCCATCGCATCGACTGTGCGCTCGACCTGATGCAATTGCGCGGGTGCGGCGTCATTGACCCCCAGGCGTTCGCTGCTGGGCATCAGTCGCTCGCGCAACTGAGCGTAGCCCGGCAGGTTCAGGTCCAGGCGCAGCCCGGCGCGACCACAGCGCCAGCGCCACAGGCACAGCAGGGCCAGGCACAGGCGCGGCAGCACGCCGTAGACCAGCAGAATGCCGACCAGCCACGCAGCCCAGGCCTGGCGGGCGCTCTCGATGTTCAACGCGGCGTCGCCACTGGCGCGGATCATCTCGACGGTCGGCACGCTGAACCCAAGGAGGGCAGGCAGCGCTCCGAGGGACTGGGTCAGGACGATGAAGGTTTCGCCGCCCAGAAGGGTGGTTTCCCAGACGAAGCCGTAACGCCGGGTCGCCATCAACATCAAGACGATCACCATTGCGCTGAGCATGGCCAGCAACCACAAACCGTTGACCAACACACCGAGCGCCCAGCGATTGAGTTTGTGCCGTTGCAGCAACAGCAGCAGGGCCGGTGCCAGTTGGGCAGCCTTGGCGTCGCGGGCGAGTTTTTCGCTGAGCCACAACCACAGGCGCCCCAGCGCAGCACCTTGTTCCCCCGCGAATATCAGGCCCAGCACCCAACCGATGAGCAGGATCAGATTCAATCCCAACAGACTGCCGAGGGCCCAGAACACGTTGACCGGCGCGCGTCCATCGCCAAGGGCTGCGAACCCCAGGCCGGCGCCGCTGACCGTGGCGAGCACCGCCAGCACCACTAGGGCCAGGCGCGCGCCTTGCAGCCAGTGGCGCAAGGCTTGGGTGAGGCCATCGCGTTCGGCCAGCGAGTGGGCGCGGTGGTGGATACGGGTGGACAGATCGCCTCCCGCCGCGCGGGCCAGGCGATTGGCTTCCTGGTCCTCAAGCGGGCCGGCGTGTTCTTCACGCAGGCGTATCGTCTCGGTCAACCAGAGGTTTTGCAGTTCAGTCACGAGGGCTTCCGTTGCTCGAATGAGGAATCAGCATAACCGCTGTGGCGCTTGTCCGGGCCTCTGGTATTCTCGCCGTCATGAAAAAAACTCTTCCCTTAAGCCTGATCGCAGCCCTCGGTAATAACCGGGTGATCGGCATCGACAACAGCATGCCCTGGCACTTGCCGGGGGACTTCAAATACTTCAAGGCCACCACCTTGGGCAAGCCGATCATCATGGGACGCAAGACCTGGGATTCCCTTGGCCGACCGTTGCCGGGGCGCTTGAACATCGTAGTCAGCCGCCAGCCGGACCTGATGCTTGAGGGGGCGGAAGTGTTTTCCACGCTGGAGGCAGCGGTGGCGCGGGCCGAAGCCTGGGCGCGGGAACAGGGCGCCGATGAGCTGATGCTGATCGGCGGTGCCCAACTCTACGGGCAGGCATTGGCACAGGCGGATCGGCTTTACCTGACTCGCGTGGCGCTGAGCCCGGAAGGGGACGCATGGTTTCCGGAGTTCGATCCGAGCCAGTGGAGACTGGTCTCGAACCAGCCGAACCCGGCCGATGGAGACAAGCCGGCCTATAGCTTTGAAGTGTGGGAAAAATTCTGATTCAAGCGTAGATGTGGATCGTTCCCACGCTCTGCGTGGGAATGCAGCCCGTGACGCTCCGCGTCACTGGACGCGGAGCGTCCCTTGAGGCATTTCCACGCAGAGCGTGGGAACGATCAATCTCCGGTGCCGCCGGTCAAGCGTGCACCAGCTCTCCATGCGCATCGGCGTCCAACAGCGCCTTGTCGGTCTGCTGCATCACCTGGCTGGTAATCGCCCCGGCGGTGATCGAACCGCTGACGTTCAAGGCCGTGCGGCCCATATCGATCAGCGGCTCGACTGAAATCAGCAGCGCCACCAGCGAGACCGGCAGGCCCATGGCCGGCAGCACGATCAGCGCGGCAAACGTCGCGCCGCCGCCGACACCGGCCACCCCAGCCGAGCTCAAGGTCACGATGGCAACCAGCGTCGCGATCCATACCGGGTCCAAGGGGTTGATGCCCACGGTCGGCGCGACCATCACCGCCAGCATCGCCGGATAGAGCCCGGCGCAACCGTTCTGGCCGATGGTGGCGCCGAACGATGCGCTGAAGCTGGCAATTGCCCTGGGAATGCCGAGGCGGCTGGTCTGGGCTTCGATGCTCAGGGGAATGGTCGCGGCACTGGAGCGGCTGGTGAAGGCGAAGGTCAGCACCGGCCAGATCTTGCGGAAGAAACGCAGCGGGTTGATCCCGGCGGCGGACACCAGCAAGCCATGGACCACGAACATCAAGCCCAGTCCCAGATACGAGACCACAACGAAGCTGCCAAGCTTAATGATGTCCTGCAGGTTGGAACCGGCCACCACTTTAGTCATCAGCGCGAGCACGCCGTACGGGGTCAGCTTCATCACCAGACGCACCAGGCGCGTCACCCAGCTTTGCAAGGTGTCGATGGCGTTGATCACTTTCTGGCCTTTCTCGGCGTCATCCTTGAGCAGTTGCAACGCCGCGACACCGAGGAACGCGGCGAAAATCACTACGCTGATGATCGACGTCGGCTTGGCCCGAGCCAGGTCGGCAAAGGGGTTTTGCGGAATGAACGAAAGCAGCAATTGCGGGATGTTCAGGTCGGCGACCTTGCCGGCGTACTCGCTCTGGATCACTTGCAGGCGCGCCAGTTCCTGGGTGCCGGCCACCAGGCCCTCGGCGGTGAGGCCAAACAGGTTGGTCAGGCCGATGCCGATCAACGCGGCGATGGCGGTAGTGAACAGCAGCGTGCCAATGGTCAGGAAGCTGATCTTGCCCAGGGACGAAGCGTTATGCAGGCGGGCCACGGCGCTGAGGATCGAGGCGAAGACCAGCGGGATTACGATCATTTGCAGTAACTGCACGTAGCCGTTGCCCACCAGGTCGAACCAGCCGATCGAGGCCTTGAGCACCGGGTTGCCGGCGCCATAAATCGTGTGCAGGGCGATACCGAACACCACGCCCAGCACCAGGGCCAACAGCACTTTCCTGGCCAGGCTCCAGGTGCGGTGACGGGTTTGCGCCAGGCCGAACAGCAAGGCGAGGAACACCAGCAGATTGAGGATCAGCGGCAGATTCATCAAAAGAGACTCCGATAAGACGTGCCAGTCGCCCGAAGCCGCGACTGTGAGCCGGGAAGCCTAACAGCCTGATATCTAATGAATTAATACTAAAAAGGCATGTTGATTGTCGTTTATGGAATAAGGACTTGGCGTTTGCGGGTATGCCGCTGGCGTGATCAGGACGCAAGCGGTCGCGGCTGGGCGAGGACTGTCACACGCATTTGTTAGCGTCGAGTCTTTGAACCTGGGAGAAATGCCGATGAAGCGCGCACCTCGTTTTCTCGCTGTCGTCTTGAGTCTTGGCCTCGCCGGCCAGGTCCTCGCCACCGAACTCAAGCACTGGCCGGCGGAGCAGGCCAAGGCTTTGGACGCGATGATCGCGGCCAATGCCAACAAGGGTAGCTACGCGGTGTTCGACATGGACAACACCAGCTATCGCTACGACCTTGAAGAGTCGTTGTTGCCGTTCATGGAAAACAAGGGCCTCATCACCCGGGAGACCTTGGACCCGTCCTTGAAGTTGATGCCGTTCAAGGACACGGCCGACCACAAGGAAAGCCTGTTTAGCTATTACTACCGTTTGTGCGAAGTGGACGACATGGTCTGCTACCCGTGGGTAGCCCAAGTGTTCTCAGGCTTCACGCTCAAGGAACTCAAGGGCTATGTCGATGAGTTGATGGCCTCCGGCAAACCGGTGCCGACCACCTATTACGATGGCGACAAGGTGGTCCAGTACAACGTCAACCCGCCGAAAATCTTCACCGGCCAGGCCGAGCTATACAACAAACTGATGGAAAACGGCATCGAGGTCTATGTCATGACCGCCGCTTCCGAGGAACTGGTGCGCATGGTCGCTTCGGATCCCAAGTATGGCTACAACCTCAAGCCGCAGAACGTGATCGGCGTGACCACGCTGCTCAAGGACCGCAAGACTGGCGAGCTGACCACCGCCCGCAAGCAAATCACCAACGGCAAATATGACGAGAAGGCCAATCTTGGCCTGGAATACACGCCTTACCTGTGGACCCCGGCGACGTGGATGGCCGGCAAGCACGCGGCGATCCTGACCTACATCGACGAATGGAAAAAACCGGTGCTGGTGGCTGGCGACACGCCGAGCAGCGACGGCTACATGCTGTTCCATGATGTAGACGTGGCCAAGGGTGGTATCCACTTGTGGGTCAATCGCAAGGATAAATACATGACGCAGATAAACGGCATGATGGCCAAGCACGCGGCCGCCCAGGCCAAGGAAGGGTTGCCGGTGACGGCGGACAAGAACTGGGTGATCGTCAAGCCTGAAGATATCCAGTAAACCGGATCAGGTCGCGGCTTCTGTGGCGAGGGAGCTTGC
The DNA here is from genome assembly GCF_014268655.2 of Pseudomonas marvdashtae. Classification (NCBI taxonomy): domain Bacteria; kingdom Pseudomonadati; phylum Pseudomonadota; class Gammaproteobacteria; order Pseudomonadales; family Pseudomonadaceae; genus Pseudomonas; species Pseudomonas marvdashtae. Next base: position 169,812 of record NZ_JABWQX020000001.1, read on the forward strand.
TCCCGCTCGGCTGCGAAGCAGTCGTGAACCGGCGGGTGCGGTGTGTCTGATGCTCCGCATTTGGCAGGTTTTAGGGCCGCTTTGCAGCCCAGCGGGAGCAAGCTCCCTCGCCACGGGAATATCGTTGGTCCAATAAAAAATGCCCCGCACTTGGCGGGGCATTTTTATTGTCGCTATCGACGCTTACAGCCCGTCGAGCATCGCCTTGTTGCGCACCGCGCCTTTGTCGGCGCTGGTGGCGAGCAGGGCATAGGCCTTGAGGGCGGTGGTGACTTTGCGCGGACGCACTTCCACCGGCTTCCAGCCTTTCTTGTCCTGCTCGGCCCGGCGTTCGGCCAGTTCTTCATCGCTGATTAACAGGTTGATCGAACGGTTCGGAATGTCGATCAGCACCTTGTCACCATCGCGCACGAGGCCAATGGCGCCGCCCGCAGCGGCTTCCGGCGAGGCGTGGCCGATGGACAGGCCCGACGTGCCACCGGAGAAACGGCCGTCGGTGAGCAATGCGCAGTCTTTGCCCAAGCCCTTGGACTTCAGGTAGGAGGTCGGGTAGAGCATTTCCTGCATGCCCGGGCCGCCCTTCGGGCCTTCGTAGCGGATGATCACGATATCGCCAGCCTTCACTTCATCGGCGAGGATGCCGCGCACGGCGCTGTCCTGGCTTTCAAAGATCTTGGCGTTGCCTTCGAACACATGGATCGACTCGTCGACGCCGGCGGTCTTCACCACGCAGCCGTCCAGGGCGATGTTGCCGTACAGCACGGCCAAGCCGCCTTCCTTGGAGTACGCGTGCTCGACGCTGCGGATGCAGCCGTTTTCACGGTCGTCGTCCAGGGTCTCCCAGCGGGTCGACTGGCTGAATGCGGTTTGCGTCGGGATGCCCGCCGGGCCGGCCTTGAAGAAGTGATGCACGGCCTCGTCGGTGGTCTGCGTGATGTCCCACTTGGCGATGGCTTCGGCCATGGTCTTGCTGTGCACGGTCGGCAGGTCTGTATGCAACAGGCCGCCACGGGCCAGCGACCCGAGGATGCTGAAGATCCCGCCAGCGCGGTGCACGTCTTCCATGTGGTACTTCTGGATGTTCGGCGCGACCTTGCACAATTGCGGCACGCTGCGAGACAAGCGATCGATGTCGCGCAGGTCGAAATCGATCTCGGCTTCCTGGGCGGCGGCCAGCAGGTGCAGGATAGTGTTGGTGGAACCGCCCATGGCGATGTCCAGGGTCATGGCGTTTTCAAACGCCTTGAAATTGGCGACATTGCGCGGCAATACCGACTCATCGTTCTCGCCGTAGTAGCGCTTGCACAATTCGACGATGGTCCGGCCAGCCTGCAGGAACAACTGTTCGCGATCGCTGTGGGTGGCCAGTGTCGAACCGTTGCCCGGCAACGCCAGGCCCAGGGCCTCGGTCAGGCAGTTCATCGAGTTGGCGGTGAACATGCCGGAGCACGAACCGCAGGTCGGGCAGGCGCTGCGCTCGTACTCGGCGACCTTCTCGTCAGAGGCGCTGGAGTCGGCGGCGATTACCATGGCGTCGACCAGGTCCAGGCCATGGCTGGCGAGCTTGGTCTTGCCGGCTTCCATCGGGCCGCCAGAGACGAAGATCACCGGGATATTCAGGCGCAGCGCAGCCATGAGCATGCCGGGGGTGATCTTGTCGCAGTTGGAAATGCAGACAATGGCGTCGGCGCAATGGGCGTTGACCATGTATTCGACCGAGTCGGCGATGATCTCGCGGCTCGGCAACGAATACAGCATGCCGTCGTGGCCCATGGCGATGCCGTCGTCCACGGCGATGGTGTTGAATTCCTTGGCGACACCGCCGGCGCGTTCGATTTCACGGGCGACCAGCTGTCCCAGATCCTTGAGATGCACGTGGCCCGGTACGAACTGGGTGAAGGAGTTGGCAATGGCGATGATCGGCTTCTTGAAGTCGTCATCCTTCATCCCCGTGGCGCGCCACAAGGCACGGGCGCCGGCCATGTTGCGGCCATGGGTGGATGTTTTCGAGCGGTAATCAGGCATGGAGCACTCCGGGCGGCTAATCAGGTACTTATCAGGTATCAATGGGAAGTGAGCTTCTGTTGACGTCCGGAACACTCGGGATTGGCGGTGTGTCCGGAAGTGGCCGACAACTGTGCAGGATCGCTGCGCGCCTCAGCATGAGCTCATAAACCCGCCGGGGATGAATGGCGATGAATGCCGTGATTCTACACCGCTGGCGCCAGGATGAAATGACGCAAAGCGCTGATCGGGCGCCAATGTCGTGCGCGGGATGACGACTGGCAGGGTTCAGCCAGCCAACAATCCCTTGCCATGCTGGCGGACCAGGGCATTGAGGGCCAGCCCCAGCAGGCTGAGCAGGACCAGGCAGAGGGCCAGGGTGAGCTGCAAGTCCAGCGGGGTGAGGCTGATCGCGGCGCTGGTCAGCCCGCCGACGGTGAATATCAGTACGCTGCCGGCCGAAGCGGATGTGCCGGCCTGCCCGGGAAATCGATTCATGGCTTGGGTATGGGCGGCGGCGCGGGCAATGGTCGTTCCGGTGGTGCAGACGATCATGGGCACTAACAGCGTGGTGACTGACAAGCCCAGGGAGTGGGTGAGCCCCAGCATCAGCAGGCCTGCGCCGAGAATCAGGCCCAGGCCCGTAATGATTTGTGCCTGTGGATCGATTCGATGGCTCAGCACGGTCGCGACGGCGCCGCCGCCGATATAGGCCAGCCCATAGCCCAGCAGGGCCAACGAAAAAGCCTCGGGAGAGAGGTGCAACTGGTCGATCAGGACCAGCGGTGAAATGACGATGAACGAGAAATGACAGGAAAACGCCAGGGCCGAGGTTAGCCAATAGGCCATGAAACGGAAGTCGCCGCAGACCTTTCGATAGGCGGCGATGAAATCCAGGCGCCTGGGTTGGCTGCCCGCCGCGCCGTGGTGAAGTAGACGACTGGCGCCGATGAATGCACCAATTGCCAGGGCGATGAACACCAGGAAACTGCCACGCCAGCCCATCCAGCTTTGCAACCCGGTGCCGGCCAGTGGCGAAACGGAAATGAAAATCCCCCCGCAGGTGACCAGGAAGATCCGCAGTCGCTGCTGTTCCTGACCGGTGAACAGGTCCTGGATCAGCGCTTGGGACAGCACGAAAAAGCCACACCCCAAGGCCTGGACAATACGCGACAGCAAAAAAGACCAGTAACCGTCGGCAAGCACGCAACCTGTTGCTCCAACGGCTGAAACGGTAATCCCGATCAGCAGCAGGTTTTTTCGCCCCATGACGTCGGAAAGCGGCCCGACCAGCAGTTGCGAAAGGGCGATACCCACCGCGAACAGGCTGACGGACAGGGCAATGTCCGATGATGGACGTTCGAAATGCCCGGACAGGGCGGGGAACGAGGGCAGCACGACATCGATTGGAAAGACACCGAGCAGCGTCAGCGTCAGCAACAAGCCGACGGTGGCCGGTTTGCGGGCCGCCAGGCGGTTTTGCGGATCAGTCATGAGGCGTTCCAAGGGCGTACCTGAGGGTCGCTTTCAATCCTAATGCGTCATGGCCGCCAGTTACGGGGAGATTGAGTAGGACGGTTCTGATAATCGCGTGGGGGCGTTCCTACACACTTGTTCAGACGCGCAAAAAAATCGCAGCCAAGGCTGCGATCTGGTTGCCAGTCGGGGGCACAGCGCTACGGCACTGGCCCCGCCCGGCCTCAGCTGTTAGGCAACAACCGGCAAGTGATGCTCTTGATGTAGCGGGTTTCGGCGATTGCCGGGTGCACCGGATGGTCTGGTCCCTGGCCGCCGCGTTCGAGCAGTTGGATGTTGCGGTCCAGGTGACGGGCGCTGGTCAGCAGGATGTTCTGCAGATCATCTTCGGGGAGGTGCATCGAGCACGACGCGCTGACCAGGATGCCGTCCTTGCTGAGCAGGCGCATGGCCTGCTCGTTGAGGCGGCGGTAGGCGCCTTCGCCGTTCTTCAGGTCTTTCTTGCGCTTGATGAAGGCGGGTGGGTCGGCAACGATGACATCGAAACGTTCTTCGCTGGCCTTGAGTTCCTTCAGGGCCTCGAACACGTCGCCTTCGATGCAGGTCAGCTTCTCGGCGAAGCCGTTCAACGCGGCGTTGCGCTCAACGCCGTCGAGGGCGAAGGCTGAAGCATCGACACAGAATACTTCACTGGCACCGAATGCCGCGGCTTGCACGCCCCAGCCGCCGATGTAGCTGAACAGATCCAGTACGCGCTTGCCCTTGGCATACGGCGCCAGGCGTGCGCGGTTCATGCGGTGATCGTAGAACCAGCCGGTCTTCTGGCCTTCCATGACCGGCGCTTCGAATTTCACCCCGTTCTCTTCCAGCGCCACCCACTCCGGCACGAGGCCGAACACGGTCTCGACGTAGCGGTTCAGGCCTTCGGCGTCACGGGCAGCGGAGTCGTTCTTGAACAGGATGCCGCTGGGTTTCAGCACCTGGGTGAGGGCGGCGATCACGTCGTCCTTATGGGCTTCCATGGTCGCGGAGGCGATCTGCACGACCAGGATGTCGCCGAAACGGTCGACCACCAGGCCCGGCAGCAGGTCGGAATCACCATAGACCAGGCGATAGAATGGCTTGTCGAACAGCCGCTCGCGCAGGGACAACGCTACGTTGATACGATGCACCAGCAGCGACTTGTCCAGTGGCAGCTTCACATCGCGTGACAGCAGGCGCGCGCAGATCAGGTTGTTGGGGCTCATCGCAACGATGCCCAGCGGCTTGCCGCCTGCGGCCTCGAGGATTGCCTGGTCGCCGGCCTTGAAGCCGTGCAGCGGGGTGGCGGCCACGTCGATTTCGTTACTGTAGACCCACAGGTGGCCGGCGCGCAGGCGACGGTCGGCGTTGGCTTTGAGGCGCAGGCTAGGCAGGGACATGACGTCGCTCCGGAAAAAAGAGCGGGAGTATACCGTGTTGCGGGGATTGGCGGGCTTAGAGGACGATCGGTGGCCTGGCGGTGTATCGGATCCATCTTTAAGGGTTAGAATCCCTGCCTGGCCCAGAGTGCGTACCCATGTCCAAAGAGCTTACCGCCGAACAGATCCAACAGTCCCTTCAAGGCATCAGTGTGCCGCCCCAGCCGCAAATCATGGTGGATTTGCAAATGGAGCAGTACATGCCCGATCCGGACCTGGAGACCATCGCCAAGCTGATTTCCCAGGACCCGGGACTCTCGGGTGCCTTGCTCAAGATCGTCAATTCACCCTATTACGGCTTGAGCAACAAGATCACCTCGATCCAGCGCGCCGTGAACCTGCTGGGCAGCCGCTCGATCATCAACCTGATCAACGCGCAATCGATCAAGGGCGCGTTGCACGATGACGCGATCGTGGTCCTGAATCGCTTTTGGGACACCGCCCAGGACGTGGCCATGACCTGCCTGACCCTCGCCAAGCGCGTCGGTCTGCAGAACGGTGACGAAGCCTACGCGCTGGGGTTGTTCCACGATTGCGGCGTGCCACTGATGCTCAAGCAGTTCCCCACGTACATGGGCGTGCTGGAGGAGGCCTATGCCAACGCCAGCGCCGAATGCCGCGTGGTGGATACCGAAAACCGTGTGTTCAACACCAACCATGCGGTGGTCGGCTATTACACATCCAAGTCCTGGCGCCTGCCGGATCATGTCAGCCAGGCCATCGCCAATCATCACAATGCGCTGGCGATTTTCAGTGACGAGTCTTCGCGCAATAACAGCCCGCTGAAGAACCTCTTGGCGATCCTGAAGATGTCCGAAAACATCTGCGCGTCCCATCGGGTATTGGGCAATCAGGCCGAAGACCGCGAGTGGCAGTGCGTCGGGCCGCTGGTGCTCGATTACATAGGGTTGTCGGAGTACGACTTCCAGACCCAGAAACAGGAAATTCGCGACCTGGCCACTCGTTGAGTGCCGTCGCCTGATTCGAGAACCCCATGCCAGAACTGCCGGAAGTCGAAACCACCCGTCGCGGAATTGCACCGCACCTTGAGGGGCAGCGGGTCAGCCGCGTGCTGGTGCGCGACGGCCGCTTGCGCTGGCCTATTCCGGAAGATCTCGACGTGCGGCTTTCGGGGCAGTGCATCGTTCAGGTGGAGCGGCGCGCGAAGTACCTGTTGATCAATGCCGAGGTCGGCACGCTGATCAGTCACCTGGGCATGTCCGGCAACCTTCGGCTGGTTGAAATCGGCATGCCCGCCGCCAAGCATGAGCATGTCGACATCGAGTTGGAGTCCGGCCTGGCCTTGCGCTACACCGACCCTCGGCGCTTTGGGGCGATGCTCTGGAGCCTCGATCCGCTCAATCACCAATTGCTGATTCGCCTGGGGCCGGAGCCGCTGACCGATCTTTTTGACGGCGAACGGCTTTTCCAACTCTCCCGTGGGCGTTCGATGGCGGTCAAGCCGTTCATCATGGACAACGCGGTGGTGGTTGGCGTCGGCAACATCTATGCGACAGAAGCGCTGTTTGCTGCCGGGATCGACCCGCGTCGCGAGGCGGGCGGCATCTCTCGGGCGCGTTACCTGAAGTTGGCGATCGAGATCAAACGCATCCTCGCCCATGCCATCGAGCGTGGCGGGACCACGTTGCGGGACTTCATTGGCGGCGATGGCCAGCCCGGTTATTTCCAGCAGGAATTGTTCGTGTACGGGCGGGGCGGACAATCGTGCAAGGTTTGCGGCACGGGGCTGCGGGAAATCCGCCTGGGCCAGCGTGCGAGCGTCTGGTGCCCACGCTGCCAGAGCTGATTCGTCCTACGGTCTATAGTCAGTAGTCATACTGCCTAGCCGAAGGATCGCCCCCATGAATCAGCTTCGACCTTTTGTTCTGGCACTCTCGCTGAGTGTCGGTTTGCCTGTCCTGGCAAACACTGAGAGCGGTGACCCGCGCTATACCATCCAGAATCCGCCTGCCTTCGCCATGATCGGCGACTTGCTGATTGCCCGTCCGTTGCTACTCGCGGCCACCGTGATCGGTGCCGGGGCGTTCGTCGTATCGTTGCCGTTCACCGCGTTGGGGGGCGGTGTAGGCGACGCGGGGAAGGCGTTGGTGGTCGACCCGGCGAAAGCCACCTTCGTGCGCTGCCTGGGGTGTATTGGGGAAGGGTTTGAGCGGCAGGAGTGAGGCCTGGAGGCTCGCCCGAAAACTCAAGCCTTGCCGGTAATCTTGCGGTATTTCGCCATCAACTGTTCTTCAGTCTCCGGATGAGCCTCGTCCAGCGGGATGCAATCCACCGGGCAGACTTGCTGGCACTGGGGTTCGTCGTAATGGCCGACGCACTGGGTGCACAGGTTCGGGTCGATGACGTAGATTTCTTCGCCCTGGGAAATGGCTTCGTTCGGGCACTCGGGTTCGCAGACGTCGCAATTGATGCAGTCGTCGGTGATGATCAGGGACATGCAGACTCCGGCCGGGGCGTTGGGCCCGGGCAGTTGAAAACGAATAGGCGCAATTGTGCCGCAATCAAGAGCGCAGTGCACGCGGGCGCGATGGACTGCGCCTGCTTGGCGGTCTGGCCGCGAAGTGAGTCGCGACCAGAGAGGGCTATTTCTTGAAGCGCAGGGTCAGCGCATCGGCCACCGCTGGGTGCACGAACTTGGTGATGTCGCCGCCCAAGGCCGCGATTTCACGCACCAGGGTCGAAGAAATGAAGGAATAACGCTCCGACGGCGTCAGGAACAGACTCTCGACGTCCGGCGCCAACTGTCGGTTCATGTTGGCCAGTTGGAATTCATATTCGAAGTCCGATACCGCGCGCAGGCCCCGCAGGAACACGTTCGCGTTCTTTTCCTTGGCGAAATGCGCCAGCAGCGTCGAAAAGCCAACCACTTCCACGTTGGGCAGATGCTTGGTGACCTCACGAGCCAGCTCCACACGTTGTTCCAACGGGAACAGCGGGTTTTTCTTCGGGCTGGCGGCGACGGCAATGATCACATGGTCGAACAGGCGCGAGGCGCGTTCGACCAGATCGCCATGGCCCTTGGTAATAGGGTCGAAGGTACCTGGGTACAACACTCGGTTCATCGCGTCGTCCTGGCGGGAGTCCGTTGGGGAGTCGGATGGTATCGCAGCCTTCTCGGTCGGCCAAGTCGGCTGTTGGGTAAGAACGCACTATAGACGTTGCGAATATTCGATATTTTCATGTTTTTCCCAAACGTTCGGCCAGGGCAGTCGCCAGTTGCGCGGTCAATCCATAGACCGACAACTGCGGATTGGCGCCAATGCTGGTGGGGAACAGCGAGCCGTCGTGGATCGAAAGATTGTCCAGTTGATGATGACGTCCGAGGCTGTCGGTCACAGCGGTCTTTGGATCTTCGCCCATTGCGCACCCGCCCATGACATGGGCGCTGCCCAGGCGGGTGCGGTACAAGGCAAGGTCGAGTTGGTCGATCTGCGTGCGAGCTTCGGCCAGGGTTTTCACATACCGCGCGTCGCTGTGCATTGGCATGACTGCCCGGGCCCCGCCGGCGAACTGGATCTCGGCCATGCTGTGGAATGCCCGGCGCAAGCCGTCCCAGGCATACGGCGAAACGTGGTAGTCGAGCACAGGCGTGCCGTCGCTGCGCAATTCGACGCTGCCGCCAGTGCTGTCCGGATGAAAACCATCGCGCAGCAGCGCCAGCATGGCATGGGTATGAGGCAGTTGCGCCATGTGCAGGGCGCTCTCGCCGCCGAACCCGCCCAGCAGCGTGGCGGCAAGGGCCGGGTGCAGGGGTGGGACTTCGAGCTTGTAGGACATTTTGCCGGAGACGCCGTCCTGCCATTGGAAATGATCCGAGTAAATCGACTGTGGCGCGCCGTAGAACGGGTTGATGACTTCGTCGAATTGCCCGGCGGACATGTTCACCAGATGCAGGAAGGTGCGCTTGCCAAGGCGTTTGTGCGGGTCCGGCGCATCGGAGCGCAGCAGCAGGGCCGGGCTGTTGATGCCACCGCCGGCCAGTACGTAATGCCTGGCCCTGACGGTGATGCGCCGCCCGGTGGGCGCTACACAGCGCTCGTCCATGGCTTGGCACTCCAGGCTGGCGACCGCATTGTTCTTGATGACGACGCGCTCAGCCCGCGCCAGGTAAAGCAGCGCGCCGCCCTTGTCCAGCGTGGCGGGTATGGTGGTGACAAGCATTGATTGCTTGGCGTTGGTCGGGCAGCCCATGCCGCAGTAACCCAGGTTCCAGCAGCCGCGCACGTTGCGCGGGATGACGTGCCAGCTGTAGCCCAAGCGTTCGCAGCCTTTGCGGATCACGTCGTTGTTGGCGTTGGGTGGGATCAACCACGGCGCCACGCCGAGGCGCTGTTCCATCCGCTCGAACCAGGGCGCCATCTGGGCCGGGTCGTGCCCCTTGACGTTGTGCTCGGCCGCCCAGTGGTCGAGGGTTTGCGCCGGCGTGCGAAAGCTGGAAGTCCAGTTGATCAACGTCGTGCCGCCCACCGCCCGGCCCTGGAGAATGGTAATGGCGCCGTCCTTGCTCATGCGCCCGAGGCCTTCTTGGTACAGGCTGGTATAGGCCTGGTCTTCGAGCAGCGTGAAGTCATGGCTGGTCTTGAGCGGGCCTTCCTCGATCAGCAAAACGTTGAAGCCGGCGGCGCTGAGAATTTCCGCCGTGGTGCCACCGCCGGCGCCGCTGCCGATAATTGCCACGTCCGCTTCCAGCGTCAGGTCCTCGGACAATTGCGCGCCGTTGTAGGTGGTCCAGCCACGGGCGAGGCCTTCGCGGAACGGGTCGAGTACGGGCATGCTCGGGCTCTCTTAGTGGCATGGGGTTGCGATGGGGCATTTTCAGGAGGGGCGTGCCTGGCTTCAGATCGCTGGCGGCCCCGGATACCCGCAATGGGCCCAGGACTCGGGCCGGCTGTACCAGGCCATCATGACCATTTGCAGCAACGAGCTGTGGCCTTGGCGCAGCAGACTCAGCGAGCTGTTTTCCCAGCGCGACAGAAACTCTTGGATGTCATGGACGCTGGCGTTTTCCCACGCGCCCCAGACTCCAGTCAGCGGTCCGCGGGTTACTCCCAGCGTGAGCACGTCGAACAACTGGCGCGTGAGCTTGAGCATGGACGGCGACAGATGCGCCAGTCCACGATCCAGGCTTTGCAGCGTGGCACCAGCGGCGGCGGGGATTGTTTCACCCGCCACGGCGGCGTTCAGCATCACCGGAATGACGGCGTGCAAAAATGGCAGGTCGCTATCGCGTAGCGCCAACAATCCATTGGCCGGTTGACTGGACGAGCAACCGCTCAGGCTGGCGCCCACACCAACGGTTGCCAAAAAAACGCTGGCGCCCAGGCTCAATTGCAGCAGGCCGCGTCGTGACAGGGCGGGCGTATCGGTCAGGCTTGGGTTCATTATTGTTATTACCCGGGAGACCATCGTTAGCGGATAAACAGCTTTTGGATCAGCGTCTGCAGCGGCTTGCCATAGGGCGGATAAATCAGCTTTGCGGCGTTGAATCGTTGTTTGGTCAGCACGCTCTTGGCCTTGCTGAAGGTCAGGAATCCCTCGTGGCCGTGATAGTGCCCCATCCCCGAGGCGCCAATGCCGCCAAACGGCATGTCGTCCTGGGCCACGTGCAACAAGGTGTCATTCAGGCATACGCCGCCGGAATGGGTTTGTTCGAGCACGCGATTCTGTTCAGCCTTGTTGTAGCCGAAGTAATAGAGCGCCAGCGGACGTGGCCGCTGGTTAATGTAGGCAAACGCCTGGTCGAGGTGCTCGTAAGGCACGATGGGTAGCAGTGGCCCGAAGATTTCGTCCTGCATGACGGTCATGTCATCGGTGACGTTAAGCAAAAGGCTGTGGGCCATGCGTCGGCCCTGGCCCTGGTCGAACAACTCGATCAACAGCGCGCCCTTGCTGGTGGCATCGCTGATATAGCCGTTGAGTCGCGCCAGTTGTCGTTCATTGATAATCGCGGTGTAGTCCGGATTGTCGCTCAGCGTCGGATAGAACCCGCGCACGGCCTCGCGATATGCCTCGACGAACGCCCCGACCCGATTCTGGGGGACCAGCACATAATCCGGCGCCACACAGGTTTGCCCGGCATTGAGGGTCTTGCCGAAGGCGATGCGCTCGGCGGCGTCCTTGAGTGGTACGTCGTCTGAAACGATGGCGGGAGATTTGCCGCCGAGCTCAAGGGTGACGGGGGTCAGGTTTTCAGCGGCGGCACGCATCACGTGCTTGCCGATGCTGGTGGCGCCGGTGAACAGCAGGTGATCGAACGGCAACCTGGAGAACGCGACGCCGACATCCGCCTCGCCAAGCACGACGCACACCAGATCCTGAGGAAAGATCCGCGCCAGCAATTGCTTGAGCAACAAACCAGTGGTGGGGGTCGATTCGCTGAGTTTGAGCATCACCCGGTTACCCGCCGACAACGCCCCCACCAAGGGACCGATGGCCAGGAAAAGCGGATAGTTCCACGGCACGATGACCCCGACCACGCCCAGCGGCTGATAGACCACTTTCGCCGACGCCGGCTGGAAGGCGATGCCGACCTTGCGCCGGGAAGGCTTCATCCAACCCTTGAGGTGTCGGCTGGCGTAATGAATGCCGTGCAGGCTCGGCATCAGCTCGGCCAGCAACGTTTCGTCTGCGCTGCGGTGGCTGAAATCGTCGCTGATGGCATTGATCAGCGCCTGTCGTTCGTTGCTCAACAGTTCACGCAATGCCTTGAGCCATTGCAGGCGCTGTTCGGCCGGCGGCATCGGGTGAGCGGCGTAGGCTTGGCGCTGGGCGGCAAAGAGTGCCTGGAGTTCGTCCAGCTGCTGTTGGGACTCGTGCAAATAAGCAACGTCGGCAGGCATGGCGGCACCGGATAATTGTTATAGTCGATGCTTTCTAGAGCTTATGCTCTAAAAAGTCAAATGAGCGGTGGAAAATGGCTTGGGTTTTATCCTGTGACCGATAGGTCGTAAGATGCCCTTCAATTACTTTTTCATTAAAGCCCAAGCCATGGCCCCACGAATAAAAACCAGCGAGCGCATCGTGCAGAACAGCCTGGAGTTGTTCAACCGGCAGGGCGAGCGCAGCATCAGCACCAATCACATCGCCGCCCACATGGACATGTCCCCGGGGAATCTCTATTACCACTTCCCCAACAAGCAGGCGATTATCGCCGTGCTGTTCAGTGAATACGAAAACCTGGTGGACAGCTTCCTGCGCCCGCCTCAGGGGCGGCCAGCCACGGTGGACGACAAGCGTTTCTACCTGCAGGAGTTGCTATCGGCAATGTGGCGCTACCGCTTCCTGCATCGAGATCTGGAACATCTGCTCGACAGTGACCCGGAACTTGCGGCGCGCTACCGACGGTTTTCCCAGCGCTGCCTGATCCATGGCACCGCTATCTATGAGGGCTTTGTTGCCGCCGGCATCCTGGAGATGGACCGTGTGCAGATCGAGTCGCTGACGCTCAACGCCTGGATCATCCTGACCTCCTGGGTACGGTTCCTCTGCACTACGCGGGAAAACTCCAGCCATCTGAGCGAACAGGCCATCAAGCGTGGCGTGTATCAAGTGCTCGTGCTGGAGGCGGGCTTCGTCACCGATCAAGCCCGCGAAGCGGTGAATGCACTGTTCAAAGAATATTATGTCCCCCTGGCCCAGACTCTGGAGGAAGGGCAGTAGGATCGGACCCCCTGAACCCGTTACAGGAGCTCACCATGCCCATCGCTCAACTCATCAGTCCCCAAGGCCTTGAACAGAGGCGAACAGATCCCGGGCTGGTGATTCTTGATTGTCGTTTTGCCTTGGAGGATCCGGACTACGGCCAACGCAGCTACGCCGAAGGCCATATTGCCGGAGCGTCGTTCGCGGACCTTGAGCGGGATCTGAGCGGGCCGGTGATCAAGGGTGTGACCGGGCGCCATCCGCTGCCCGATCCTGAAGCCTTGATCGCGCGCCTGCGTGCCTGGGGCATCGGCAACGACAGCACCATCGTGCTGTACGACGATGGTCCCGGCGCCTATGCCGCCCGGGCTTGGTGGCTGCTGGTGTGGCTGGGCAAGCGTGACGGTGTCTACATCCTGGATGGTGGTCTCAAGGCCTGGCACTCGGCGGGCTTGCCGCTGAGTCTCGATCCACCTGCAAATCAGCCTGGGACGTTCAGCGGTTCGGCGGACGCGAATCTGCTGCTCGACGCCGAAACGTTGCAACAGCGCCTCGGCCAGTCGGACATGACGTTGCTGGATGCGCGGGCATTGCCCCGTTTCAAGGGCGATGTCGAGCCGATCGACCCGGTGGCCGGGCACATCCCTGGCGCGCAGTGCGCAGCTTTCACCGACAACCTGGGCGCCGATGGACGATTCCTGCCTGCAGGCCAGCTCAAGCTGCGCTTCGCTGAAAAGTTGGGCGATCGCCCGCCGAGCGGGCTGGTGGCCTATTGCGGCTCCGGCGTGACGGCCTGCCATAACCTGTTTGCCTTGTGCTTGGCGGGGCATCCGTTGGGCAAGTTATATGCGGGATCCTGGAGCGAGTGGATCAATGATCCGCAGCGGGGCGTGGCGAAGGGCGAGTAATGCCATGCGAGGCCAAGCTGGCCAGCCATTCGGGTACGCGTCGTTCGAGATAGTAGCCCGGGCGCCGCAATGTTCCGTCGACAAACCCGACATGGCCGCCCTGGGCATGCAATTCGAGTTGGGTGGAGCCTGACAGCTCCGCCGGTTCGGGCAAGCTGTGGGGAAACACGAACGGATCGTCGGCGGCCTGGATAAGCAGGGTTGGGGTTCTTATCCCGGTGATGAAATAGCGGCTGGAGGCGCGACGATAATAATCGGCCGCATCCGAGTAACCGTGCAGCGGCGCGGTCACCCGGCCATCGAAATCCCAGAACGTGCGCATGTTGTCCAGCGAGCCCAGCGCGGCCAGGGCGGCAAGCCCGTCATGACGCCCGTCATGCTGGAATTGACGCTGTTTGTTGCGCACATAGGCGAGCATTTCGCGCATGAAATGGGCCTGGTAGAACCTGGAGAACCCTTGCCCGATGCGGTCGGCGCATTGATCCAGGCGGAACGGCACTGAAACCGCCACTGCTCCCTGCAATTGGCTGTCGCTGCCGGTTTCCCCCAAGTGCTTGAGCAACACGTTGCCGCCGAGTGAATAACCCACCGCGAACAACGGTGCCAACGGCCGCCGGGCCCGAAGGTGAGCGATAGCGGCGGCCAGGTCTTCGCTGACGCCCGAATGATAGCTACGGGGCAACAGGTTGGGTTCTCCCGAGCACCCGCGCCAGTTCAAGGCGACGCTGGCCCAACCCTTAGCGTCGAGCGCTCGCTGCAGGCCGGCCACATAGGGTGAGTTGGAAGAGCCGGTCAGCCCATGCAGTACCAACACTAATGGTGCATCGGCACTGTGCGGGCCGTGCCAGTCGAGATCCAGGAAGTCACCGTCTTCGAGCCACAGCCGTTCGCGCTCGCGTTCGATGTGGACAGTCTTGCGCCAAAGCGGTCCCCATAGCGTCTGCAGGTGTGGATTAGCCAGGCCGAAGGCCGGTGTAAATCGTTGGCTGGACATAGGGGAGTCTACAGGCACGTCGGGTCTCGTCATTTCAAGCATAGGCGCCAGGCGTGGAGGTGCGCCTGGCGCGGCAGCTTTAAATTGCCATAAAGGCCTGCGCGGCGCGACATCTGTCCTGTGCAAGGGCATCGGCCGACGGTGCCACTGGCGCTGGCAAGGGTTGCTGCTCGACCGTGGGACCCACCGTCACAACGTGCCAGGCGTCGGCTGCGAAATGGCGGTTCAGTGTGTCCTTTATTTGCCTGGGGGTCAGTGCCTGCATCTGTTGGACGGTGTAGTCCAGGTCAAGCGGCAGGTCATCTCGATTTATCCTGACCAATTGATCGAGAATCTGTGCATTGTTGGCGCTGTCATGAGCAATCGAACTCCGCATCCGGCCTTTCAGTTGGTCAACTTCCTGTTGCGTCGGCCCGTCGCGCAGATAGTCGGTGAACATTGAGCGCACCAACGCCTGAGTGCCTTGGTTGAAGTGTGGACTGGTCCGAAGCGAGATGATCGCCAGGGCGCCATCGGCCCAGTCCCAGTGCAGGATCCTGGTGCCATACACCAGGCCGCGCTTTTCCCTCAGCTCCGTCATTAACCGGTTCTTGAAAATCCGGTTCGCCGCATCCAGCGCAAGATAGTCGGCATGCGTGCGCGGCACGCTGGGCTGGGCGAGCAGAAGTTGGGTTTGTTGCTGCGCCCGTTCCAGATGGCTGTTCGTTGGCGTGCCAACCGAGGAGGGGTCGTCGGGACGAGCGGCCTGGTTGGTGCCGGGCAAGGCACTGCTGATCTGTTGGCTGATCAGTTGGGCCTGTTCGAGCGTGAGGTCGCCGACCAAGGTGATCTGCGCCTTCACCGCCGAGTAGGCTTGCCGATGGAAGTCCTGTACCGCTTGGCGTGTCAGAGCGTCCAGCGCCTCGTTCGTGCCGAACATCGGTTGGGCATAAGGGTGCTTGGGCGCCAGTTGTTCCTTGAGGTGTTGGTGCGCGATGTCCGTCGGGTTCTGTCGGTCACGCAGAAGTATGTCTTTCGCCTCGTTTTTCACCCTTGCCAATGCTTCATCACTGAGCAATGGGTTGCCCAATATTTGCGAAAACAACCGTAGGGCTGGGGTGCGCTTTTCCATTTCGCTCAAACTGCGCAAGGAAAATGCGCTGCGTTGCGGATCTATCCCCATGCCGAGCCTTGCCCCCAGGCTCTGAAAGGTGTCGATGATCGCTTGATGGCTTTCCATGCCTGGCACGCCTTCGTTGAGCATGCTGTAGGTTACGCCGGCGAGGCCGGGGATATTGCTCCGGGCGCTTCCCGCCTCGAAGCTGACATGGACATCGAACATCGGCGATGCCGTCGTACGGACGAACAAGACCTTGCTGCCAGCTGTTGTCTTCCAGCCCTTGACGGCCAGGGGGCGCGGCTTTGGTGCGACGATGTCTGGCTCAAGCAGCGATTGCAGGCGCACCGTGGAGCCATTCGAAACGGTATCGGCCAAGGCTTGCGCGCAGCAACCCAACAGTGCGATCCCCAACATCGCAAGACAGCCAGCCTGAGCTGATTTATTCATGGGTTTGCTCCCCTTGGATGTGCGCTATGGTCAGGCGATCACGGGTCAGATAGGTCGCGGCGGCTTGTCGGATGTCATCCGGGGTTACTTTTTTCAGCTCGGCAATTTCGTCGTTCATCAATCGCCAGGACAGCCCGTTGCTCACCAAGGAGCCGAGGAAATGGCCCTGGCCCTCTATTGAGTCCTGGCCGTAAATGTTTTGTGCGATCAGTTGCGTGCGAGCACGTTCCAGCTCATCAGGCGCGGGGGGATCGGTTCGTAGCTTGTCAAGTTCTTGCCACACGCGCGCCTCGACGTCATTGAGCGAGCCGGTGTAGGCATTGGAGATACGGCCGTCGATCAACAGAAGAGCGTCGCCACGTCCCAGCCAGTTGTAATCGGAGGATAGGGCGGAGAACAGCGGCGTCTTGAATTGAAGCTGCGATTGCAGTCGGGCGCTGCTTGAGCCTGCCAGTAGCATTTGGAGCAAGCGCAAGGCATACACGGTCCGAGGAGGCTCGGCGGTCACCAGCACCGGGACATTGAATGCCATGAGAAATTGCGTAGCGGAGTCGGGTACGTCAAGGATGAGCCTGCGTTCGCCGGGTCGGTCCAACTCCAGCGGTGCCCGCGACGCGGTGAAAGGACGGGCGGCTACCGCCCCAAAGTAAGTTTTTGCCAGCAGCTTGACCTGCTCAAGCGTGACATCGCCAACCACGACCAACACGGCATTGCCGGGCGCATAGCGGGTTTGATACCAGTCGCGCAAGTCAGCAATGTCGAGTCGCTGCAGGTCGTGCATCCAGCCGATGGTGGGCGTGCGGTAGCCACTTGAAAGATGGGCCAGGCTAAGAAAGCGTTCCAGGGCCAGCTCTCCGGGGTGGTCCTGGTTCTCGCGCCGTTCCTCCTGGATGACGGCAATTTCCGGCAACCAGTCTTCGGCGCGCAGGTGAGCGGTCGACATGAGGTCTGCCATCAGTTCGAACGCGACACCCAAGTGACGAGGCTCAAGGGTTTGATGATGTACGGTGAAATCTTCCCCGGTAAAGGCATTGTATTGGGCGCCCAGGGTATCCAGGGTCTTCATGGCCTCGCCCGCACAACTCTTGTGGCTACCTTTGTAAACCATATGTTCCAGCGCGTGAGACAGTCCTGAGCGGCTCGGCGCCTCGTCGGCCGAGCCGACTTTGAACCAGAGTTGCGAGCTGACCAGTGGGGCACGATGATCTTCGCGCACGACCACTTTCAGGCCATTGTCCAGCGTGAACTCGTGGGTGGGGGGAGAATCGGCTACCGCCACTAGCGGTGCCAACCAGAAGAAAAGCAGCATCCTGCTGCGAAAAACGTCCATGGGTAAAATCGTCCTCAGTGGTTCACAAAATTGTGTCACTCACTGTGGCGTTTCCAGGATGGCGGCGTGCGGTAAATAAGTACCGCACCTTCCAAGCGTTTTTCGGTTCACGCAGGTGCGACTGCTCCAGCGGTGCGTTGCCAGAGCGCGTAGAAGACCCGGCCGGATTTCTGCTCGCGATGCAGGCGCCAGTTGCTCGGCATACCGAGTGTCGAGGGCGCTGTTTCGCTTTCGGTGTAGACCCATGCGTCGTCCGCCAGCCATTGTCGGTCTTCAAGCAAGGCGCACACGGCAGGCAACAGATTCTGATTGAAGGGCGGATCGAGGAAGACGAGGTCGAAGGGCGTCGACGGTTGACCTTCCAGATAGCGCAGCGCATCGGCCGTCTGCACTTGGCCGACGGTGCAACGCAGGGTACCCAGGTGTTCTTTCAGGCTGGAGACCGCCAGGCTGCTGGCATCCAGCGCCTGCCCCATGGCGGCGCCACGGGACAGCGCCTCGAGGAACAGCGCGCCGCTACCGGCGAATGGGTCGAGCACCCTGGCACCTGCTACGTAGGGCGCGAGCCAGTTGAACAAGGTTTCGCGAACCCGGTCCGGGGTCGGGCGCAAGCCTGGGGCATCCGGGAAGCTCAAGCGTCGGCTGCGCCATTCGCCGCCGATGATGCGCAGTTGGTTCACACCGTTGTGCACGGGTTTCTTGCTGGAATTGGATGGACGGGCCATTAGTGCTCCGGGACCCCGAGCGGCTGCTCGGCAGGTTTGTCAGTGGGGGCCGGCAACGGCTCTTGCGGCACGGTCGGGCCAGCGGTGACGATGACCATCTTGTCCGTGCTCAGGTGTTTGTTCAGTGCGGCCTTGACTTGCTCGACGGTCAGCTCCTGCGACTGGCGCATGAAATCTTCCAGGTAGCTCAGCGGCAAATCGTAGAAACCCATGGCGCCGAGCTGGCCAACGATGTCGGCGTTACTGGCGGTGGATAACGGAAAGCTGCCGGCCAGCTCGCGCTTGGCATCGTCGAGTTCCTTTTGGGTCGGGCCGTTCTCGAGGTAATCGGCGAATACGTCCTGCACCAGCTTGAGCGTGCCTTCGCTCATCTGCGCACGGGTTTGCAGATTGATCATGAACGGGCCGCGGGCCTGCATGGCGGTGAAGCCGGAATAGACGCCATAGGTCAGGCCGCGTTTTTCACGAACTTCGGTCATCAACCGCGTACCGAATCCGCCGCCACCGAGGATCTGGTTGCCCAGGGACACGGCTGCATAGTCTGGATCGTCCCGATCGATGCCCAGTTGCGCGAGCATCAGGTTGGTCTGCTTGGATGGGAACTCGATGTGGTGGACGCTCGCTTTCGGCTCCACCGGTGGTGGTGTTTTCGCCAGGGCGGGGCCCTTGGGCAGCGCGCCGGACACCTGGTTGGCAATGGCTTCGGCCTCGGCACGGGACAGGTCCCCCACCAACGCGATCACGGCGTTACCAGCCGCGTAGGCCCTGGCGTGGAAAGCCCGGGCCTGGGCCAGGGTGATCGGCGGAATGCTTTGCGCGGTGCCGTCGCTGGAGTGGGCGTAGGGATGATCGCCATACAAGCGCTTCATCAATTCCAGGCCCGCCAGTTTGCCGGGGTTCTGCTTCTGGTACTCGAAGCCGGCGAGCATCTGGTTCTTGATGCGCGCGAAGGAATCGGCGGGGAAAGTCGGCTTGCCGACCACTTCGGCAAACAGTTTCAACGCCGGCCCACGCTTGTCCGCCGCGCTGAGGCTGCGCAGCGAGGCCACGGCCATGTCCCGAAAGGCACCGTTGCCAAAATCCGCGCCAAGGCTTTCGAACCCTTCGGCGATGGCGCTGACGTCCTTGCCAGCCACGCCTTCGTTGAGCATGGCGTTGGTCAATTGCGCCAGCCCGGGAACGTCGCCGTCCTGGCTGCTGCCGGCGGCGAAGGTCAGCCGCAGGTCGAACATCGGCAACTCGCGGGCCTCGACGAACAGCACCTTGGCGCCGTCAGCGGTTTTCCAGGTTTGTACGTTGAGCTGGCGACGGCTGGGCGCCTTGCCGTCCAGCTCGGCCAGTGATTGCAGCTTTTTACCGGACTTGGCGTTGTCCAAGGCCTGGCTGGCGGTGACGTCAGTGGCCGGCAGCAGATAGAACGCCAGCGCTCCAGCCACCGCGATGAATACCAGGGCGATCAGTGGTCCCCGGCGCGATAAATTGCGCTCATTCATGAGTTTTCTCCTCGGGCAGGACGTGCGCGACGCTCAGGCGCGAGCGGGTGAAATACAGCTGGGCTGCCTTCTGGATATCCTGCGGGGTCACGCTTTGCAGTTCGGCGAGTTCGGTGTCCATCAGCTTCCAGGACAGACCGACTGTTTCCAGCTGGCCGATGGCAGTGGCCTGGCTGGTGATCGAATCACGCTCGTACACCAGGCCGGCGATGACCTGGGCGCGCACGCGCTCCAGTTCTGCGGCGGTCGGGGCGGTGGTTTTCAATTGTTCGAGCAAGCGCCACAAACCGGCTTCGGCCTGGGCCAGGGTCTTGTTCTTCTGGGTGTTGGGCGTTGCCGACAAGGTGAACAGCGTATCGCCACGGGTGAAGGCGTCGTAATTCGACGAGCCGCCGGAGACCAACTCTTCGCCACGCTCCAGCTGTGCCGGAATCCGTCCGCTGTAGCCGCCGTCCAACAGGGCCGAGATCAGCCGCAGCGCGTTGACCGAAGCCTTGTCCGTGGCGGTGGCAATGCTTGGCACATTGAAGGCGAGCATGACACTCGGCAGTTGGGTCTGCACATGCAGGGTGATCTTGCGCTCGCCAGGCTCGGCCAGCTCCAGGGGAATTTTCGCCGGCGGCACGGCGCGCCGGGCAATCGGGCCGAAGTAGCGCTGGGCCAGGGTCTTGACCTCTTCCGGCGTCACGTCGCCGACCACCACCAGGGTGGCGTTGTTCGGGACGTACCAGGATTCGTACCAGTGGCGCAGTTCCTCGACCTTCATCCGCTCCAGGTCGGCCATCCAGCCGATGGTGGGCGTGTGGTAGCCGCTGGCCGGATAAGCCATGGCCTTGAAGCGCTCATAGGCCTTGGACATGGGCTTGTCGTCGGTGCGCATGCGGCGCTCTTCCTTGATCACCTCGATCTCGCGGCTGAACTCCTCTGGCGGCAGGCGCAGGCTCGCCATGCGGTCGGCTTCCAGTTCGAAGGCCACGGCCAGGCGATCCCGGGCCAGCACTTGGTAATAAGCAGTGAAGTCGTCGCTGGTGAAGGCGTTTTCCTCCGCGCCGAGGTCACGCAGGATCAGCGATGCCTCGCCGGGGCCGATCTTGTCGCTGCCCTTGAACATCATGTGTTCCAGCGCATGGGACAAACCGGTCTGGCCCGGCGTTTCGTAGCTGGATCCGACCTTGTACCAGACCTGGGAAACGACCACCGGTGCGCGATGGTCTTCACGCACCACGACCTTGAGGCCGTTATCGAGGGTAAATTCGTGGGTGGGTTGGGGATCGGCAGCCAAGACTGGAAAGGGCAGACAAACCGTGCAGAGCAGCAGGCCTGCGGCGCAGCGGGCAAGAGCATTCATTCGTGTTTAAACCTGTTGGGCTGCCTGCCGGGTCTTAGCCTCAGCAGGCGAGGAGGTGCTAGGATAACGGTCCGTTTTACTGGCGGCCACGCCTATCGGGTCTTTTATCGGCCCAGGGTTGTTTGAGTTCCGTGCAAAAGCGTTGGGTTTGTTCGGGGATGCCCGCGTTTTCGCCGATGATGTCTTGCCAGTCCTTCGAAAAATCGAGGTTGAAGTGTCCTGGAGACATTTCGACAATCTGTTGCGCGTGAACAAGCTGGATGAAACGCAGTCTGTTCAGCATCGAATATTTATCACCGAGGCGCCCTCAAGGCGCGTCGCTACCGTGAGATAGCCGTCCTCCATGTTTGGTTCCAACGACGACAAGAAGACCCCAGCTGAGGCTGGCGAGAAAAAAAGCCTGTTCGGATGGCTGCGCAAGAAGCCGCAGGAACCCGTTGTCGAACAGCCGCAACCTGAGTCTGCCGACGAGTCGGTGGTTGAAGAGGCTGCGCCCATTGTCCTGCCGATCGCCGAGCCGGTGCTGCAACCAGCCCAGCCTGAATCCGCGCCTGAAGCCGAACCGGTGGCCGAGCAACCGTTGACCCCGCCCGCCGGACAGACACTCTGGCCGGCTTTGCCGGTCGCGGAGGAGCCCGTCGCGCTGGTCGAGGATGCCCAGGCCGCGCAGGTCACGCCACCGATTCCGGCCTCGACGCAGCCGGTCGAGGCACCGACTGCCGAGGCACCTCCGGTCGTCATTGCGCCTGCTCCGGCCGAGATCGCCCCAGCGCCTGCACTGGCTGAGGAGCAAACCCCGGCCGAGCCTGAGCCCCGCGCCGAAGAGAACAAAGTCGGCTTTTTCGCCCGTCTCAAGCAAGGCCTGTCCAAGACCAGCGCCAGCATTGGCGAAGGCATGGCCAGTCTGTTCCTGGGCAAGAAAGTCATCGATGACGAATTGCTGGAAGACATCGAGACCCGCCTGCTGACCGCCGATGTTGGCGTCGAGGCCACTTCGGTGATCATCCAGAGCCTGACCCAGAAGGTTGCGCGTAAACAGCTGACTGACGCCGATGCCCTGTACAAATCCTTGCAAGGCGAGCTGACCAGCCTGCTCAAGCCAGTGGAAAAACCGCTGGTGATCGCCTCCCAGAACAAACCGTTCGTGATCCTGGTTGTCGGCGTCAACGGCGCCGGCAAGACCACCACCATCGGCAAACTGGCCAAGAAGCTGCAGCTCGAAGGCAAGAAAGTCATGCTCGCCGCGGGCGACACCTTCCGCGCCGCCGCGGTCGAACAACTGCAAGTGTGGGGCGAGCGCAACAAGATCCCGGTGATCGCCCAGCACACCGGCGCCGACTCCGCTTCGGTGATCTTCGACGCCGTACAAGCGGCCAAGGCTCGCGGCATCGACGTGCTGATCGCCGACACGGCCGGTCGCTTGCACACCAAAGACAATCTGATGGAAGAACTGAAGAAGGTCCGCCGGGTGATCGGCAAGCTCGACGCCGACGCGCCTCACGAAGTCCTGCTGGTGCTGGACGCCGGTACTGGCCAGAACGCCATCAACCAGGCCAAGCAGTTCAACCAGACCGTCGAGCTGACGGGACTGGCCCTGACCAAGCTCGACGGCACCGCCAAGGGCGGGGTGATTTTTGCCCTGGCCAAGCAGTTTGGCCTGCCTATTCGATACATCGGCGTGGGCGAGGGCATCGATGACTTGCGCACCTTTGAAGCCGAGCCCTTTGTCCAGGCGCTGTTTGCCGAGCGGGAGCATTCATGATTCGTTTCGAACAGGTCGGTAAGCGCTATCCGAACGGTCACGTCGGCTTGCATGAGCTGAGCTTTCGGGTCCGTCGGGGCGAGTTTCTATTTGTCACCGGCCATTCCGGCGCCGGTAAAAGTACCTTGCTACGCCTGCTGCTGGCGATGGAGCGGCCTTCCACCGGAAAACTGCTGCTGGCCGGGCAGGACCTGAGCACCATCAGCAACGCGCAGATTCCCTATCTGCGGCGTCAGATCGGCGTGGTGTTCCAGAACCACCAGTTGTTGTTCGATCGCACGGTGTTCAACAACGTGGCGTTGCCGCTGCAAATCCTTGGCCTGTCCAAGGCCGAGATCGTCAAGCGCGTGGATTCGGCTCTGGAGCGCGTGGCCCTGTCGGACAAGACCGACCTGTACCCGGGCGATCTGTCCACCGGCCAGCAACAACGCGTCGGCATCGCCCGCGCCATTGTCCACCGCCCGGCCTTGCTGTTGGCGGATGAACCCACCGGTAACCTCGACCCGCGATTGGCGGCGGAAATCATGGGCGTATTCGAAGACATCAACCGCTTAGGCACCAGTGTGCTGATCGCCAGTCATGACCTGGCATTGATCGCACGTATGCGTCACCGAATGCTCACCTTGCAGCGCGGTCGATTGATCGGTGATGGGGAGGCCGGCGTATGAGTGCGACTCGCAGCCCGAAAGTGGCCGAACGCGTGGCCCCCAAGGGCACCGATCCGCAGCCGCAGAAAAAAAAGCGCGACGATGACGACGGCCCGGATTTCGCCACGCTGTTGCGCGCCTGGGTAGAAAGCCATCGCGCCAGCCTGCTCGACAGCCTGCGGCGCCTGGGCAAGCAGCCCATCGGCAGCTTTTTTACATGCATGGTCATGGCGGTGGCGTTGAGCTTGCCGATGGGCCTGTCACTTCTGCTGAATAACGTCGAGCGGCTTGGTGGTTCCTGGCAGCGTGCGGCGCAGATTTCCCTTTATTTGCAACTGGACGCGACATCGGGCGAAGGCCATGCATTGCGCGAACAGATCAAGGCCATGCCGGGCGTAGCCGATGCCGAATACGTGGGGCGCGAGCAGGCGCTTGAAGAGTTCCAGCAACAGTCCGGCCTGGGCGAAGCCCTCAAGGAACTGCCGGAGAACCCATTGCCGGGCGTGGTGCTGGTGACGCCGAATGAGGTCGACAAGCCCACTCTTGAAGCATTAAGACAAAGACTTTCCGAGTTGCCGAAGGTACAGCAGGCGCAACTTGATCTAGTCTGGGTCGAGCGTCTGGCGGCGATACTCAAGCTCGGCGACCGGTTTGTCTTCGGCCTGACGGTGCTTCTGGTGTCTGCATTACTTTTGGTGATAGGTAATACCATTCGTCTTCATATTGAAAACCGCCGCACCGAGATAGAAGTGATTAAACTCGTCGGCGGTACGGACAGTTATGTACGCAGGCCCTTTCTTTACATGGGGGCGCTGTATGGCTTCGGTGCCGGCATTCTGTCCTGGGGTGTATTGGCGTTCGGCCTGGATTGGCTGAATGATGCGGTTGTGGGACTGGCCGGTTTGTACGGCAGTGATTTCGCACTGGCCGGTGTGCCAGTCGCCGACGGTCTGTCGCTCTTGCTTGGCGCGGTGCTGTTGGGTTATATCGGTGCATGGATTGCGGTAGCACGCCACCTGCGTGAGCTTGCTCCAAAATAGTGTTTTTTGCGCGTATTGACCTTTCAGTTTTTGTGGGAACTTGTCCTACGGTTCCCGGTCAATTTTCGCAGTGCTGAACTGCACGAGTTATGTGAGTCGGAGGTTTTTTCGTATGACCACTTCTTTGCAACCTGCTTATGCCCTGGTCCCGGGTGCGAACCTCGAGGCCTATGTGCACACGGTGAACAGCATTCCATTGCTGACGCCCGAGCAGGAGCGTGAACTGGCCGAGAGTCTCTATTATGAGCAGGATCTTGAGGCGGCTCGGCAGATGGTGCTCGCCCACCTGCGTTTTGTCGTACATATCGCCCGCAGCTATTCCGGCTACGGGCTGGCCCAGGCCGACCTGATCCAGGAAGGCAACGTTGGCCTGATGAAGGCGGTCAAGCGTTTCAACCCGGAAATGGGTGTACGCCTGGTGTCCTTTGCGGTGCACTGGATCAAGGCGGAAATCCACGAGTTCATCCTGCGCAACTGGCGCATCGTGAAAGTCGCGACCACCAAGGCCCAGCGCAAGCTGTTCTTCAACCTGCGCAGCCAGAAAAAGCGTCTGGCCTGGCTGAACAATGAAGAAGTCCACCGCGTGGCGGAAAGCCTCGGCGTAGAGCCTCGGGAAGTTCGCGAGATGGAAAGCCGCCTGACCGGCCATGACATGGCTTTCGACCCGGCCGCCGAAGCGGACGACGACAGCGCTTTCCAATCGCCGGCCAACTATCTGGAAGACCACCGGTACGACCCGGCCCGTCAACTGGAAGATGCCGACTGGAGCGACAACTCCAACACCAACCTGCACGAAGCGTTGGAAGTGCTGGACGAACGTAGCCGCGACATCCTTTACCAGCGCTGGCTGGCCGAGGAAAAAGCCACGCTGCACGACCTGGCGCAGAAGTACAACGTGTCGGCCGAGCGGATTCGTCAGCTCGAGAAAAGCGCGATGAACAAGCTCAAGACGTCCATCGCAGCTTGACCTGCGACAGCGGCAATAAAAAACGCCCCGATCAGTGATGATCGGGGCGTTTTTGTTTGTGCGATGCAAACCCCTGCTCTGATCGTTCCCTCGCTCGATCATATAGGGAGAGGCTTCAGCGTCTAGTTACTGCGCCCAAGGCGCCCGCCGTGCATGATCGAGCCCCAGCAAATAGCTGTCGCCGCCCAACTGACTCATCTGCTGGCGAATCCAGCTCGCTCGCCGCAGTACATACGGGCTCGGTCGGCTGGCGTTCCATACCCGCGGGTTGGGCAGCACTGCCGCCAGCAGGCTGGCCTGTTGACGGGACAAGGCGTCGGCGCTTACACGGAAGTGATGCCGCGCCGCCGCTTCCGCCCCAAACACACCGTCGTCCCACTCGACGCTGTTGAGGTACACCTCAAGGATCCG
Source organism: Pseudomonas marvdashtae (assembly GCF_014268655.2). Lineage (NCBI taxonomy): Bacteria > Pseudomonadati > Pseudomonadota > Gammaproteobacteria > Pseudomonadales > Pseudomonadaceae > Pseudomonas > Pseudomonas marvdashtae. The sequence goes on from NZ_JABWQX020000001.1 coordinate 195,585, forward strand.
CTGCTTGGGCCAAAACACCTCGATCAGCGCGGTGAACCAGGCTTCCAGGCCTTTTCGCAGCCAGCTGCGTCCCGACCACAGGAACAGGTTCTTGGACACTTGCTGGCTGAGGGTGCTCGCGCCACGGATCGAACCGCCTCGCCCGTTATGGGCAAATGCGGCCTGGATCGCGCTGATGTCGAAGCCCCAGTGCTCAGGGAATTTCTGGTCCTCACCGGCAATCACCGCCACTTTGAGACTGTCGGAAATCTGGTCCCAAGGCTGCCAGTCACGCTGCAGGTCGATCGGCTCGCCGCCGAACCAGGATTCAACCTTGCGCTCGATCATCAGCGCGGTGAACGGTGGCGGCACCACGCGAAACAGCAGCACCAGCACAACGCTGCCGACGGCGAACCAGAGCAGGGTTTTAACGAATCGTCGAAACAATGTACGCAGCATAGAGATGGCTTGGCCGAACCCGTCGAGCGGGCCATTATACAGACCCTGTCCACCGAGTCTGATTGGAGTTCCCATGTTGCGTAGCTTTCTGATGCTGGCGGCGTTTTTCGGCTTCACGGGCGTGGCGCTGGGGGCATTCGCCGCCCATGGCCTGAAAAACCTGAGTGCCGATTACCTGGCGATATTCCACACTGGCGTGACCTATCAACTGGTCCACACCCTGGCATTGCTGTGTGTTGCGTTGCTGGCCACGCACATTCCCGGGCGCATCGTGATGTGGGCCGGCATTTCCTTTGTGATCGGCATCATTCTGTTTTCCGGCAGCCTTTACTTACTGACCATGACCGGTATCGGCAAACTCGGCATCATCACCCCGTTCGGTGGCCTGGCGTTTCTGATTGGCTGGCTCTGCCTGGGGCTCGCGGCCTGGCGTCTGGCCTGACGGTCACGAAGTGCGCCTCCAACCGTTGAGCAGAACCTGGATGAACGATGGCGCGAGGAGGCGGTTGCCGTATCCGCTCAGGTGATCGCCGTCGCGAAAAAGCGGTTTGCCGTCGTCATAGGCCGAGCAAGTGGAGCCTGGGCACAGCAGCGGTAGCGGATCCCAAACACGAAGCATCGGGTACTCCTGGGTTAAATGCTCCAGCAATGCCATTTGTGGCGCTCGCAGCTGCTCGATTTGATCCCGCTCCACGGTGAAGCCAGGCGCGCAGATCGGGTTCATCCGGTTGAACCAATCTGAGCAGCGGTACGCTGGCGCCTTGAACAGTGGCATGGGGGCATCGATCAGCACCCGCACCTTGGCGTTCATCAGCCGCGTCAGTGTTGCTTCTGCGCTACTGCGGGCTCCGTCGAGCTGCTCGGGATTCAATTCGGCGAGGGCCTCGTTGAGCACGGTTTCATCACCACGCACCCAATCGCGGCCTGCAAGCTCCGGCATTCGCAGAGAGGCGAGGAAAACGATATCACCGGGTTTTGCCCGCGCCTCGATATCACGCAGAGCTTCGTTCCTGGCTTGGGTGCAGGCGCCTTGCGGGTCGGGAGCTATAAGGCTGGCCACCGCGCAGCCGCCGCGCTCATGTTCCACAACACTGATACCCAGCCGTCGCGAGACGAGGCTCAGCAGAGTGCGATAGGCCGCGGCATGCGAATCGCCGAACACGAACAATTGGCGGCCCTGCAGCGATAGGTCGCCGATTGGCTCGTTTGCCGGACCTTGCGGCAGCCTGCGGGAAAACCAGATGTAGGCGTCGCTGGTCTGGCTCAGCGACAGGGCCTCAGGGTTTTCACTCACCCAGCGAGCCCCTGACCAAGACAGGCCGACCGCCGCAAGGCATGCGGCGATGGCGACCCAGGCGTGGCGTTGAAAATGCGACCGGCCGGTGCGCAGCGGTGTCTCGATCCAGTGATAGGAGGCAGCAGCGAGCGCCGCGACGATCACCGGGTAGGCCAGCTGTATGGCGAATTGCTCCAGGCCGGTGGTCCAGCGCAGGAATACCAGCACTGGCCAATGCCAGAGGTAAAGCGAGTAGGACAATCGGCCGACATAGGTAGCCGGTGATGAACGCAGAAGACGCAGGAGCGGCGACGGGGTATCGGTCTTCTGTATCACGGCAGCCAGGATCAACAGGGTGCCAGATACGGTCAAGAGGGCCCAGGGAAACGGAAAGTGCTTCGCGTCGGCGAAAATCAACCCGCCCGACACCAATGCGAATCCACCGAACAGTACGGCTGGGGTCACCGCAGAGGGCAGCACCAGGCGTTTTGTCGCCACGAGCTGGAAGAGGATCGCCCCGGATGCCAACTCCCAGAATCGACTGGGTAACAGATAAAACGCTTCGAGAGGGCTTTGCTGTGTTTGCACAACGCTGAATACCAATGACGCCAGCGCCAGAAGGGGCAGCAAGGCCCAGGCGAGGCGATGCCGTTGTCGAAAGCGCAGCCAGACGAAGTAGACGAGGGGAAAAACCAGGTAGAACTGCTCTTCTACGGCCAGCGTCCACGTGTGGGTATAGGGATTGAGCTGGGTGGAAGGCGAGAAGTAGGTGTCGGTGTTCCAGGCCAGCATGAAGTTGCTCAGGCCGAAGTAGGCCGCCAGTCCGGTTCGATCATTCTGCATGCTGAGCCAGGCCTGTGGTACGAACATCGCCGAGACCAGGGCACAGGCCAGGAGAACCAATAGCAGGGCAGGCACGATGCGCAGGAATCGTCGACGGTAAAAATCCGCCAGGTACGCCGTAAAGCTCATGTCGGAGCGGGTGTACAGCGACTGGCTGATGACGTAGCCCGAGATGACGAAGAACATGTCGACCCCAGTGAAGCCGCCGGGCAGCATGTTCAGGAAGTCGGCGTGGAAAATGATCACGCTCAGGACGGCGACGGCGCGCAGGCCATCGATGGCAGGGATGTTTGGCATTGCATGGACGCTGGACACAGGTCCTCCTTGTGCTTGATAGACGCGTCCATGCGGGACCAGAAATATAGACGGGGCCGGTGCTGCTTGGGCGTTGCATTTGTTGCTGGATCAGTCCGAGGCATCCAAATGCCCCGGGCCTTTTCGCGGACGCCGCTTGGCGGCCGGGCTGACCGGCTGGTCCATTTCATGACGAATGGCTTGGGTCACCCAGACTGATCGGGCTAGAATGCCAGCCCCTAAAAATGATGGCGGCATCCGGCATGCGCATTCAGTTGAACGGCGAATCCCTTGAACTGCCCGACGGTGAAACCGTTGCGGCCCTGCTGACCCGTCTGGAACTCACCGGACGCCGCGTCGCGGTGGAGCTCAATCTGGATATCGTCCCGCGCAGCCAGCACGCCGAAACCACGTTGAACGACGGTGATTTGGTCGAAGTGGTCCACGCCATTGGCGGCGGCTAGTCGTCTCGGTTTCGCAGCATTTCGCAAGAACCTCACCCCAACAGAGGATTTCCCATGAGCATCGTTCGTAGCGACAAGCCCTTCGTCCTGGCCGGTCGTACCTACCAGTCGCGTTTGCTGGTAGGCACCGGCAAATACCGCGACATGGAAGAAACCCGCCTGGCCATCGAAGCCTCGGGCGCCGAGATCGTGACCGTCGCCGTGCGCCGGACCAATATCGGCCAGAACCCGGGCGAACCGAACCTGCTGGATATCCTGCCACCGGATCGCTACACCATTTTGCCGAACACTGCCGGTTGCTTCGACGCCATCGAAGCCGTGCGCACCTGCCGCCTGGCCCGTGAGCTGCTCGACGGCCACAACCTGGTGAAGCTGGAAGTGCTGGCGGACCAGAAAACCCTGTTCCCCAACGTGATCGAAACCCTCAAGGCCGCCGAGACCCTGGTCAAGGAAGGTTTCGACGTGATGGTCTACACCAGCGATGACCCGATCATCGCCCGTCAACTGGCGGAAATCGGCTGCATTGCGGTCATGCCACTGGCCGGCTTGATCGGCACCGGCCTGGGGATCTGCAACCCGTACAACCTGCAGATCATCCTGGAAGAAGCCAAGATCCCGGTGTTGGTAGATGCTGGTGTCGGCACCGCGTCCGACGCCACCATCGCCATGGAGCTGGGTTGCGAAGCGGTGTTGATGAACTCCGCCATCGCCCACGCCCAGCAGCCGATCCTGATGGCCGAAGCCATGAAACACGCCATCGTCGCTGGTCGCCTGGCGTACCTCGCCGGCCGTATGCCGAAAAAACTCTACGCCAGCGCGTCCTCGCCGCTGGATGGTCTGATCAAGTAAGAGCCATTGATGACTGAATCGAACGACACGCCTGTCCTGCCGGAAGACGGCGAAGAGCGCCAACACCGCCGCATCAAGAGTTTCGTGATGCGCGCCGGGCGCATGACTGAAGGCCAGCAACGCGGCCTGGAGCAGGGCGCGCCGCTTTATGTCCTGCCGCTGGCCGATGCGCCGGTGGATTTCGACCAGGTGTTCGGCCGCTCGGCGCCGCGCTCGTTGGAGATTGGCTTCGGCATGGGCCACTCACTGCTGGAAATGGCCGCTGCTTCGCCGGAACAGGATTTCATCGGTGTGGAAGTCCATCGTCCGGGCGTGGGCGCGCTGCTTAACGGTGTGTTGACCCAAGGGCTGACCAACCTGCGGGTCTACGATTGCGACGCCATCGAAGTGCTCAACCGCTGCGTGGCCGACAACAGCCTCGACCGGTTGATGCTGTTCTTCCCGGATCCGTGGCACAAGAGTCGTCACCACAAGCGCCGTATCGTCCAGGCGTCGTTCGCTGAGTTGGTGCGCAGCAAGTTGAAGATCGGCGGTGTGCTGCACATGGCCACCGACTGGGAACCTTATGCCGAGTACATGCTGGAAGTCATGAATGTCGCGCCGGGCTACCGCAACCTGGCCGAAGACGGCAAGTGCGTACCGCGCCCGGCCGAACGGCCGATCACCAAGTTCGAGCGCCGTGGCGAACGGCTCGGGCATGGGGTTTGGGATTTGAAGTTCGAAAAGTTGGCGTAAGCATCGCGCGTTAAACAATGTGGGAGCCGGTGTGCTCCCACATTTCGTTTCACGGTCTATCGACGGTCCGCCACCACGCCAATCAGCACCAGCACCACCAGCAATACCGGCGCCAGGCTGTAGTTGTTGAACTGGCTCAAGCCTCGGACGATCCACGGCGTGGCGTAGATCAGTGCGGCGCCGCTGCCGATCATGCACAACAGGGCGATCAGCGGGACGCGCAAGGCGCCGGCGATGCTGCCCAAGCGTTGCTCGACCCAGCCCTTGATGTCAGCACCAAACAGCACCAGCAGGCAGCCAACCAGTGCCAGGGATATTTCCGACAGATTGCTGCGGCTCCAGCGGGACACGGTGGCGAGCAGGTCGAGTACCAGATCCATTCGTTTTCCTTGTTTGATCAGCTCAGAAATTTTTGCAGCAAGTCATTGAGAAACAGTTGTCCGCGCTCGGTCGCCGCCAGACGTGACGGTTCGACCTGCAACAGGCCACTTTGTTCGGCCTCGCGCCGGCCTTCGGCCAAGGTGTCCAGGAACAGCCCGGTGCGTTGCGGATAAAGCTGCGCGTCGACGCCATCGGTGAGGCGCAGCGCGTTCATCAGGAACTCGAAGGGCAGCTCTTCGTTGGCGAGCTGTTTTTCACCGGCGAGGAAACGTTTGGCCGGGTTGAGATAGTCCTTGGGCAAGCGGGTCTTCCAGGTTCGCACGATGCGCCCGTCCGGATGACTGAGCTTGCCGTGGGCGCCGGCGCCGATGCCGATGAAATCGCCGAAACTCCAATAGTTGAGATTGTGCCGTGCCGCGCGCCCAGGCTGGGCATACGCCGAGACTTCGTACTGGGCGTAGCCATGTTCGGCGAGCAGCGCTTGCCCGGCCTCCTGGATATCCCACAAGGTGTCGTCTTCCGGCAAGGTCGGCGGCTGGTTCCAGAACACCGTGTTCGGCTCCAGCGTCAGCTGGTACCAGGACAAATGCGTCGGCTTCAAGGCGATGGCCTGGCGCAAGTCGCTCAAGGCATCGTCCAGGGACTGATCCGGCAGGCCGTGCATCAGGTCCAGGTTGAAGTTGTCGAACCCGGCCTGGCGGGCCATGCCGGCGGCGCGTACCGCTTCGTCGCCATTGTGGATCCGGCCCAAGGCTTCGAGCTTGGCCTGCTGGAAACTCTGGATGCCGATGGACAGGCGATTGATGCCCAGCGCCCGGTACGCGACGAACTTCTCTTGCTCGAAGGTTCCGGGGTTGGCTTCCAGGGTGATTTCAATGTCTGGCGCAAAAGGGACGCGCGCCTCGACACCTTGGAGCAATCGCCCCAATGCCTGGGCGCTGAACAGGCTTGGGGTGCCGCCACCGAAAAAGATCGAGCTCAGTTCCCGGCCATATACAGCATGCAGGTCCTGGTCGAGATCGGCGAGCAATGCGTCGACATATTCCTCTTCCGGCAGCTGCGGGCTGGCGGTGTGGGAATTGAAATCGCAATAAGGACATTTGCGTACGCACCACGGGATGTGGATGTACAACGCCAGGGGCGGCAGCACTGGCAGCGAACCCCGTGGCGTTTGTGCACCGCCGTGGATCAGCGGTGGCGGAGCATCATTGATCATTGCAAGCCCAGGCGTTGACGCAGCAGGGCCATGGCGCGGGCGCGGTGGCTCAGTTGATTCTTTTCCACGGGGCCCAACTCAGCGCTGGAGCAATTGCGTTCCGGCACCCAGAACAGCGGGTCGTAGCCGAAACCGTGTTCTCCGCTGGCTTCGGTGAGGATGCGCCCGTGCCACAAGCCTTCGCAGAGGATCGGTAGCGGATCGTCGACATGCCGCACCAAGGCCAGGACACACACGAACTGCGCCCCGCGCTCGGCTTCGGGCACGTCCTTGAGAGCTTCGAGCAGCTTGGCGTTGTTCGCCGCGTCACCTTTGCCATCAGCGTAACGGGCCGAGTAAATGCCCGGCGCGCCGCCAAGGAAATCCACGGCCAGCCCGGAATCGTCGGCCAGCGCCGGCAAACCCGAGATACGCGCGGCATTGCGAGCTTTGAGAATGGCGTTCTCGACGAACGACAGGCCGGTCTCTTCCGGCTCCACCTGGCTGAATTCGCCGATCGAGCGCAGTTGCACCGACCCGCCAAGCATGGCCTGGAGTTCCTTGAGTTTGCCGGCGTTGTGGCTGGCGAGCACGAGTTGGGTGAGGTTCATCATTGCCCCGGGAAGAGTTCCTGGTTGAAGTTGATCGTGTTGATCTTGTCGCCCGTCTGCACCTTGATTTCAAAGGTGCGGGTTTCCTGCTGGTCCACCGGGTACTGGGCGATGTAATAGATCGCGCCTGGTTCAGTGACCTGACGGAAGGTGAGGGTGACTGTCTTGCTGGTCAGGTCCTTCACCGTGCCGCTGACCTGGGCCATCAATGGCTTGCCGCCCTTGATCACCGTGACATTGATCACGCCTTGGTTCTTGCTGCGGATCAGCTCGGCGGCGTTGGCGATGTCGGGCGTCAGGAAGGTGGAATTGAATGTGTTGTAGTGCACGGTGACGTCACCGAACACTTCCTTGCGCTCGGCCTTGATGACGTCGGCCGCCATGGCGCCCGCGCTCAGGCAGGCGGTGATTAAGAACAACGCTAAGCGTTTCATGTCGTGCTCCTGAAAAGGCCGGTGTTCAGACGGCGACCTGATGATCGGCCAGGCCTGGGCTGCTGACTCGATAGATGCCAATTTCACCTAACAGATTAGGCCATAGCTTGCTTGCCCACCCGTGCCGGTGCTGCTGGTCCACCGCCAGGCGATTGATGACCCGGGCTTCGCGCTCACGGCACAGCGCTTCGAAATCCTCGAAGGTGCAGAAGTGGATGTTCGGCGTGTTGTACCAGGTATAGGGCAGGAATTCCGAGACAGGCATGCGCCCTTTGCTCGCCAGGTACCAACGGCAGCGCCAATGCCCGAAGTTGGGGAAGGTGATGATGCACTGGCGGCCGACCCGCAGCATCTCGTCGAGAATTTTATCGGGGTAATGCACGGCTTGCAGGGCCTGGGTCATGACCACGATGTCGAAGCTGTTGCTGGCGAAATTGCCCAGGCCCTTGTCCAGGTCCTGTTCGATGACGTTGATGCCCTTGGCTACGCATTCGGCGATGTTGTCCGGGTCGTTTTCCAGGCCGTAGCCGGTCACTTGCTTGTTGTCCCGCAGCCAGGTCAGCAATTCGCCGTTGCCGCAGCCCAGGTCGAGCACGCGGCTGCCGGCGGGGATCCATTCCTGGATGATGTCCAGATCGGCTCTCATGGCGTCCTCACAGCGTAATACGGTTCATATAGTTGCCGAACGCCTGCAAATAACGCGGGATCGGAATCAGGAAGGCGTCGTGGCCTTGGGGCGCGTCGATTTCCAGGTAGCAGACGTCTTTGCGCGCGGCCATCAGCGCATCCACCAGTTCCCGGGAGCGGGCCGGAGAGAAGCGCCAGTCGGTGGTGAATGACATCACGCAGAATTTGGCCGTGGCATTGGCGAAGGTTTTCGCCAGGTTATCGTCGAAATTCGCCGCCGGGTCGAAGTAGTCGAGCGCCTTGGTCATCAGCAGGTAGGTGTTGGCGTCGAAACGCCCGGAGAACTCTTCACCTTGATAACGCAGGTAGCTCTCGACCTGGAACTCGACGCTGTGGAAGTCGTAGTTGAGCTTTTCGCTCTTGAGGCCACGGCCGAATTTTTCGCCCATGGAATCGTCGGACAGGTAGGTGATGTGCCCAACCATCCGCGCCAGCATCAGCCCGCGCTTGGGGATCACGCCGTGTTCCTGGAACGAACCGCCATGGAACTCCGGGTCGGTGAGGATGGCCTGGCGCGCCACTTCGTTGAAGGCGATGTTCTGTGCCGACAGCTTGGGGGCCGAGGCGATTGCCAGGCAGTGGCGCACGCGGTCCGGGTAGGTGATGGTCCATTGCAGCGCTTGCATGCCGCCGAGGCTGCCGCCGATCACCGCTGCCCACTGGCCAATGCCGAGGCGGTCGGCCAGGTGTGCCTGGCTGTGCACCCAGTCTTCCACGGTCAGCACCGGGAAATCGGCGCCGAACGGCTTGCCGGTGTCCGGATTGAGGCTGCTGGGGCCGGTAGAGCCGTTGCAGCCGCCGAGGTTGTTCAGGCTGACCACGAAGAACTTGCTGGTGTCGATGGGCTTGCCGGGGCCGATGCAACTGTCCCACCAACCGGGCTTGCGGTCGTCGGCGCTATGGTAGCCGGCGGCGTGGTGGTGCCCGGACAGGGCGTGGCAAATCAGCACGGCGTTGCTCGCCGTGGCATTGAGGGTGCCGTAGGTTTCGTAGATCAGGTCATAGGCTGGCAGCGAACGACCGCAGGCCAGGGCCAGGGGCTCGCTGAAATGCGCCATTTGCGGCGTCACCAGACCAACGGAATCGGGGGGAAAGGCAGCTGGCATCGACCCTGCTCTCGTTGAAATGAGGCGTAAGTCTAAAGACCGCTGTGGCAAGCGGCAAGCAAAGGGCGGCGATCGTTCCCACGCTCTGCGTAGTAACGCTGCCTGGGACGCTCCGCGTTCCGCTTTGGAGGTGACGCGGAGCGTCACGGGATGCATTCCCACGCGGAGCGTGGGAACGATCAAGCTGCAGCTTGCTTTAGATCAGCAACCGCAGAATCTCCGGCATCATGGTCATCGCCGCCAGGTTGTTGATCACCAGCATGTCGATCAGCTTGAGCACCATGAACGCCAGGATCGGCGAGATATCCAGGCCGCCGAGGTTCGGCACGATGCGGCGGAACGGTGCCAGGGCCGGTTCGCAGATCTGGTTCACCAGCTCGGCGCCCGGGTTGTGGCTGCTCGGCGCGACCCACGACAGGATCACGCTGATGATCAGGGCGAAGAAGAATATCTTCAGGAACAGCGCGGTCACGCCAATGAGCGACCAGATCAGCAGTTGCAGCGGGTTGCCGGTGGTGCCGTAGGTCAGCAGCAGGGTCAGGGCCATCAGCGCCAGTTGAATAAGGATCGCCAGGACCAGCGACGACATGTCCAGGCCGAACAGGCTAGGGATTATCCGGCGCAGCGGCTTGAGCAGTGGCTGGGTCGCCTTGACGATGAACTGACACAGCGGGTTGTAGAAGTTGGCGCGCACCAGTTGCAGCACGAAACGCATCAGCACGATCAGCAGGTACAAGCTACCAAGGGTTTGCAGTACGTAGACCGCTGCAGTGTTCAATCCAATCATGAATGGCTCCTTATTGGCCCAGTTGTTCGGCCATTTCGGCCGAGCGGTGCGCGGCGGCGCCGAGTGCTTTTTCCACCAGGGCTTCGAAGCCCCCGGCCTGGAACGATTTGATGGCGGCTTCAGTGGTACCGGCCGGAGAGGTTACGCGACGACGCAACTCAGCGGCATCGACATCGCTGGACACCGCCATGTACGCGGCGCCGAGAGCGGTCTGCAGCGTCAGCTGGGCGGCGACTTCGCGGGGCAGGCCGAGCTTCTCGCCTGCGGCCGTCATGGCTTCGATCAGCAGGAAGAAATACGCCGGGCCCGAGCCTGAGACCGCAGTGACCGCGTCCAGTTGCTGCTCGGTGTCCAGCCACAGCGCAAGGCCGACGGCCGATAGCAGCTCTTGCGCCTGCTGGCGTTGCTCGGCGGTCACCTGTTCGGTGGCGAACAGGCCGCTGACGCCCTGGCGCAGCAGCGCGGGGGTGTTGGGCATGCAGCGCACGATCGGCTGGGCGCCGAGCCATTTATTCATGCTCGCGCAAGTAATACCCGCGGCAATCGACACCACCAGTTGATGGGGCTTGAGGGCCGGACGAAGCGCCTCGCACACGACTTTCATCGCTTGCGGCTTGACCGCCAGGACGATGACGTCCACGCCGTCGATGGCCTGGGCGTTGTCGGCGAAGGTTTCGATGCCGTGCTCGGTGCTCACCCGCTTGCGGGTCTCTTCACCCGGATCGCTGGCGCGAATCCAAGAAGCATCCAGGCCCTTGGCCCGAAGGCCGCCGATCAGGCTGGCGGCCATGTTGCCGGCGCCGATAAAGGCAATACGCGTGTTGCTCATGACGGGTCCTTATAAAGAGATGAGTGAGTCAGCTGGGCGATTGACCGTAGTCGCGAGCCCCAAATAGGGCCGTGCCGATACGCACCCAGGTGGCGCCTTGGGCGATGGCGGATTCGAGGTCATGGCTCATGCCCATGGACAATGTGTCCAGCGGCAGGTCCAGGCTGGCTTGCAAACGCTGGACGGCGGCAAAAGCTGCATCCTGTTCGGCGCGATCGTCGGTTGGCTCGGGAATGGCCATCAGCCCGCGTAACTTGAGGCGTGGCAACGCATTGATGGCGCTGGCGAGGGCGGGCAGGTCCGCTGGCGTGCAGCCGGATTTGCTGGCTTCGCCGCTGACGTTGACCTGGATGCAGATATTCAGCGGCGGCAGGTCGGCCGGGCGCTGCTCGGACAGGCGTTGGGCAATTTTCAGGCGATCCACGGAGTGCACCCAGTCGAAATGTTCGGCGATAGCGCGCGTCTTGTTCGATTGAATGGGGCCGATGAAGTGCCAGATCAAGGGCAGGTCGGTGAGTTCGGCCTGTTTGCCCAGCGCTTCTTGCAGGTAATTCTCGCCGAAGTCCCGCAGGCCGGCGGCATAGGCCTCGCGAAGGGCCTGGGCGGGCTTGGTCTTGCTCACCGCCAATAGCTGGACGCTGTGTCCGGCGCGTTGGGCGGCCTGTTCCGCGGCATGGATGCGCGATCTAACCTGAGCAATGTTGTCTGCTATCGTGGTCATAAAGAAAGGCCAGCGGTCTGAGGTTCGCGGCATTCTACTGGAATTGAGGAGCGCTATGGATATCACTGAATTACTGGCGTTCAGCGCCAAACAGGGCGCATCGGACCTGCACCTGTCCGCCGGGCTGCCGCCGATGATCCGTGTTGATGGCGACGTGCGGCGGATCAACCTGCCGGCACTGGACCACAAGCAGGTTCATGAGCTGATCTTCGACATCATGAACGACCGCCAGCGAGTGGATTACGAGAAGTTTCTGGAAACCGATTTTTCCTTCGATGTGCCCGGCGTGGCGCGGTTTCGGGTCAATGCCTTCAACCAGAATCGTGGCGCAGGGGCAGTATTCCGGACCATTCCGTCGAAAGTCCTGACCATGGAAGACCTCGGGATGGGCGAGGTGTTTCGCAAAGTGACCGAGGCCCCTCGTGGGCTGGTGCTGGTGACCGGGCCGACCGGTTCAGGCAAGTCCACCACCCTGGCGGCGATGATCGATTACTTGAACAGCCACAAGCACCATCACATCCTCACCATCGAAGATCCGATCGAATTCGTCCATGAACCGCGCAAATGCCTGATCAACCAGCGCGAGGTGCACCGCGACACTCAAAGTTTCTCCACGGCCCTGCGCTCGGCGCTGCGAGAAGACCCGGACGTGATCCTGGTGGGGGAAATGCGCGACCTGGAGACCATCCGCCTGGCGCTGACTGCCGCCGAAACCGGGCACCTGGTGTTCGGCACCCTGCACACCACGTCGGCGGCCAAGACCATTGACCGGGTTGTGGACGTGTTCCCGGGCGATGAAAAGTCGATGGTTCGCTCGATGTTGTCGGAGTCGTTGCAGGCGGTGATCTCCCAGACGCTGGTCAAGAAGATCGGCGGCGGCCGGGTCGCGGCCCACGAAATCATGCTGGGAACCTCGGCGATCCGAAACCTCATTCGGGAAGACAAGATCGCGCAGATGTATTCGTCGATCCAGACTGGCGGCTCGCTGGGGATGCAAACGCTGGACATGTGCTTGAAAGACTTGGTGACCAAGGGGCTGATCAGCCGCGAGCATGCCCGGGAGCGGGCGCGTACGCCGGATAATTTTTAGAGATGTGCAGCTAGGAGGCTGATCGTTCCCACGCTCTGCGTGGGAATGCAGCTCGGGACGCTCTGCGTCCCCTCAAAAGCCGAACGCAGAGCGTCCGTAGAGACGTTCCCACGCGGAGCGTGGGAACGATCATGCTGGATCAGCGCTGAACCACGCGCATCGCCCCCGGTTCTTTCGGCAGCACGCGCTTGGCAACCACGTAGTGGGTGTTCCAATACGGCTTGTTCAGCGTGTCGATGGTCACCGACTTGCCCCGGCGCGGAGCGTGGATAAACCGGTCGTTGCCCAGGTAGATGGCCACGTGGTTGACGCGGCGGCTCTTGAGCTTGAAGAAAATCAGATCGCCAGGCTTGAGGTCCTTGCGCTCGACTTTCTCGCCGTGGCCGGCTGCCATGGCGTTGGAGGTGCGTGGGAGGTCGAACGTGGCGTCATTGAAAGCGTACTTCACCAAACCACTGCAATCGAAACCTTTGCTTGGGCTACTTCCGCCCCAACGGTAAGGTGTGCCGAGTACATTCACGGCGCGGCTCAGGACATTGCTGGTCGTCTTGGTCGCCATGGGTGGCACCAGTCGGCTGTGGGCGGTGCTCACACGCTGGACGCTTTGCTTGTTCTTGCTCGAAGGAGCAGAAACATGGGATTTAGGGGTATAGCCGTTGACGTTGGGAAGACGTTGCTCACGATTGGTGGCGTGGGCGGCCAGTGGCAATAATAGGCAAATGGTTAGCCATGTCTTGAAAAATGGACGCATTAGGCAGGGCTCTTGAAGGTTAGCGCGCAACTTTATAACAGCTTTTTTCGCCATTCCGAGGCCGTTTGTCGATTCGAAACCCAGCGTAAACCCGGCAAAATTGCGACAATTTGACCCGATTGTCCGACAGAGCCCCCGTATCACGGGCTTTTGCGCGACGCGAGTCGCTCAGGACCGCTTGTCGGCGAGACACAAAAAAGTCACAAAAAGTCCGAACAAATTTTTCTATCGAGGCAAAAGAGGCATTAATGAACAGCTATCAGCAGGATGCAATCCGCGATACCCACAGCAAAGTCATCGGGTATCTGCTGTGGATTTTGGGTTTTACCGGTGCTCACCGCTTCTATTACGGCAAGCCGGTAACCGGCACGATCTGGTTCTTCACCTTCGGGCTGCTGGGCATCGGTTGGCTGATCGACTTGTTCCTGATTCCAGCCATGGACCGCGAAGCGGACCTGCGTTTTACCCCGGGTCCGATCGAGTACAGCGTGGCGTGGATACTGCTGACGTTTCTCGGCGTACTGGGCGTGCATCGCATGTATCAGGGCAAATGGCTCAGCGGCATCCTCTATCTGCTGACCGGCGGGGTGTTTTTCCTGGGCGTGCTGTATGACTTCTGGACGCTGAACGATCAGGTTTCGATCCGCAATGCTCAGAAACGCGGGGCTTTCCAGTAAGACGGCAGATCGAGTCGCCTGCATTCGCGCAGCAGGCGACTCGATTTTTTTTCAGGCTTGGTGGGTGATCCGCCCATCCATCAGGGTGTAGCGCACCACACCCGGCAGGCTGTGGCCGAGGAACGGGCAGTTGTCGCCCTTGGAACGCCAGGCTTCACCGGCCACGGTGGAGGTAGCAGGGTCGAACAGCACCAGATCCGCCGGCGCGCCCACGGCCAGTTTCCCGGCTGGAAGTTGCAGCGCCTGGGCCGGGCCGGCGCTCAGGCGTGCCAGCAGGGTTGGCAGGTCGAGCAAGCCGTCTTCCACCAGCGTCAGGGCCAGCGGCAGCAGCAGTTCGACGCTGCTGATGCCCGGCTCGGTGGCGCCGAACGGGGCCAGCTTGGCATCGCGCTCGTGGGGCTGGTGATGGCTGGAGATGGCCGAGATGACGCCGGACTTCACCGCCTCGCGCAAGCCATCGCGGTCGGCGCGGGTGCGCAGTGGCGGCTGGACATGGTAGACGCTGTTGAAATCGATCAGCGCTTCGTCGGTCAGGATCAACTGGTACAGCGCCACATCGGCGGTCACCGGCAAGCCGCGGGCCTGGGCCTGGGCGATCAACGCCGCGCCGCGGGCACTGGTCAGTTGGCTGAAATGGGCACGCACGCCGCTTTGCTCCACCAGCAGCAGGTCGCGGGCCAGGGCCACGGTCTCGGCGGTTTCCGGAATTCCCGGCAGGCCCAGGAAGCTGGCGGTCGGGCCCTCGTGGGCCAGGCCACCTTCGGCCAAGTCATGATCCTGTGAGTTGAAAACCACTGTCAGCCCGAACGTCGCTGCGTACTCCAGTGCGCGGCAGAGGGTGCGGGCGTTGCGGAAACTGCTCAAGCCGTTGCCGAACGCCACGCAACCGGCGTCGCGCAAGGCGATCAACTCAGCCAGTTGCTCGCCCTCCAGGCCTTTGCTCAACGCCCCGATCGGGAAGACCTTGGTGTTGCCGGCTTCCCGGGCGCGGTCGAGGATCAGTTCGGCCACCGCCGAAGTGTCCAGCACCGGCTTGGTCTGCGGCGGGCAACACAGGCTGGTTACGCCACCAGCGGCGGCGGCCCGGGTCTCGCTGATAATGCTGCCTTTGCGGCTGTAGCCGGGCTCGCGCAAGGCGACGTTCAGGTCCACCAGGCCGGGAGCGGCCACCAGGCCTTGGGCGTCGAGGATCTCGACCGCGACGAAACCGACCGGCGCCGCGCCAAGGGCGACGATCTTGCAGGCATCTATATGGATGTCAGTCACTTGATCCAGGCCACTGGCTGGATCGATCACGCGTGCGCCGAGAATGCTGAGCTTCACTGGGCGTTCTCCTGGTCGAATTGGCGCTGGGCCGTTTGCCCGCTCATGGCCATGGACAGCACCGCCATGCGGATGGCGATGCCGTAGGTCACTTGATTGAGGATCACCGAATGCGGTCCGTCGGCCACCGCCGATTCGATTTCCACGCCGCGGTTGATCGGCCCCGGGTGCATGACGATGGCGTCCGGCTTGGCCCCGGCCAGGCGCGCCGTGGTCAGGCCGAACAAGCGGTAGAACTCGCCTTCGCTGGGCAGCAGGCCGCCGGTCATCCGCTCGCGTTGCAGGCGCAGCATGATCACCACGTCGACATCCTTGAGGCCTTCGGTCATGTCGGTGTAGACCTTCACGCCGTATTGCTCGACGCCGATGGGCAGCAGGGTTTTCGGCGCGATCACGCGGATGTCCGGGCAGCCGAGGGTCTTGAGTGCCAGCATGTTGGAGCGGGCCACTCGCGAATGCAGGATGTCGCCGACGATGGCCACCGACAGGTTTTCGAAGCTGCCCTTGTGCCGACGGATGGTCAGCATGTCGAGCATGCCCTGGGTCGGGTGCGCGTGACGGCCGTCGCCGCCGTTGATGATCGCCACCTGGGGGCAGACGTGTTCGGCAATGAAGTGCGCCGCCCCGGAATCACCGTGACGGACGACGAACATGTCAGCGGCCATGGCTTCGAGGTTGCGCAGGGTGTCGAGCAGGGTTTCGCCCTTGCTCGCCGAGGACGTGGACACGTTCAACGTGATCACGTCCGCCGAGAGTCGCTGGGCCGCCAGTTCGAAGGTGGTGCGGGTGCGGGTGGAGTTTTCGAAGAACACGTTGCACACGGTCTTGCCGCGCAGCAACGGGACTTTCTTCACAGCCCGGGCACCGACTTCAAGGAAGGAGTCGGCGGTGTCGAGGATTTCCGTCAGCAGCTCGCGGCGCAGGCCATCGAGGGACAGGAAATGCCGCAGTTGGCCCTGATCGTTGAGCTGCAGCGGGCGCTTGGTTTCGAGAGGCGTCATCGCGATGGACTCTTACAAGGGCAGTTAAAGGGCAAGGTCTTGCAGTTCGAGTTGCAGCGGCGACGGGCCGGAGAGCTTGACTCGCTCATCGGCGGCCAGTGTCAGCGTCGCGCCGACCACGTTCGGTCGGATCGGCAGCTCGGCGGCATCCAGGTCCAGCAGGCACACCAGGGTCACGCTGGCCGGGCGACCGTAGTCGAACAGTTCGTTCATGGCGGCGCGGATGGTCCGGCCGCTCATCAGCACGTCATCGATCAACACCAGGTGCTGGCCTTCGATCTCGAACGGCAGCGCCGAGGGGCGTACTTGCGGGTGCAGGCCGTTCTGGCTGAAATCATCACGGTAGAAAGATACGTCCAGGGTGCCCAGCGGCGAGTCGCTGCCCAGTTCATCGAGCAAGGCCTGGGCGACCCAGACGCCGCCGGTGCGAATGCCGATATAGCGCGGCTCGCTGATGCCGCGTTGTTCCAGGTGCGCCGTGAGACGGATCGCCATCTGGCTGATCAGTTCGGCAGGATTGGGCAGGCTCATGCTGGCTCCTTCAGGTTCCCGGGTCGGTGCTTTTGACTCGGTTTATCGCTAAAAGAAAGCGCCTTGGCGGCGCTTTCAAAAAATCAGGTTTCGAACAGGGCGGCGTTGGCGTCGAGCCAGCCTTGCAACAGCAGGGCGGCGGCGATGGCGTCCACCGGGTTGTCGCGGTAACTGCCTTTCTGCCCGCCGCGTACCAGGCGCTCGCCCTTGGCCTCGAAGGTGGTCAGGCGCTCGTCATGGGTATAGAAGGGCAGGTTGTAGCGGCCGTTGAGCCGGCGCGCGAATTTTTCGGCGCGCAGGCACATGTCGCTGGGCGTGCCGTCCATGTTCAGCGGCAGGCCGACCACCACGGCGTCGGGTTTCCACTCCTTGATCAGCGCTTCGACCTGGTTCCAGTCCGGGACGCCGTTCTGTGCCTTCAGTGTGCACAACTCGCGGGCCTGGCCGGTAATGACCTGGCCGACCGCGACGCCGATCTGTTTGGTGCCGTAATCGAAGCCCAGCAGCAAGCGCAGCGCCATCAGGCGTGTCCTGCCTGGCTGGTGAGCAGGCTGAGGTTGACACCCAGCCGGCTGGCCGCCGCTTCCAGGCGCAGTTCGCTGCTGGTGTTGAACAGGATATCGGCGTCGAATGGGCAGGTCAGCCAGGCGTTGTCGGCCAGTTCGGCTTCCAGTTGCCCCGGTTCCCAACCGGCGTAGCCGAGGGCGATCAGGCTTTTCTCCGGGCCGACGCCGTCGGCGATAGCGAATAACACATCCTGGGAGGTGGACAGCGACACGCCATTCAGGTCGACGGTGGCCTGGAATTTTGGACCCGACGGATGAAGTACGAAACCCCGGTCGGTCTGCACCGGGCCGCCGATGAAAATCGGTACGTGCTGGCACAAGAGTGGCGGCTCGACCTCGGGACGCAGTTGCTCAAGGATATCCGCCAGGTTCAGTTCCTGCGGACGATTGACCACCAGTCCCATGGCCCCATTGGCCGTGTGCTCGACGATGTAGGTCAAGGTGTGGGCAAAATTCGGATCAGCCATGTGCGGCATGGCAATCAGGAAGTGATGCTTGAGGTAGGTGGGGCTGACGTTTTTCATAGGCGCTAGTGTGGCGGCGCAGGCGCGAACTGACAAGCCGGGGATGTGCAGGAAGCGCTGATCACAGCCACCTTCATCCACGGCAGGCTCAGTTGCTGGAAAGCCGATCGCCGCGGGCAAACTTCCAGGTACGGATGATTTCCAGGCGGTCGATGTCCGACAGATCCCCGGTGAACGGCGCGAACGGCGCGGCCAGGCGCACGATTCGCTGGGCCGCCTGGTCCAGCAAGGGCTGGCCGGAGGATTCCAGTACCAGCACCTCATACAGCGAACCGTCGCGGTTGATCGAGACCATCAATCGCAGATTGCCGTAAATCTGCTTGCGCCGGGCTTCCTCGGGGTAGTTGAGGTTGCCGATGCGCTCGACCTTCTTGCGCCACTCGTCCTTGTACCAGG
Organism: Pseudomonas marvdashtae; assembly: GCF_014268655.2. NCBI lineage: Bacteria > Pseudomonadati > Pseudomonadota > Gammaproteobacteria > Pseudomonadales > Pseudomonadaceae > Pseudomonas > Pseudomonas marvdashtae. Next base: position 214,094 of record NZ_JABWQX020000001.1, read on the forward strand.
CGCCCTTGTCGCGCATGGTCGACGCAGCGCTCAGGCGATGGATGCGCGGACGCTTGGCGTACAACTGCTGCTCCTGGGCCAATTCGGCTTCCAGGCTGGCGATGTCGCTGGACAGCTGCGAGCTGTCGAAGGTTGGCTCGGGGGCCTTGGGTTTCGGATCAGGCTTGACCTCTTCCTTGACCGGGGCCTTTTTGGGCTTCGGTGCCGTAGTAGTAACGGCGGCTTTTGGCGCTGTTTCCTGCACCTCCGGCTTGGCGGCCGGCGGCGGGGTGATCTTTTGTACCTTGTTGTCCTGGAACGGCGCGATCTCGGTGGTCTTGGGAATCGCTTTCTTTTCCAGGGTACCGCTGCCTTGCTGGTTTTCCTGGGCCAGGAAGTCCGCCTTCTGTGGCTTGGTTTCACTCTTGAAGGTGGCCAGGGTAATTTCCAGGGTCTGGCTGATCTGCTTGGGTTCGACCGTGGCAAAGCCAACGCCCAGCAGCACGGCCAAGTGGATCAATGCCGCCAGGAACAAGGTAAAACCGAGACGATCAGCCGGGCGCACACCGCGATGGGCGAGCTCTTGGGGCAGATCGGGTGGGCGTGTCATGACAAGGAAACCAACATCACGTTTTTTCAGGCCGGGCATGATAACGCAATGTGGGTTTCCTTCATCAGGATCTGGATCAACGCGCCTTGAGCTTCTGATCGATGGCATCCATCAACATCCCGCCGATGTCCGTACCGAAGGCATTGTCGATTTCGCGGATACAGGTCGGGCTGGTGACGTTGATCTCCGTCAGGTGCTCGCCGATCACATCCAGGCCGACGAACAGCAGGCCTTTCTCGCGCAGGGTCGGGCCGACCTGGGCGGCGATCCACCGATCCTTCTCGGTCAGCGGGCGGGCTTCGCCGCGACCGCCGGCCGCCAGGTTGCCCCGGGTTTCACCAGCGGCCGGGATACGCGCCAGGCAATAATCGACGGGTTCGCCGTCGATCATCAGGATGCGTTTGTCGCCATCGACGATGGCCGGCAGGTAACCCTGGATCATGATCTGCTGCTTGCCGTGCAAGGTCAGGGTTTCAAGGATCACCGACAGGTTCGGGTGACCGGCGGTATGACGGAAGATCGAGGAACCGCCCATGCCGTCCAGGGGCTTGAGGATCACGTCGCCGTGATGGTCGGCGAACTCGCGCAACACGTCCGGGCGACGGCTGACGATGGTCGGCGGCGTGCACTGCGGGAACAGCGTGGCGAAGAGCTTTTCGTTGCAATCGCGCAGGCTCTGCGGCTTGTTGACCACCAGTACGCCAGCGCTTTCAGCCTGTTCCAGCAGATAAGTGGAGTAAACGAATTCCATGTCGAACGGCGGATCCTTGCGCATCAGGATCACGTCCAGGTCGCTGAGCAGCGCATCGCTTTCTTCGCCCAGTTCGAACCACTTCTCGGGATTGGCGAAGACCTTCAGCGGCTTCATCCGCGCCCGGGCCTGGCCTTGCGCCTGATAGAGATCGCGCTGCTCCATATAGAACAGCTCCCAGCCGCGCTTCTGAGCGGCCAGCAACATGGCCAGCGAGCTATCCTTCTTATAGGAAATGCTGGCGATAGGGTCCATGACAATGCCGACGCGTACGCTCATGGCTTGGTTCCTCGAAAATTGGGTGGGCACGAAGGGCGTGAAAAAGTGGCGTCAGAGTGGCGCCCCCAAGATTGGCGGTCAAGGAAAAACCGCCGTACCGAGCGGCTGATAGATCGGCGCTGGAGACTGTGCTAAAAAGGCTGCCATGTGACGTGCGGGCCTTGAACATCAAGGGTTTGCGCTGTCGATCACTCTTATGCGTTAAAAAACCGGTTTGCAGTGGCAATGGCAGAGCATCTTACGCAGCAGCAACCCAGCGCCTTGAAGGTCATGGTCATCGACGACTCGAAGACCATCCGCCGTACCGCCGAAACCTTGCTGCGCAACGCCGGTTGCGAGGTGATCACGGCGATCGACGGCTTCGATGCCCTGGCCAAGATCGTCGACCATCACCCAGGCATTATCTTTGTCGACATCATGATGCCGCGCCTGGACGGTTACCAGACGTGCGCCCTGATCAAGAACAACAGCGCTTTCAAGGCCACGCCAGTGATCATGCTGTCGTCCCGCGATGGTTTGTTCGACAAGGCCAAGGGACGCATCGTCGGTTCCGATCAGTTTCTGACCAAGCCTTTCAGCAAGGAAGAGTTGCTGGGTGCGATACAGGCCCATGTCCCGGGTTTTGCCGCAGCCCAGTTGCACCAGGCACATTAATGACGCTCGGCCTCGGGCCTGAGGTCTAGAAGAATGGGGAATACCATGGCACGAGTTCTGATCGTCGATGATTCGCCGACTGAAATGTACAAGTTGACCGGCATGCTGGAAAAGCATGGCCATCAGGTCCTGAAGGCCGAGAACGGCGCCGATGGCGTGGCACTGGCGCGCCAGGAAAAGCCCGACGCGGTGTTGATGGACATCGTCATGCCCGGCCTCAACGGGTTCCAGGCCACGCGCCAACTGACCAAGGACCCGGACACCGGTCGTATCCCGGTCATCATCATCACCACCAAGGACCAGGAAACCGACAAGGTCTGGGGGACGCGTCAAGGGGCGAAGGACTACCTGACCAAGCCGGTGGACGAGGAAACCCTGATCGCGACCCTGAACAAAGTACTGGCGGGTTGAAAGCGCGGCCATGAGCCAATCCCTGACCGCATTCGAGCTGTTGCTGCAGATCGATCGGCGCTGTCGGCTATTGGGCGCGGACTTGCCGTCCCAACCGATCCACCGCGATAGCTGGAGCGGCATCGGCTTTCGCCTGGGCGATCATTGGTACGTGGCGCCCATGGGCGAAGTCAGCGAGGTGCTGCACGAGCCGCGCCACACGCCTTTGCCCGGGGTCAAGCCATGGGTTCGCGGCGTGGCTAACCTGCGCGGGCGTTTGTTGCCATTGATGGACCTGTGCGGTTTCTTCGGCCATGAACTGTCCAGCGTGCGCAAGCAGCGGCGGGTGCTGGTGGTGGATCATGACGAGGTGTTTGCCGGCTTGCTGGTGGACGAGGTCCAGGGGTTGCAGCATTTCCCCCAGGGCAGCCTCGAATCGATTTTGACGAACGACCTCGATGGCCCGGAATCGGCCTTCGTCCAGGGCCGTTTTGGCGCAGAGCGGCAATGGCTGGTGTTCAGCCCGTTTGCACTGGCGCGCTCGCCAGGATTCATGGATGTGGCGGTTTAACGAGACTTAGCGCGGCCCCTGTGGAAGCGAGCAGGACAGGCGAGGACCGATGATCAAAACTCAAACAGGCAAGACACTGGAGGCGTCGCGCAGTCGTTCGCAGATCATCGTGCTGTTCGTCGCGCTGATCGTCTTCATCATGCTGTTATTTGCCAACTTCGCTTACCTCAACACCCAGTCTACGTACGACAAGCAGTACATCGGCCATGCCGGTGAGTTGCGAGTGTTGTCCCAGCGCATCGCCAAGAACGCCACCGAGGCCGCGGCCGGCAAAGCCGCAGCCTTCAAGCTGCTGAGCGATGCGCGCAACGATTTCGCCCAGCGCTGGGGCTATCTGAAACAAGGCGACCCGGTGACTGGCTTGCCGCCGGCGCCTGCCACCCTGCGCCCGCAGATGCGCGCTGTGCAACTGGACTGGGAGCGCCTGCTGAAGAACACCGATGCCATCCTGTCCAGCGAGCAGACCGTCCTGTCGTTGCATCAGGTCGCGGCGACCCTGGCCGAAACCGTGCCGCAACTGCAGGTCGAATACGAGAAAGTCGTTGAAATCCTCCTGCAACGCGGCGCGCCGGCCGCCCAAGTGGCCATGGCCCAGCGCCAGTCATTGCTGGCCGAGCGGATTCTTGGCGCGGTGAATACGGTGTTGGCCGGCGACGAGAACGCCAGCCAGGCGGCTGACACGTTTGGCCGCGACGCCGCGCGCTTCGGCCAGGTGCTCAACGGCATGTTGCAGGGCGACGCGACCTTGAAAATTTCCCAGGTACAGGACCGCGATGCCCGTGCGCGCCTGACTGAAATCAGTGAGCTGTTCGAATTTGTCTCAGGCTCGGTGGATGAAATTCTCGAAACTTCTCCGGAGCTGTTCAAGGTCCGCGAGTCGGCGGGCAACATCTTCAACCTGTCGCAGACCTTGCTCGACGAGGCCTCGCACCTGGCCACGGCTTTCGAAAACCTGGCCGGCGGGCGTTCCGTGAACAGCATCGGCGGTTATGTGTTGGGCCTGCTGGCGCTGATGTCGATCATCCTGATCGGCCTGGTGATGGTCCGCGAGACCAATCGCCAGTTGCGTGAAACCGCGGAAAAGAACGAGCGCAACCAGAACGCGATCATGCGTCTGCTGGATGAAATCGAGGATCTGGCCGACGGCGACCTGACCGTGACGGCTTCGGTCACCGAAGACTTCACCGGGACCATCGCCGACTCGATCAACTATTCGGTGGATCAACTGCGCGACCTGGTGGCGACGATCAACCTGACCGCCGGCCAGGTGGCTGCCGCCGTGCAGGAAACCCAGGCCACCGCCATGCATCTGGCCCAGGCGTCCGAGCACCAGGCCCAGCAGATCAGCGAAGCTTCGACTTCAATCAATGAAATGGCCCAGTCCATCGACCAGGTGTCCGCCAATGCCGCCGAGTCGTCGGCCGTGGCCGAGCGTTCCGTGGAAATCGCCAACAAGGGCAACGAGGTGGTGCACAACACCATTCATGGCATGGACAACATTCGCGAACAGATCCAGGACACTGCCAAGCGCATCAAGCGCCTGGGTGAGTCGTCCCAGGAAATCGGCGATATCGTCAGCCTGATCGACGATATTGCCGACCAGACCAACATCCTCGCGCTCAACGCGGCGATCCAGGCGTCCATGGCGGGCGATGCCGGTCGTGGCTTTGCGGTGGTGGCCGATGAAGTGCAGCGGTTGGCGGAACGCTCCTCGGCGGCGACCCGGCAGATCGAGACGCTGGTGCGAGCGATCCAGGCCGACACCAACGAAGCGGTGATCTCCATGGAGCAGACCACCACCGAAGTGGTCCGCGGCGCCCGGCTGGCACAGGATGCCGGGGTCGCGCTGGAAGAAATCGAAGGGGTTTCCAAGACCTTGGCGGCGCTGATCCAGAGCATTTCCAACGCGGCGCAGCAGCAGACCACCTCGGCGGGGCAGATATCCTTGACCATGAACGTGATCCAGCAGATCACCAGCCAGACTTCGTCCGGCTCCACTGCCACCGCCGAGAGCATTGGCAACCTGGCGAAAATGGCCAGCCAGCTGCGCCGCTCGGTGTCGGGGTTCACCTTGCCGGCGGCGCCTGTGGCGGATGAGGGCAAGGCGTGACTATTGAGAAGGGTTATGTGGCGGGGCAGCTTTTGTGGCGAGGGAGCAAGCTCCCTCGCCACAAAGGCTGATGTGCTCCTGCTGCATATGACTTTGATTTGGAGTGGTTATGGGTGATCGGCACGACTACGTGGCCCTGGAATGGGTCAAGGGCGAGATTGCCGAAACGCTGAAGCAGGCCCACCTGGCCCTTAATCGCCTGGTGGACGACCCGCAGGCGTCGGATGCCCTTGCCCAATGCCTGGCCTGCATCCATCAGGTCCATGGCAGCCTGCAGATGGTCGAGTTCTACGGCGCGGCGTTGCTGGCCGAGGAAATGGAGCAGCTGTGCGGCGCCTTGCAGAGCGATCGAATCGCCCATCGCGACGAGGCCATCAGCCTGTTGCGCCAAGCCTTGGGCCAGTTGCCGATCTATCTTGATCGGGTCCAGGGCGCTCGTCGCGACCTGCCGTTAGTGGTGCTGCCATTGATCAATGACTTGCGCAGTGCCCGGGGCGAGAGCCTGTTGTCGGAGACCAGCCTTTTCAGTCCGCAATTACCCGATATCGCCCCGCTCGGCGAGGACGCCTTGAAACGGCTCGAGCCGGCCGACCTGCCAGGCACCTTGCGCAAGTTGCGCCAGACCCTGCAAGTGGCCCTGGTGGGGCTGTTGCGCGAACAGGACGACGCCACCCATCTCGGTTACCTGGCCAAAGTCTTTCACCGTTTGGAAACCTTGTGTGCCGGCGCGCCGCTCAACGTGCTGTGGCAAGTCGCTTCGGCGCTGGTCGAAGGCATGCGCGACGCACGCATCGGCAACAGCCCGGCGCTGCGCAGCCTGTTCAAGGACGCCGACAAAGAACTCAAGCGCCTGCTGGAGCAGGGCATTGCCGGCATCAATCAACCGGCCCCACCTCACTTGGTCAAAAGCTTGTTGTTCTATATTGCCAAGGCCGAACACCCCAGCGGGCAGATGCAGATCATGAAAGAACGCTACTCACTGGACGACGCGCTGCCCGACGGCGCGATGGTCGATGAAGAAAGGGCGCGGCTGGCCGGGCCCGACCGCGATGCCATGCGCTCGGTGCTGGCGGCGCTTTGCGAAGAATTGGTGCGGGTCAAGGAGCGCCTGGACCTGTTCGTGCGCAGCGACCGCCAGCACGCCTCGGAACTGGACAGCCTGTTGGCGCCCCTGCGGCAGATCGCCGACACCTTGGCGGTGCTCGGTTTCGGCCAGCCGCGCAAAGTGATCATCGACCAATTGGCGGTAGTGCTGAGCCTCGCCCAGGGTCAACGCGACCCGGATGACGCGACGCTCATGGATGTCGCGGGGGCCTTGCTCTATGTCGAGGCAACGCTGGCCGGCATGGTCGGCACCGTCGAGCCTGAAAGCCGCGACGACAGCCCTCTGCCGACGACTGACCTGACCCAGATCCACCAGATCGTCATCAAGGAAGCCCACACCTGCCTGCAACAGGCCAAGGACATGATCGTCGATTACATCGACGCCGACTGGAACAGCGAGCAGCTCGAGGCGTTGCCGGGGTTGCTGACCCAGGTGCGTGGCGCGCTGGCGATGATTCCGTTGAGCCGTGCCGCCAGTCTCGTGGAGGCTTGCAACGGTTCCATCCACGAGCATCTGCTGCTCGATCATGCCCAGCCGGGCTGGGAAGAACTCGATCATCTGGCCGATGTGATCACTGGCCTGGAATATTACCTGGAGCGTTTGAGCGAAGACCCCCATAAGCCCGCTGAAGGTCTGCTGGATGAGGTCGAACGCAGCCTCGGCGCCCTGGGCTATTCCCCAGACGAAGCCCGCGTGCCGGTGCTCGATGATGTGCTGAGCCCCAACGAGGCCCAGGTCATGCAGGACTTGCAGGAACTGGACGATCCGCAAACCGTGCAATCGCTCGCCGAAGTCCTGGCCAGCCCGGTCTCGGCGGTCAACCCGCCGGCGAGGAACATGCCGGCCAGCCTGCTGCCGCCGCCGCGGGATGAAAGCCCGGTGGACGACGAGCTGCGCGAAGTGTTCCTCGAGGAAACCGCCGAGGTCCTGGAAGTCCTGCATGAGTACCTGCCGCGCTGGGCTGCTCACTCGGATGACCACGTTGCCCTGACTGAACTGCGCCGAGCCTTCCACACCCTCAAGGGCAGCGGTCGGATGGTCCGGGCGCTGATCCTGGGCGAGTTGGCCTGGGCTGTGGAGAATCTGCTCAATCGCGTTTTGGAACGCAGCGTCGAGCCGGGTACTTCGGTCCGGCAGTTGGTTGAAGAAACGGTGCAATTGCTGCCTGAGCTGGTCGCCGATTTCGCGGCCTCTCACCAACGCCAGCGTGACGATGTCGACCGCTTGGCCGCCCGTGCCCATGCGCTTGCCAAAGGCAGTGATGAAGAGGATGACGACGAACAGGACGTGGCTGCGCTCGATCCTTTGCTCCTGAAAATTTTCGACAATGAAGCCCAGGCCCACCTCGCCACGCTCAATCGCTTTCTCGACCAGGCCGCCGAGCAGTTGCCGTTGCAAGCCGGCGACGAACTGCAACGGGCCTTGCATACGCTCAAGGGCAGCGCATCGATGGCCGGTGTAGCGCCGATCGCCGAGCTCGCCGGGGTGATGGACGAAATGGCCCGGGAATACAGGGCGCATCTGTTGGCCCTCGACCTGGACGAGGTTGAGCTGTTGCTGGAAGGCGAAGGGCTGCTGCGACGTGGCCTGCGCCAGTTGCACAGCGAACCGCTGGCGCCGATCCCCGGTGCCGTCGACCTGATCCAGCGCGCCCGGGCGCTATTGGCCGAGCGCCTGCAGGCGGCCCACGACTCGCCGGACCAAGGCGTGCGAACCAAGCGCGATACGCAGTTGATCAATAACTTCCTCGCCCAAGGCATGGACATCCTGCTGGACGCCGAAAGCCTGCTGCAGCGGTGGCAGCAACACCCCGCCGAAAGCCAGGAATTGAGTGCGTTGCTCGATGAGCTGACCACCCTTGGCGAAGGCGCGCACCTGGCCGACCTGCACCCGGTGGACGAGCTCTGCGAAGCCTTGCTCGATCTCTATGGTGCGGTGGAGGAAAGCAGCCTGGCGGTCAGCGAGGCCTTTTTTCAAGAGGCGCAACGGGCCCATGAAGCGCTGATCGACATGCTTGATGAGCTGGCGGCCGGGCAGAATGTGAATCCGCAACCCGCACGCGTCCAGGCCCTGCGCAGCCTGCTTGAAGAGAGTCTCGACCCGGGCGCCACGGGACTGATCCGCAGCGATGGCAGTCGCACCCTGAGCATCCGCGAACTGAGCCACGCGACGGCCGAAATGGAGCGCAGCGCCCCCGCCGACACTTCGGTAGACGATGACATCGCGGCGATTTTTCTCGAAGAGGCCCAGGATATTCTCGAAAGTGCCGCTCAAGCCTTGCAGCGCTGGCTCGCCGACCCGGACAACGGCGCACCGTTGTCATCGCTGCAACGCGACTTGCATACCCTCAAGGGTGGTGCGCGCATGGCGGATATCCGGCCGGTAAGCGACCTCGCCCAAGAGCTGGAGAATCTCTACGAAGGGCTGGTGGACCGCCGCTACAGCTACAGCGCGGAGCTGGCGCAGTTGCTCAACAGCAGCCACGAACGCCTCGATCTGTTGCTTGGGCAGTTGCAGCAAGGTCAGCCGTTGGGGGATCCGGTTGCGCTGATCGACGCGATCCACCGGTTCCGTCAGGACAGGCCTAACGCCATCGAGACGCCAGGCTCGGGTTCGAGCGATGCGGCCGGGCACGATCCGGAGCTGCTGGAAATCTTCCTTGAGGAGGGGTTCGACATCCTCGAGAGTTCCGGCGCGGCGTTGCTGCGTTGGCAGGAAGATCCGGCGAACCGCCAGGCCGTGGAAACGCTGCTGCGAGATTTGCACACGCTCAAGGGTGGAGCGCGGATGGTGGAAATCGCGCCCATCGGCGATCTCGCCCACGAGCTTGAAAACCTTTATGAAGGTTTGTCGGCAGGCCTGTTGCAGCCAAGCCCGGCGCTCTTCAGCTTGCTGCAGGGCAGCCATGACCGGCTGGCGCAAATGCTCGACGCGGTTCGCGCCGGCCAGCCGTGTCCGCCAGGCGATCGATTGATTGCGCGGATCCAGGCCGTGAACCATCCGCAGGGCGGCGAGGCCCCCGCGACCGTTGCGGCTGCGGAACCGGCGTTGCTCCAGGCCCCGGCGCCTTTGCTGACGCGAGCCGAGCCCGTCGCGTCAAGCGACGGTGCGGACATGGTCAAGGTCTCCGCCGAATTGCTCGACGATCTGGTGAATCTGGCCGGTGAAACCTCGATTTTCCGTGGCCGCATCGAACAGCAGGTCAACGATGCCCGCACCGCCCTGAGCGAGATGGAAACCACCATCGAGCGCATGCGCGACCAGTTGCGCCGCCTGGATACCGAAACCCAGGGGCGGATTCTCAGTCGCCAACAGGAGGAGGCCGAACGGTTGGGCTACGAAGAGTTCGACCCGCTGGAAATGGATCGTCACTCCCAGTTGCAGCAATTGTCCCGGGCGCTGTTCGAGTCCGCCTCGGACCTGGTCGACCTCAAGGAAACCCTTGATCGCAGCAACCACGACGCGGAAAACCTGTTGCAACAGCAAGGGCGCATCAACACCGAACTCCAAGAGGGCCTTATGCGTACGCGCATGGTGCCGTTCGAGCGAATGCTGCCGCGCCTCAAACGCATCGTGCGGCAAGTGGCGCAGGAGCTGGGCAAGGACGTTGAGTTCGTGGTCGGCAACGCCGAGGGCGAGATGGACCGTAACGTGCTCGAGCGCATGGCCGCACCGCTGGAGCATATGCTGCGTAACGCCGTTGACCATGGCCTTGAGCCGGCCGATGTGCGGATCGCCGCGGGCAAACCCGCCCGGGGACGAATCAGCCTCGACCTCTCCCGGGAGGGCGGCGACATCATTTTCGACATACGTGACGACGGTGCCGGTGTGCCGCTGGACGCGGTGCGGCGCAAGGCGGTCAAGCGTGGCTTGTTGTCGCCAGACAGCGACATGAGCGATCGCGACGTGTTGCAATTCATCTTGCAGCCCGGGTTCTCCACCGCCGAAAAAATCACCCAGATATCCGGGCGTGGCGTCGGCATGGACGTTGTCCATGAAGAGGTGCGGCAGTTGGGCGGCAGCATGGCCATCGACTCCACGCCGGGGCAGGGCGTGCATTTTCGCATTCGCCTGCCATTCACCGTGGCGGTTAACCGGGCCTTGATGGTGCAGTGTCACGAAGACCAGTACGCCATTCCGCTGAACACCATTGAAAGCATCGTCCGGGTGCTGCCCGCCGAGCTGGACGGCTATTACCAGCTCGACCCGCCGGTCTACACCTATGCCGGGCAGCGTTATGAGTTGTGCTACCTCGGCGAGCTGCTGAAAACCGGCGCTCGCCCGAAATTGCTGGGCCAGAGCCAACCCTTGCCGGTGCTGCTGGTGCAGTGCAATGAGCGGCATATTGCCGTGCAGGTGGACGCCACCACCGGGACCCGGGAAATCGTGGTCAAGAGCCTTGGTCCGCAATTTTCGGCGGTCCGGGGCCTGTCGGGAGCGACGATCCTGGGGGACGGCCGGGTGGTACTGATCCTTGACCTGCTGGCGCCGATCCGCGCTTTGCCACACCAGGTCCCGCGTCGCGATGGACGCGCGCAAGGCGAGAGTGAACCTCAGCGTCCGCTGTTGGTTTTGGTGGTGGACGACTCTGTGACCGTGCGCAAGGTCACCAGCCGCCTGCTGGAGCGCCATGGCATGCACGTGCTCACCGCCAAGGACGGTGTGGACGCCATGGCGTTGCTGGCCGAGCACTCTCCGGACCTGATGCTGCTGGACATCGAGATGCCGCGCATGGATGGCTTCGAAGTGGCGGCGCAAGTGCGCAACGATCCGCGCCTGGCACATCTGCCGATCATCATGATCACCTCCCGCACCGGCCAGAAACACCGCGACCGCGCCACGGCAATCGGTGTCAACGACTACCTGGGCAAGCCTTACCAAGAGTCGGTGTTGCTCGACAGCATTGCGTACTGGAGCAAAAACCATGCATGACTCTCGCGCCAGTCATCTCACTGGGCTATTGCTGCCCTTGGCGGACCGGCACCTGATCCTGCCCAACGTGGCGGTGGCCGAACTGATCGATTACCAGAGCAGCGCGTTCGATCTGGACACCCCGCCGTGGTTCCTGGGCTGGGTGAGCTGGCGTGAACGGCAAATCCCGCTGCTGAGCTTCGAGTCGGCCTGCGGCCAGAAAACCGTGATGGGCGAGCGCGTGCGCATCGTCGTGCTCAACGCCCTGGGCGGTCGGCCGCAGCTGCGCTTCATCGCGCTGCTGGTGCAAGGCATTCCGCGCTCCTGCAAGCTCGACACCCAGTTGAGCTACGTCGACGTGCCGCTGTGCGGGCTGGAACAAGCGGCGGTGCAAGTGGGGGAACATGTGGCGAAAGTGCCGGATTTGTTGGCGTTGGAAGAGTTGGTGGTTGCTGCTGGGCTGGTTCAGCACTTCGTCAGTTGAATCGAGTCCGATATCAGGTTGATCGTACCCGTGTGGGTACGATCGTGGATGAGAGCGTGCTCACTATCGGGTGGCAGTAGGCCAAGAGTCCATGGGTCTTTCTCTGACACAAATATTGTCAAACTCAATTAAAAACGGTTCCAAATGGCGAGGCCCGCTGAGCCCAATCCAAAGTTCCGCACTGGGGACCATGTTGGAGCCAAATTCACGTCCTGTTAGCCATTGATTGACCGGCGTATTAGTCTCTACTGGCGTAGAGGCCATAACCCATCTATTGGGATCTGTGACTTTGATATAGAAAAATTCCGACGGGGCGCTAACGATACGATAGTCAAAAGAAAACCAATAGGGCGTGCCGGGGACCATGTCGAATACTTTGTGAAGAGCTGGCATGACTTTTTCGGCGACGTACATGTTTGCCTGACCAGACCAATACCCATTTTTCCCATCTGTCTTCAGTTCACCTTTTGATGCTCCGGGTCCGTTCTCCCATCCATTTCGCTTAATTACTTCGGTAGCGCCCTCAAATGTTGTGCAAGGCTGATAACTCATGATGCTCTCCTGTCCATCGAGTGACAGCGTTCCAAGAACGCGGTCGGTTGATTTGGCTCTGCAACCGGCACATTTGCTACTGTCAGAGTTGACAGGTCGGTGTCTTTAACCGACAGGTGGACATTGGGTGCGCCGAACCATTACCCCAACCGTAACGATCCGCCACCCAGCTTGATTGATACCCTCGCCCCAACCCTCCTAATGTGACCCCCACGACAGCGAAACCGTGGAGTGATCATGACAACAACAATATCCCCCGACTCGCGCTGGACGCGGCGGCGCAGCGAAAAGCAGCGGCGTCTCGGGCTGGTGAAGGGGCTGGCCGACGGTGTGGTGCTGCCCACCGACAAGATCATTGCCGCGCTGGAGGCGTTGATCCTGCCCGGCGACCGTGTGGTGCTGGAGGGCAATAACCAGAAGCAGGCGGATTTCCTGTCGCGGTCGCTGGCGAAAGTCGACCCTTCAAAACTGCACGATCTGCACATGATCATGCCCAGCGTTGGCCGGTCCGAGCACTTGGACCTGTTTGAGCGCGGCATCGCCCGCAAGCTCGATTTCTCCTTCGCCGGCACCCAGAGCCTGCGTATCAGCCAACTGCTTGAAGATGGCTTGCTGGAAATCGGCGCGATCCACACCTACATCGAACTCTATGCCCGGCTGGTGGTGGACCTGATCCCCAACGTGGTGCTCTCGGCCGGTTTCATGGCCGACCGCGCCGGCAATATCTACACCGGCCCCAGCACCGAAGACACCCCGGCGCTGATCGAACCGGCGGCGTTCAGCGATGGCATCGTCATCGTCCAGGTCAATCAATTGGTAGACGACGTCAGCGACCTGCCGCGGGTGGATATCCCGGCGTCCTGGGTCGATTTCGTGGTGGTGGCCGACAAGCCGTTCTACATCGAGCCGCTGTTCACCCGCGATCCGCGCCACATCAAGCCGGTGCATGTGCTGATGGCGATGATGGCGATCCGTGGGATCTACGAAAAACACAACGTCCAATCCCTCAATCACGGCATTGGCTTCAACACCGCCGCCATCGAATTGATCCTGCCGACCTACGGCGAATCCCTTGGTTTGAAGGGCAAGATCTGCCGCAACTGGACCCTCAATCCGCACCCGACCCTGATCCCCGCCATCGAAAGTGGATGGGTCGAAAGTGTGCATTGCTTCGGCACCGAGCTGGGCATGGAAAACTACATCGCCGCCCGCCCCGACGTGTTCTTTACCGGGCACGACGGCTCGCTGCGCTCCAATCGCATGGTCTGCCAACTGGCCGGGCAGTACGCGGTGGACCTGTTCATCGGCGCCACCCTGCAAGTGGACGGCGACGGCCATTCCTCCACCGTGACGCGTGGCCGCTTGGCCGGTTTCGGCGGAGCGCCGAACATGGGCCATGACCCGCGCGGTCGCCGTCACGGTACGCCGGCGTGGCTCGACATGCGCCACGGCGATGGCGAGGCGCCGTTGCTCGAGCGCGGCAAGAAACTGGTGGTGCAGATGGTCGAGACGTTCCAGGAGGGCGGCAAACCCACTTTCGTCGAGACCCTCGACGCGGTGGACGTGGCAAAGAAAGCCGGCATGCCCCTGGCGCCGATCATGATCTACGGCGACGACGTCACCCATCTGCTCACCGAAGAGGGCATCGCCTACCTGTACAAGGCCCGCTCGCTGGAAGAGCGCCAGGCGATGATCGCCGCAGTGGCCGGGGTCACCGCCATCGGCTTGCGCCATGACCCGAAAGACACCGCGCGCATGCGCCGTGAAGGGTTGATTGCCTTGCCCGAAGACCTCGGCATCCGCCGTACCGACGCCACCCGCGAGCTGCTCGCGGCCAAGAGCGTCGCTGACCTGGTGGAATGGTCCGGTGGCCTCTACAACCCGCCCGCCAAGTTCAGGAGCTGGTAAATGCGCGCCCTAAACCTGCAACCCCAAACATTATCCCTCGCTGAGCGCTTGGCCGACCTGGCGGTGGACGCGCTGATCGACGAAGCCGACTTGTCGCCCAAGCCGGCCCTGGTAGACCGTCGCGGCAGCGGTGCCCACACCGATTTGCACCTGGGCCTGATGCACGCTTCGGCGCTGTCGTTGTGGCCGGCCTTCAAAGAGATGGCCGAAGCCGCGTTGGTCTGCGGCGAGATCGGCCTGCCACTGCGCGAAGCTCTCGGCCGGATCGGCCGTGAAGGCGAAGCCGCGATGCTGGCGACCACGGGCGGGGTGAATACCCACCGGGGTGCGATCTGGGCCTTGGGCCTGCTCGTGGCGGCGGCGGCGCTGGAACCTGAATCCAACGTCGCCGGCGCCGTCACCCTGCGTGCTGCCCGCCTGGCCTTGCTCAACGACCGTTATGCGCCCCAACCCTTGAGCCACGGCGCCCAAGTCGCCCAGCGCTACGGTGCGCGCGGTGCCCGGGAGGAAGCGCAACTGGCGTTCCCGGCCATCACCGGCCTGGGCCTGCCGCAACTCAAGCGCAGTCGCGCGGCGGACGCGGGCGAACAGAACGCCCGGCTCGATGCCTTGCTGGCGATCATGACGACCCTGGCCGACACCTGCGTGCTCTACCGCGCCGGCGAAGCGGGTCTGCACGCCATGCAGCAAGGCGCCCAAGCCGTGCTGGCTGCCGGTGGCAGCGCGACTTTGGCGGGTCGCCGGCAATTGCACGCGCTGGACCAACAACTGATTGCCTTGAACGCCTCGCCCGGCGGCGCTGCCGACCTGCTTGCCGCCTGCCTGTTCCTCGACCGTCTCGAACGCGGCGATGGCCTCGTCCCTGGAGTGTGCTGATGGAAACCTTATCCTTTGAATTTCCCGCCGGGCAGCCGCCACGGGGCCGGGCGCTGGTGGGCTGCGTCGGCTCGGGCGACCTGGAAGTGCTGATCGAACCAGGCTTGGCGGGCACGCTTGCGATTCAAGTGCAGACGTCGGTCAATGGCAGCGAGCAACGCTGGCGGCATCTGTTCGCGCGCATGTTCGACGGCCAGACGCCGCCTGCGATGATCATCGATATCCACGATTTTGGCGCCACCCCCGGCGTGGTGCGCTTGCGCCTGGAACAAGGCTTCGAGGAGATCGGCCATGACTGACAGCGCCGCGTTGCTCAACAAGCATAGCTTCGTCGAACTCGGTGCCCGGCAGCGGGCCAAGGCCCTGCTCGATGAGGGTACGTTCCGCGAATTGCTCGACCCGTTCCAGCGTGTCATGTCGCCCTGGCTGCTGCGCCAGGGCGTGGTGCCGCAAAGCGATGACGGCGTGGTGATCGCCAAGGGCACCCTTGATGGTTTGCCGGTCGTTGTGGCGGCTATCGAAGGCGCATTCCAGGGCGGCAGCCTTGGGGAAGTCGGCGGGGCAAAGATTGCCGGTGCGCTGGAGTTGGCCGCCGAAGACAATCGCAACGGCACTCCCACCCGCGCCGTGCTGCTGCTGGAAACCGGTGGCGTGCGGTTGCAGGAAGCCAACCTCGGGCTCGCGGCGATTGCCGAGATTCATTCGGCGATTGTCGACCTGCGCCAGTACCAACCGGTAGTCGGCGTGGTGGCCGGCAGCGTCGGCTGCTTTGGCGGCATGTCGATCGCCGCCGGGTTGTGCAGTTATTTGCTGGTCACCCAAGAGGCGCGACTGGGGCTGAACGGCCCGCAGGTGATCGAGCAGGAGGCCGGTATCGATGAATACGATTCCCGCGACCGCCCTTTCATCTGGAGCCTGACTGGCGGCGAACAGCGTTTCGCCACTGGGCTGGTGGACCGTTACGTCGCCGATGACGTGGCACGGATTCGCCAACAGGTCGCCGAACTGCTGCACCTGGGCGTGCCCACCGAGCACCGCAGCGCTCAGGCCGAGCTGTTCCTCCAGCGCCTGGCTCGCTTGGATACCGATGTGCAAATCGAACCGGCGACGGTTCGCCAGTTGTATCAGGGAGAACGTCCATGAGTGCGTATTCGTTGAGGGGCTTGCGTTGGTTCGAGGCCCTGAGCGGCGGTGCCGCGCCGTTGGACGGCTTGCCCGCTTCGCTGAAAGTCGCCGATGTCCAACTGGGCGGGCAGCCGGCGCGGCTGCTGGCCGTCGTGGCCGATTCGGCCAACCGTTTTCCTCGGGCTCGCAACGGCGAAGTCGGGTTGCTCGAAGGGTGGGGCCTGGCCAAAGCCGTGGACGACGCCATCGAGGCCGACCGCAATGCCGCGGCCAAGCGAGCGTTGATCGCCATCGTCGATGTGCCTAGCCAGGCTTACGGCCGGCGCGAAGAAGCCCTCGGCATTCACCAGGCACTGGCCGGCGCAGCGGACAGTTACGCCCGCGCACGATTGGCCGGGCACCCGGTGATCGGCTTGTTGGTGGGCAAGGCCATGTCCGGCGCATTCCTGGCCCACGGCTACCAGGCCAACCGACTGATCGCCCTGCGCGATCCGGGCGTCATGGTCCATGCCATGGGCAAGGCCTCGGCGGCCCGGGTGACCTTGCGCAGTGTCGAAGAGCTTGAAGCCTTGGCCGCGAGTGTGCCGCCGATGGCTTATGACATCGACAGTTTCGCCAGCCTGGGGCTGCTGTGGGAGTCCTTGTCGGTGGAACGGATCGAGCAACCTACGGCCACGGACCTGGCTCGGATCACTGATTGTCTGCAACAGGCGATCAATGACGTGGCCGGGGCGTCTCGGGATTTAAGCGGGCGCCTCGGTGCGACCCACCGGGCGGCCTCCAGTACGGTTCGCCAATTGTTGAGAGCGCAGTGGTGAACGGGTTCCTCGCTCATGATCTGCTTTGGGGGATGACCCCGCAGCAGCTGCCAGCAGGTGCGCCGGCATGGGTTGTCGAATCGATTGCCGGCGGTCAACCCGTGGTGGTTCGGCGTTCACTGACGGCACCGGATCAAATCGCCGTAGGAGTGCGTGGACGCTTGCGTGAGCAGCGTTACGCAACGTCGATGGCGGTCGCGGCGATTTCCCGTCGCGTCAGGCCGGAAGCGCTTTGTCACGTCCTGTCGAGGCGCGATTTGCCAGCCCTGCAAGCGCTGTCCCGCCTGCGCCCGATCCTCGACGCCAGCGGCTGGACCTGGGGCGTGAGCGGTAGCGCCGGGTTCGAACTCGCCACAGGCGTCGAGGCGCTGCATGAGGGCAGCGATCTGGATTTGATTCTGCGCACGCCGCGCTTTTTGGACCGTCTCCAGGCCAGGGAGCTGTTGGCGCAACTGGATGCCTCGATGTGCGTCGTCGATATGCAGTTGCAGACGCCTTTGGGCGCCGTCGCGCTGCGCGAATGGGCGGGCTCGTCGCCTCGGGTGTTGCTCAAGGATAACGTTCAGGCCCGGCTGGTGAGCGACCCTTGGCAGCCTTCACTGGAGCAGGTCGCGTGAGCAGCCTCTTCGTCTTTCCCGGCCAGGGTGCGCAGCGCGTGGGCATGCTCCATGGCTTGGCGCAGCAGACCCTGGACGAAGCGGGCGAGGTACTCGGTGAAGATGTCTTGCAACTGGACACTGCCGTGGCGCTGCGATCGACTCGTGCGGTGCAACTGTGTTTGCTGATCGCTGGCGTGGCGGCTTCTCGTCGGCTGCTGGAACAAGCCCCCGCGCCGGACTACGTGGCGGGGCTGTCCATCGGCGCGTATCCGGCGGCGGTGGTGGCCGGGGCGCTGGCGTTCGAGGATGCGTTGCGACTGGTCAGCCTGCGCGGCGAGTTGATGCAGCAGGCGTATCCGCAAGGCTACGGCATGACGGCGATCATCGGCCTGGATCTCGCGGCGGTGGAAGCTTTGCTGGCCCAGATGCACAGCGAAACCACACCGGTCTACCTGGCCAATATCAACGCCGACAACCAAGTGGTCATCGCCGGCAGCGACCAAGCCATGGGGCTTGTCGCCGAAAAAGCTCGCAGCCAGGGCGCTGGCAAGGCCTGCCGATTGGCGGTCAGCGTGCCGTCCCATTGCCCGCTGCTGGAGGCACCGGCCCGGACATTGGCCGAGGCGTTTACCGCTGTACCGTTGAAAGCGCCAACCTTGGGCTATCTCAGCGGCAGCCGCGCTCGACCGATCATCAAGACCGATGCCTTGCGCGATGACCTGGCGTTCAACATGTGCCGCGTGGTCGATTGGCGTGGCACGGTGCAAAGCGCCTACGAGCGAGGCGTGCGTTTGCAGATCGAATTGCCGCCCGGCGCGGTGCTGACCGGGCTGGCGCGCCGTGTATTCGAGCAGGGTACGGTCATGGCGTTTGATGGCGCGCGACTCGATACCCTGCAAGCGCTGTTGCATGAGGAGGGACGCCGC
Organism: Pseudomonas marvdashtae; assembly: GCF_014268655.2. Lineage (NCBI taxonomy): Bacteria > Pseudomonadati > Pseudomonadota > Gammaproteobacteria > Pseudomonadales > Pseudomonadaceae > Pseudomonas > Pseudomonas marvdashtae. The sequence goes on from NZ_JABWQX020000001.1 coordinate 232,742, forward strand.
CAACCCTAGACACCGACTCAAGCTGGCGAAGCACAAAAACAACAACTTCGACGATGCAATTTGAGGATGACAACAATGATTATTTACGGTGTGGCGTTTCTGGCTTTTTGTACCCTGGCGGGTATTTTCATCGGTGAGCTGCTGGGCAAACTGATAGGCGTTCCGGCCAACGTCGGCGGCGTCGGTATTGCGATGCTACTGTTGATTGGCTTGGGCAGTTACCTGAACAAGCGCGGCCTGTTCAAGGGCAAGTCCGAGGCCGGCGTGGAGTTTTGGAGCGCGATCTACATCCCCATCGTGGTTGCGATGGCCGCCCAGCAAAACGTCTACGGTGCGCTCAAGGGCGGGCCGATGGCGATCCTGGCCGGGACCTTGGCGGTGGTTATCGCTTTTGCGCTCGTTCCGGTGCTGGTGCGCATCGGCAACAAGACGCCTGAAGCCGATGTTTCCGCCAAGACCGTAGGGTGATCGCCATGTACGAATCGATGATGAAGGTGATTACCGGCTACGGCCTGATCAGTGGTTTTGCCATCGTCGGCATCACCATGTGGGTGTCGTACTGGATCAGCGACACGTTCACCAAGGGACGGTTGCACGGCTCGGCCATTGCGATTCTGCTGGGGCTGGTGCTCTCGTACATTGGCGGTGCGATGACCGGTGGGCAGAAAGGCGTCGTGGACATCCCGCTGCTCTCCGGCATCGGTTTGCTCGGCGGTGCCATGCTGCGGGATTTTGCCATTGTCGCCACGGCATTTGGCGTCAGCGTCGATGAGCTCAAGCGTGCTGGTTTTGTTGGGGTGCTGGCATTGTTCGTTGGGGTCGGAACGTCGTTCATCGCCGGGGTCGGGGTCGCGATGGCCTTCGGGTATACCGACGTGGTGAGCCTGACGACGATTGGTGCTGGTGCCGTGACCTATATCGTCGGTCCGGTGACTGGCGCGGCGATTGGCGCCACCTCCGAGGTCATGGCGTTGTCGATTGCCGCGGGGTTGATCAAGGCGATTCTGGTGATGGTGGCGACACCGTTCGTGGCGCCCTATATCGGCCTCAACAATCCGCGCAGCGCAGTGATCTTTGGTGGATTGATGGGCACATCCAGCGGTGTGGCTGGCGGCCTTGCGGCGACCGATCCGAAGTTGGTGCCCTATGGCTGCCTGACGGCGGCGTTCTACACCGCGCTGGGCTGTTTGCTCGGGCCTTCGCTGCTATATCTGATCATGCGGGGATTGATGGGCTAAGGCTTGAGTGATCGTTCCCACGCAGAACGTGGGAACGATCATGACTGGCTCGGTTTCAGGCCTGGCGGTTGGCGTACATCCGGCATTCAGCCAATAGCGCCAGCAAGTTTGGGTCACGCTCCTTGGCCTTCAGGAAGACCACGCCGATGTGCTGCTGCAACCGGTACTTTTCCTGCAACGGGATCAGCTTCACCCGGTTCTCATACACCGCCGCAATCCTGCCTGGCAGGAGGGCGTAGCCCACCCCTGAGCTGACCATGCTCAGCAGGGTGAAAATGTCGTTGACCTGCATCGCCACCTTCGGCTCGAACCCCGCTTGCTTGAACACCCGGTTACCGTCCTGATGCGTGGCGAAGCCCTGGGTCAAGGTGATGAAGGTTTCGTTGCGCACTTCGGCGAGATCCACTTCCCTGCGTTGGGCAAACGGCGAGTCGGCTGGAGTGGCCAGGAAAATATCATCGGAAAACAGCGCGATCTGCTCGCAATCCGGATCGTTGACGCTGTCGTCCAGGGACACCAGGATCGCATCGACTTCCATGTTCTTGAGCTTGTACAACAGGTCGATGTTGGAGCCCATGATCAGGTCGATATTGAGTTCGCTGCGGCGGATCTTCAGGCCCATGATCAGTTGTGGCACGGTCTTGACCGTCAACGAATACAGCGAGCCCAGTTTGAAACGCTCGGCGGAAAACCCGGCCGCCTCGCGGGTCAGGCGCACGCTTTCGACCACGTCCTGGATCAGCTTCTGCGCGCGCTCTTCCAACACATAGGCGCTCTCCAGCGGCGTGAGGTTGCGGCCTTCGTGCTTGAACAGCGGGCAACGCAGGGCGCTCTCCAGCGAATGAATGGCCCGGTGCACGCTGACGTTGCTGGTCTGCAAATCCGCCGCGGCCCGCGCCAGGTTGCCGGTGCGCATGAAGGCCAGGAACACCTCGAGCTTTTTAAGGGTCAATTCTTCATCGATCAGCATGGGGCGGACTCTTATTCGTATGACCTGATTGTGCCCCAATCGGTCTTGGAATGTGATCGTTCCCACGCTCTGCGTGGGAACGATCATGCTGGAAGCAAACCATTGCACTTTGAAGCGCCAAGCCTGAGCCTTGGCGCCTGTTTCGGAATATGGGGTGGGATTGGATGTATCACGGGGAACGACTCAACGCCTGGACGCATTTGGTGGGGGCGGTCGCGGCGTTTATCGGCGCGGTGTGGTTGCTGGTGATTGCCGGGATAACCGGCGATCCCTGGAAGATCGTCAGCGTGGCGATCTACGGGTTTACCTTGCTGGTGCTCTACAGCGCCTCGACGGTTTATCACAGCGTGCGTGGGCGCAAAAAAGAGATCATGCAAAAGGTCGATCATTTTTCGATCTATTTGTTGATTGCCGGCAGTTATACGCCGTTCTGCCTGGTGACCTTGCGGGGGCCGTGGGGCTGGACCTTGTTCGGGATCGTCTGGGGCCTGGCGGTGATTGGCATCTTGCAGGAGATCAAGCCACGTTCCGACGCGCGGATCCTGTCGATTGTCATCTACGCGGTCATGGGCTGGATCGTACTGGTTGCGGTCAAGCCGCTGCTGGCCGCCCTGGGCAGCACCGGATTCGCTTGGCTGGCCTCGGGCGGCGTGCTCTACACCGTCGGCATCGTCTTCTTCGCCCTCGATCATCGCCTGCGCCATGCTCATGGTATCTGGCATCTGTTCGTCATCGCCGGCAGCCTGCTGCATTTCGTGGCGATCATGTTCTACGTGCTTTGAGCGCTCACAAACAGGCGATCGAGTTGCGCCTGGGCCTGGCGGGCGACAATCTCCAGCAACGCACCCAGGGTGTGTGCCGGCGCTTCATTGGCTCGGGTCACGGCATACAGGGAGATGGGCAGCGGCGGTGACAAGGGCCGTATCGCCGTGCGGGTGCTCGAAGCGCCCAGGGCGGTGAACGGATCGATCACGGCCAGCCCGGCCCCGGATTCGACCATGGCCCGCGCCAATGAGTAAGTCTGTACGGCGATGCTCACCCGGGGGGGCGGCTCCACCGACTTGAGATAACCGTCCAACCGGGCTGACAGCGGGTCGGTGCTGGACAGGCCGATCAACGGCGCGTCGGACAGCGCTTGCAGCGGCATCGGCGTGCCGACCGCCACGTCAGGCCAATGGCCGCTCGGTGCCAGGGCCACCAGCACGCCGCTGGCGAGGGGCTGGGCCTTGAGGCCCGGATGATCAGGCGCTTGCAGGGTCAGGGCGAGATCGATCTCGCGCATCAACAGATTCTGCGTCAGTTCGCGGCTGTGGGCGCTGGACAACTCGCAGACGATGTCAGGGTAGCGCCGGGTCCACTGATGGATCGCCGCCGGCAGCAGCGACAAGGCCAGGGCCGGCGTGGCGCCGATCCGCAGGCTGTGGCCCGGCTCGCGGCGCAGGCTTTGGGCCAATCGCCGCACGCCTTGCAGGCTTTCGCTGACCTTGTCGACTTCGCGCTCCAGCTCCAGCGCTTCAGGTGTGGCCTGCAACTTGCCGCGCACTCGCAGGAACAGCGCAAACCCCAACTGCTGTTCGGCATGCTGCAACACCTTGGTCACCGCCGGCTGGGAAACGTGCAGCAACTGGGCGGCGCCGCTGATGGAGCCGGTCTGGCGAATCGCCTGGAAAATCTCGATATGACGAAGACGCATGGCGAGCCCATAACCTTTGTTTATAGGAGGCTCATCTTTATTCATTGTTCGAGGGCTGTCACCTGGTCCTAATCTCGGTCCATTCGAAACGGGTGTGAGATGGACATGGCTCAGCGGGTTTGCATCATCGGTGGCGGCGTGGTCGGGTTGGCGACGGCTTATGCGCTGGTTCGCGATGGCGTCGATGTCACCCTGGTAGAGGCGCGGGATGCGTTGGGCAGCGAAACCAGCTTCGCCAACGGCGGCCAGTTATCCTATCGCTACGTCACGCCACTGGCGGACGCCGGCGTGCCGTGGCAGGCGTTGGGCTGGATGCTGCGCGGCGATTCGCCCCTCAAGCTGCGCCCGCGCCTGGACCCAGCCCAGTGGCGCTGGATGGCGGCGTTCATCGGCGCATGCCGGACCTCGGTCAACCGGCGCAACGGTGCGCATCTTTTGCGCCTGGCGCTGTTGAGCCAGGCGACCTTGCAGGCTTGGCGCGAGGACGACCACCTTGACGGCTTCGCGTGGCGGCGCAACGGCAAGCTAGTGACGTTTCGCAATGCTGGCCATTTCGAACGCGCTCGGCAGCGACTGACCGACCACGTTCATCAACAAGTGCTGGGCGCGGTCGAATGCGCCAGCCTGGAGCCGGCGCTGGGCGACGTTCCGTTCGTGGGCGGGATCTACACGCCGGACGAGGAGGTCGGCGATTGCCATGGCTTCTGCCAGCAACTGGCGGCGCGGCTACGGGCTTCGGGGCGCTGCGAGTTCCTGTTGGGACGCCCGGTGACCGCTCTGCTGCATGCCAACGGCACGGTGCACGCCATCGACCTGGGCGAGCAGCGCCTGGACGTGGAGCACGTGGTGATCGCCGCCGGCCACCGCAGCGCCGCGCTGGCTTTGCCCGAGGTGCGGCTGCCGTTGTACCCGCTCAAGGGCTACAGCCTGACGGTGCCGATTGAGGCGCGGCACCGGGCGCCGGAGTTGAGCATCACCGACTATGACCGCAAGGTCGTCTACGCTCGCATCGGTGAACAACTGCGAGTGGCGGCGATGGTGGACATCGTCGGCTTCGACCCGGCGCCAGATCCCAAACGCCTGGCCCTGATCCGGCGCCAGGCCATTGAAACGTTTCCCCTGGCCGGCGATTACCAGCGCGCCGTGGAATGGACGGGCATGCGTCCCGCCACACCCAGCGGCGTACCGCTGATCGGCGCCACCGGTTACCGCAACCTGTGGCTCAACCTCGGCCATGGTGCCTTGGGATTTACCCTGGCCTGCGGCAGCGGTCGTTTGCTCAGTGAGCTGATCTGCCAGCAAAAACCTTCCATCGACTTGCAGGGCCTCACGCCCCGCGCCGCCTGACCCACCCACAACGGAGAACAACAAATGAAAAAAATCACGTTGATCGCCTGCACCCTGAGCGTGCTGCTCGGCGCCCAGGCTTTTGCCAATGAAGCGTCCCCGGCCGGCACGCTGGACAAAATCGCCAGCAGCAAAAGCATCACCCTGGGCTATCGCGATGCCTCGGTGCCGTTTTCCTATGTCGCGGACAACAGCGGCAAACCAATGGGGTATTCGGTGGAACTGGCAGGCAAGATCGTCGAGCGCATCAAGCAGCAACTGGCGTTGCCGCAACTGAATGTGAAGTACAACCTGGTCACTTCACAGACACGCATCCCGCTGGTGCAGAACGGCACCGTGGACCTGGAGTGCGGCTCCACCGGCGTGACTGCCGAGCGGCAAAAGCAAGTGGCGTTTTCCTACGGTTTCATTTATGTGAAGGGCCAGTTGCTGACGGCCAAGGACAGCGGCATCCGCAGCTTTGCCGATCTGCGCGGCAAAAACGTCGTGACGACGGCAGGCACGACCAACGAACGCTTCCTCAAAAGCTACAACCAGGACAACAAGGTCGATATGTTCGTCATCAGCGCCAAGGACCACGGCGAAGCGTTCCAGATGCTGGAAACTGGCCGGGCGGCGGCATTCTACATGGACGATGCACTGCTCTACGGCGAGCGGGCCAAGGCGCGCGACCCGCACAAATGGGTGGTGGTCGGGGAAGAGCAATCGCGGGAGATCTACAGCTGCATGGTGCGCAAGGACGATCCGAAATTCCTCGCGCTGGTCAATGCGACCCTGGCTGACTTGTACCAGTCAGGGGAAATCAACGCTATCTACGATCGCTGGTTCCAGCAGCCAATTCCGCCCAAGGGCCTGAACCTTGAGTTCCCGATGACCAGCGAGTTGAAGGCGATCATTGCCAAGCCGACCAGTGATCCGGTGAAGTAAACCGGTCATGCTGGGGACTATGCATGACGTCAGAAGTCCCCCCACAACTGCTGCGCCACGGCCAGCGCCACCACCGGCGCGGTTTCGGTGCGCAGCACACGGGGACCGAGGCGGGCGGCATGGTAGCCGGCGGTCTTGGCTTGCTCGACTTCGGTATCCGACAAGCCGCCCTCGGGGCCGATCAGAAACGCCAGGGTCGCTGGTTTGGCGTGGCTGACCAGCGGTTCGGCGACCGGGTGCAGCACCAGTTTCAGCTCGGCGTCGGTCTGCTTCAGCCAGTCGGCCAGCAGCAACGGCGGGTGGATGACCGGCACGGTGGAACGTCCGCATTGTTCGCACGCGCTGATCGCCACCTGACGCCAGTGCAGCAAACGTTTATCGGCGCGTTCATCCTTGAGGCGCACTTCGCAGCGCTCGGTGAAAATTGGCGTGATCTCGCTGACACCCAGTTCCGTGGCTTTCTGGATCGCCCAATCCATGCGCTCGCCGCGGGACAGGCCCTGGCCTAAGTGAATACGCAAGGGCGATTCAGCCTGACCGGCAAATTGCTCGTCGAGCTGCACGCGCACACGCTTCTTGCCGACTTCGGCCAAGGTGCCGCGAAACTCCTGGCCGGAGCCGTCGAACACTTGAACCGCATCACCCTCGGCCATGCGCAGCACACGGCCGATGTAATGGGCCTGGGCTTCGGGCAACTCATGGTCGCCGAGGCTCAGGGGCGTGTCGATGAAGAAGCGGGACAGTCTCATGTTTTGTTCTCTTGATCGTTCCCACGCTCTGCGTGGGAATGCCGCCATGGACGCTCTGCGTCCGCTATGGATGTGACGCGGAGCGTCACAGGATGCATTCCCACGCAGAGCGTGGGAACGAGAAGTTCAGGTGTCAGCCTGGATCACGATAACCCGGGTGGAAATCCTTCGGCACCGCCACGCTGACCTTGTCCCGCGTGGCGATGTCGATGCCTTCGCTGGCGACCTCGGCCAGGAAGTCGATCTGTTCCGGCGTGATCACATAAGGCGGCAGGAAATACACCACGCTGCCCAGCGGCCGCAGCAATGCACCGCGCTCCAAGGCATGCTGGAACACCGTCAGGCCGCGGCGCTCCTGCCACGGATAGGCGGTCTTGCTGGCCTTGTCCTTGACCATTTCGATCGCCAGCACCATCCCGGTCTGGCGCACTTCGGCCACGTTGGGATGGTCGGCCAGGTGCGCGGTGGCGCTGGCCATGCGTTGGGCCAGGGCCTTGTTGTTTTCGATCACGTTGTCTTCTTCGAAGATGTCCAGCGTCGCCAGGGCTGCCGCGCACGCCAGCGGATTGCCGGTGTAGCTGTGGGAATGCAGGAAGGCGCGCAGGGTCGGGTAATCGTCGTAGAAGGCGTTGTAGACGTCATCGGTGGTCACGCATGCCGCCAGCGGCAGGTAACCGCCGGTCAGGGCCTTCGACAGGCAGAGGAAATCCGGCGTGATGCCAGCCTGTTCGCAGGCAAACATTGTCCCGGTGCGGCCGAAGCCGACCGCGATTTCATCGTGGATCAGGTGCACGCCGTAGCGGTCGCAAGCTTCGCGCAACAGCTTCAAATACACCGGGTGGTACATGCGCATGCCGCCGGCGCCCTGGATCAGCGGTTCGACGATCACTGCCGCGACCGTGTCGTGATGCTCGGCCAGGGTCTGTTCCATGGCGGCGAACATGTTGCGCGAATGCTCTTCCCAGCCCATGCCGTCGGGACGGTGGTAGCAGTCGGGGCTCGGCACTTTGATGGTGTCCAGCAGCAACGCCTTATAGGTTTCGGTGAACAGCGGCACATCGCCCACCGACATCGCCGCGATGGTTTCGCCGTGGTAACTGTTGCTCAGGGTGACGAAGCGCTTTTTGTCCGGTCGGCCGCGATTGATCCAATAGTGAAAGCTCATCTTCATCGCCACTTCGATGCAGGACGAGCCGTTATCGGCGTAGAAGCACCGGGTCAAGCCTTCAGGCGTCATCTTTATCAGGCGTTCGGACAGCTCGATCACCGGTTGGTGGCTGAAGCCGGCGAGGATCACGTGCTCCAGCTGGTCGACCTGATCCTTGATGCGTTGGTTGATGCGCGGGTTGGTGTGGCCGAACACGTTGACCCACCAAGAGCTCACCGCGTCGAGGTAACGCTTGCCTTCGAAGTCCTCCAGCCACACGCCTTCGCCGCGCTTGATAGGGATCAGCGGCAGTTGTTCGTGATCTTTCATCTGGGTGCAGGGGTGCCACAGCACCGCGAGATCGCGTTGCATCCACTGGTTATTCAGGCCCATGTACAGTCTCCTCGAGGCAGCTCGCGGCGGGCGCGGGCAAAACAATCGCGCAAGCCTATGCAATGGCGGCCTTGCGAACAACCCATTGTGTCGTTGCCGCTACTTTGGGCCAGGCGATAGACGCCGCTGGCGGCGCTTTGATGGCTGACGTATTCTTCGCCGTTCCCGGAGCCGACTGGCTCAAAAAATCGAAAATTCTTACGTCATTCCGGAGTTCGTTGAATGTCTGCTGGTTGGCTGCGCGCCTGTGCGCTGGTGATGATAGGGCTGTTCAGCGTTTCGGCGCTGGCCAAGGACAAGCAACCGACAGCGATTGTCATCGGAGGAGGGTTGGCCGGGCTGACGGCGGCCTACGAGCTGCAGAACAAAGGCTGGGCCGTGACGTTGCTGGAAGCCAAGCCGAGCCTGGGCGGTCGTTCTGGCATGGCCACCAGCGAGTGGATCGGCAACGAAAAAACCCAGCCGGTGCTGAACAAGTACGTCTCCACCTTCAAGCTGAGCACCACGCCGGCGCCGGAATTCGTGCGCACCCCCAGTTACCTGATAGACGGTACCTACTTCACTGCCGCCGACCTGGCGACCAAGCAGCCGGCCACCGCCGAAGCGCTCAAGCGCTACGAAACCACGGTGGACGAGTTGGCCCGCTCCATCGACGATCCGCTGAACCCGGCGGCCACCAATACATTGCACGCGCTCGACCAGATCACGGTGTCCAGTTGGCTCGACCGTCTGCAATTGCCCGCCACTGCGCGGCAACTGGTCAGTCAGGAAATTCGTACGCGCTACGACGAACCGTCGCGGCTGTCGTTGCTGTATTTCGCACAGCAGAACCGCGTCTATCGCGGCGTGTCCGACCGTGACCTGCGCGCTTCGCGCCTGCTCGGCGGCAGCCCGGTGTTGGCCCAGGCGTTCGTCAAACAACTGAAAGTCATCAAGACCAGCTCTCCCGTCTCGGCGATCTCCCAGGACAAGGACGGCGTCACCGTCAAGGTTGGCGCCGTTGGCTACCAGGCTGATTACGCCGTACTGGCCGTGCCACTGCGGGCGTTGAACAAAATCCAGCTGACCCCGGCCCTGGATGCCCAGCACCTGGGCGCGATCAAAGGCACCAACTACGGTTGGCGCGACCAGATCATGCTCAAGTTCAAGACCCCGGTCTGGGACAGCAAGGCACGCATGTCGGGCGAGATCTACAGCAACGCCGGCCTGGGCATGATGTGGATCGAACCGGCCATGAAGGGCGGCGCCAACGTGGTCATCAACCTGTCCGGCGACAACGCCCGGGTGATGCAAGCCTTCGGCGACAAGCAGATGGTCGATCAGGTGCTGATCCGCCTGCACGCGTTTTATCCACAGGCCCGTGGCGCGTTTACCGGCTATGAAATCCGCCGCTACAGCACCGATCCTGCCATGGGCGGCGCGTATCTGGCGTTTGGTCCGGGACAGATCAGTAAGTACTGGCGCCTGTGGGAAAAACCTTTGCAACGTGTAGCCTTTGCTGGCGAACACACCGACGCGTTGTACCCAGGCACCTTGGAAGGCGCATTGCGCAGCGGCCAGCGCGCAGCCAGCCAAGTTGAAGACCTGGCGGCAGGCAAGTCGTTCGAACCAGCGAAAGTCGCCCCGGCCGCAGCAGCTGCCGCCGGAGCGGTGGCGGCGAAGAAAGGCAACTTCTTCAGCAACCTGTTCGGTGGCTCGGATGACGACAAGAAGCCGGAACCGGCCAAGGCCCCCGAGCCGGTAGCACCGCCTCCAGCGCCTGCACCGACACCCGTCCCAGCGCCTGCCCCGGTAGCGCCACCCGCGCCTGCCCCGGTGAAAGTCGAACCCGCCAAGAAAGCCACGGCCAAGCCGGCGGCGAAAAAACCCGCGGCCAAGACCCCAGCCAAAAAGCCCCCCGCCAAGGCCCCGGTAAAAAAGGCCGAGCCGGTGAAGAAGCCCGTCGCCAAGCCGGCGACGACTACTGAGACCAAGGCTCAGTAACGTTCAGGTGTAAAAAACGCGGCCCTAGTGCCGCGTTTTTTATCCTGCATCAAGCGTACCGGCGCCCCTTGATAAGCGCGACGTCCTACACGCCTCGGCGATATATCGGAAACTTCCCACTCTTTAACCGGAAGCAGGCGATAGAGCGCGCCAAGCCATGAGTCTAGGCTCCTCGAAAACAGGAGCACGTATGAAAATACTGATGGCAGCGTTTGTATTGGTTTCGTTGTATGGATGTGTTTATGGCGAGTGCCGAGATCCTCTGACAGTTCCAATGATTCCAGAACGAGACGCTCGGTTGGCATACAAATGCACATTCGATCCATACAAGCCTGAATGCTCCGTAAATTAATAATCGAGGGTTTGGCTCGTTAAAATAGGAGCGAACATGAAACCGATGGCGGCATTAATGCTCTTGATAATACTCTTCGGGAGTGGCTGTACTGATGGTCGTATGGTGCTTAAAAAGCATGATCCTCAATTAGCCTATAGATGCGACATGGATCCTTACAGGTCTGAGTGCGTCAATCGGTGAGCAAGCTCGTTACCAGACGATCGACGGACACCCGATATCGCCTCCCATGCAGGCTTCGGTGGGAGCGAGCCTGCTCGCGATGGGCCTACCAGCCATCCTGATCTCCTGCCTCCTCCCGTCATCACGCAACGTATTCGCTTTAATCTTTCCTTAACCCACCCCCTCCAGACTGATGATCGTATTTCTCGATATTTCAAAGCAAAAATTTCCGCTTTAAATCGATAGATAACTCGCTAGTCTTGGTCACAGTTTTTACAGGATATGAGCAATGCAGCTACGCAACTCTTCTTCCCGCTATGGCTGGGTCAGCATCGTTTCGCACTGGGCCGTAGCGCTGGCGGTGTACGGGCTGTTCGCGCTGGGCCTGTGGATGGTCGGGCTGGATTACTACAGCACCTGGCGTAAAGACGCGCCGGAGCTGCACAAGAGCATTGGCCTGGTGCTGCTGGCGGTCATGGTGCTGCGGGTGATCTGGCGCTTTGTCAGCCCCCCGCCACCGACCCTGGAAACCTATGGCCGTCTTACCCGCGTCGGCGCCAAGATCGGTCATAGTGCCCTGTATCTCGGGCTGTTCGCCGTGATGATCGCCGGTTACCTGATTTCCACCGCAGACGGTGTCGGGATTTCGGTGTTTGGTTTGTTTGAAGTACCCGCGCTGGTGTCCGGACTGCCCGATCAGGCAGACGTCGCTGGCCAGATCCACTTTTACCTGGCGTGGGCGCTGGTAATTTTTTCCGGGCTCCATGCGTTGGCAGCATTGAAGCACCACTTTATCGACCGTGACGCGACCCTCAAGCGCATGCTGGGGCGCCAAGCCTGATGTTCAACCTCGACTCCAAAGGAATAGAAAGCATGTTGAAAAAGACGCTCGCCGCTCTGGCAATCGGTTCTGCCCTGCTGTCCGCCGGCCAGGCCATGGCCGCAGACTACGTGGTTGACAAGGAAGGCCAGCACGCCTTCGTCGACTTCAAGATCAGCCACCTGGGCTATAGCTACATCACCGGTACCTTCAAGGACATCGATGGCAAGTTCAGCTTCGACGCTGCCAAGCCCGAAGCCAGCAAAATCGAGTTCAACGTCAACACCGCCAGCGTGTTCACCAACCACGCCGAGCGTGACAAGCACATCGCCAGCGCTGACTTCCTGAACGCCAGCAAATTCGGCAAGGCCACGTTCGTTTCCACCAGCGTCAAGTCCACCGGCGCAAACACCGCCGATGTGACCGGTGACCTGACCTTGCTGGGCGTGACCAAGCCGGTCGTGGTCAAGGCAACCTTCCTGGGTGAAGGCAAGGATCCATGGGGTGGCTACCGTGCCGGCTTCGAAGGCACCACCACCATCAAGCGTTCTGACTTTGGCAAGCAGAAAGACCTGGGGCCGAAATCCGACGTGGTCGAGCTGTACGTTTCGTTTGAAGGCGTCCAAGCGAAGTAACGTTCGCGCCTGACAAAAAAACGCCCCTGGTCTTGCGACCAGGGGCGTTTTTGTAAGCGTCGGAAAACTCAGCGATTGCGCGTCAGCAATGCCGGCTTCTCACCGCGTGGACGGCTTGGCAGTTCATCCAGCTGCTCAGGCGTCGGGAAACGATCGACCTTCGATTCCTTGTGCATGATTTTCGGCTGGCTGCCACGCGGGTTCTGCACGGCGGGTTCCTGACGAGGCTGGTCGTCATCACGGGCCGGGCGGCGTGGACGAGAGTCTTCGCGACGGGCCTGGCCGTCACGCGGAGCGCCGTTGCGCGGGCCGCTGCGCTTGGCCGGTGGTGTACCGGTGGACGAGCCGTTGCTGTTGCGCGGACCGTTCTGGCGACCTTGTGGCTGGCCATTGCGTGGTGCGCCCGCAGCCGCGCCTGGTGCCGGTGCGCCTGGACGACGACCGCGACCCTGGGCCGGTTTCTGCTGGGGCACGTAGTCGACACGGTTGCCAAAGTTATCGACATCATCGTCGAGGAACTCGTCCGGGGCACGATCGGCTGCGGCGCGCGGTGCTGGGCGCTGCTGCTCACGGGCTGGCGTACCTTCACGGGGCTTCTGCTCGCGGGCCGGACGTTCGCCGCGACCGCTGGTGGCCGCCTTTTCCTTGCCCTTGTCCTTGCCTTTGTCTTTACGACCGCCGCCACCGCCGCCGCCATTCGGACCGTCGCCGCGTGGGCCGCGCGGGTTGCGCGGGTTGCGAACATCCGGACGCTCGCGCACTTCAGGCTTTTCAGCCTCGATGGTGCTGGAATCGAAGCCCATCAGGTCGCCGTCGGCGATCTTCTGCTTGGTCATGCGCTCGATGCTCTTGAGCAGCTTCTCTTCGTCCGGCGCGACCAGCGAGATCGCCTCGCCCGAACGACCGGCCCGGCCCGTGCGGCCGATACGGTGCACGTAGTCTTCATCGACGTTCGGCAATTCGAAGTTGACCACATGCGGCAACTGGTCGATGTCGAGGCCGCGAGCGGCGATGTCGGTAGCAACCAGGATGCGCACTTCGCCGGCCTTGAAGTCGGCCAGGGCCTTGGTGCGGGCGTTCTGGCTCTTGTTGCCATGGATCGCCACAGCCGGCAGGCCATGCTTGTCCAGGTATTCGGCGAGGCGGTTGGCGCCATGCTTGGTGCGAGTGAACACCAGGACCTGTTCCCAGGCGCCGGTGGTGATCAGGTGCGCCAGCAGGGCACGCTTATGGCTGGCCGGCAGGCGGAAGACGCGTTGCTCGATGCGCTCGACCGTGGTGTTCGGCGGCGTGACTTCGATGCGCTCCGGGTTGTGCAAGAGCTTGCCGGCGAGGTCGGTGATGTCCTTGGAGAACGTCGCCGAGAACAGCAGGTTCTGGCGCTTGGCCGGCAGGCGGGCCAGCACTTTCTTCACGTCATGGACGAAACCCATGTCGAGCATGCGGTCGGCTTCGTCCAGCACGAGGATTTCCACGTGGGACAGATCGACGCTGCCCTGGCCAGCCAGGTCCAGCAGGCGACCGGGGCAGGCCACCAGCACATCGACGCCACGCGCCATGGCCTGGACCTGCGGGTTCATGCCGACGCCGCCGAAAATGCAGGCACTGACGAATTTCAGGTCGCGAGCATAGACCTTGAAACTCTCGTGTACCTGGGCCGCCAGTTCGCGGGTAGGGGTCAGGACCAGTACGCGCGGTTGGCGCGGGCCGTGACGCTGGGATTTGTCTGGGTGACCGTTGGGAAACAACCGCTCCAGGATCGGAAGGGCGAAACCGCCGGTCTTGCCAGTACCTGTCTGCGCGGCGACCATCAGATCGCGACCTTGCAACACGGCGGGGATAGCCCGCTGTTGCACCGGGGTAGGCTGGGTGTAGCCGGCGGCTTCGATGGCGCCGACTAAAGCCTCGGAGAGACCGAGGGAAGCAAAGGACATGAGTAATCCTGTTTTTAGTGAGGGCCTGGCCCAAAGGGATAGTCTTGCCTGGCGCGAATGGGGTCAATCGAAGACCACATCCCGTCCGGTCCCGCCGGGTCTGGAAGACGGATCCGGACAGGGCTCGCGCGGGCTGGAAGCTGCGCTGTAGCGGTGTCGGGATGCCTTTTGCAAGACCGGGCGTCCGGGCGTGAGCCTGGCGGGAACGCCGGAGTATAACAGAGCAATCGCCGTGCGCCGCTTTCCTGCTGCTCAACGGTGTATTTCAGCGTGGCACCGTGTCGGGCTGCGCCGTCCTGGCCGCTGGGCCGGCGCCATAGCGGGCGCTCAGTTCGGCATAGGCGGGCTCATGCTTGAAACGCTTGAGTTCTGCGCCGAAGCGTTGCACCAGCAGATCCATGCCGGCGCCGCGCCGCACCGCCAGATATTGGCTTTGGCGGCTCACGACCGTTGGACTTTCGGTAATCTGGTCGCCCAGTTGCAGCGCCTTGAGCACATGCCGGCCGACCCGGCGATCGGTGATGAGCAAGTCAATCCGGCCCAGTTGCAACTTGCCGAAGTTGGCTTCGTGGGTGGGCGCCGCTTCTTGTTTGAATCGGGTCGATTCCCTGAACGCCTGGCTGTACAGATAACCGGGGGAGGTGCCGACGGTCAGCCCGTCCAGGTCCTCGAGGCTACGAAACGGATGGGGCCTTGCGTTGGCGTAGAACATGACGAACTCCACATCCGACAGCGGTTCGCTGGGGTAGAGCAGCAAGGCATCGCGCTCGTCGCTGCGGAAGATGTCCAGCGCGCCGTCCGCCAGCCCTTGTTCCAACATCGCCAGGCAACGTTTCCAGGGCAGCAGTTGCCATTCCACGTCGATGCCCAGGCGCTTGAAGACGATGGCCGTGGTTTCATAGTCCAGGCCCAGGGTCTTGCCATTTTCTTCATAGACATAGGGCGCCCAGGGTTCGGTGACAATGCGCAACTTCTCGGCCTGGGCGGCGACGCTCAGGCACAAGAGAAGGAGGGCTGTCAGTAACTGGACGACTACGGGCATGGCCGGAGGTTACGACGAGAGCTCATCAAATAGCTAGAGCGCTCTGGCGCGTGGCTTCGTGCCCGGCATCGGTCATGCAGGGCACTAATTGCCTTTTGTCTGCATCAAGTGTCGATAGATGGCTTCGCGGCGCTCGCCCAGCACGCATCGTATGAGGGGATGGCTGAGCCACTGTTTGAGCTCATGATCCTGCAAGGGTTTTTTCAGTCGATGTTCGACGTTCTCCAGCGCCTTTTCCCACCAGACCGGGCCGCAGGCCCGATCGAAGGGGTTCGGGTGAGGGTAGCAGCCATACAGGATTTCACGCATGAACTGGCGTTTATGGCCCGGTAACGCCACGGTAATGACTTTGTACGCCAAGCGTTGAAGGGTAGGCGGGCGGGGCAGGACGGCGGTGACTTGCCGTGTTTCATCCAGCGCATACTGGCAAACCGGCGCTGCGCGATGTTTGTCGTACCAGGCTTTGGTCTTGGCACGGAACAGCTGTTTGCGGCTCCAGTAGTGGTGGATCAGGTCCGGACATTCACTGACCTGGACCTTGCGATAGGCCGCCACCGACAGGCAGAACTCTTCCAGGGTGTAAGCCCCGTTCGCGAGCACATAAAACTCATCCATCAGGGCGATCGATTGGTCCAGGATTGCCGCATCGGCTGCGTAGAGACCGATCACACCCGAGTTCAGCAAAGGCATGGCATCGTCGGCCAGTTGCCGCTGTTGCAGGGGCTTGGCGAGCGTCAGGTACAGTCCAGCATCCTTGTTGGCGCCATAGTTCAAGCCGAAGGCGTTGCACAGCAGCGTACCTGGCTTGATCCGCTGGAAGAGAGCCAGGGGCGAGCAATGGAAAAAGGTGTCCGTGTCGATCAGCAGTGCCAGTTCATGCTCTTCGAGCACCTTCTGCAGGACGACGTGCTTGGCTCGGAAATGATAGCCGTGCGGGGCGATCCAGCCTTGGCGCGTTTCGTTGTCCAGCGGGCGCAGCCGAACCGGCAAACCGTCGTAGGGCGCGGGATTGTCAGTGAACACCTGGATTTCCAGCGCTTCACCTGGGGTCTCGCGCAGACCCGCCAGAGCGCTGGCGATGCTGAATACCGCTTCCTGGTGATAAGTCTCGGCCCCGTAGACCAGATAAATGAGTTGTGGGGTCGTTGACCTGTGGCCATTAGGCATCTAACGCAATCCTCCAGATGTTTGTGTAAAAAAAAGCCCTGGTTTTTGCCAGGGCCTTTTTTGTACCACTGCATTAAGTCAGTTAACGCGGCAGTTTGAGGTTATTCCATACCGCGAGGCTGGGCTCGGCCTGGTTCAGGGTATAGAAATGCAGCCCCGGCGCACCGCCTTGTAACAAACGCTCACACATTTGCGTGATGATTTCTTCACCGAAGCTTTGGATGCTGGATGTGTCGTCGCCGTAGGCTTCCAGTTGCTTGCGGATCCAGCGCGGGATTTCTGCCCCGCAGGCGTCGGAGAAACGCGCCAGCTTGCTGTAGTTGGTGATCGGCATGATTCCCGGTACCACGGGGATCTCGACACCCAGCTTGCGAACGCGCTCGACGAAATAGAAGTAGCTGTCGGCGTTGAAGAAGTATTGGGTGATTGCACTGTTGGCGCCGGCGTTGGCCTTGCGCACGAAATTGCGCAGGTCATCTTCGAAGTTGCGCGCCTGGGGATGCATTTCCGGGTACGCGGCGATTTCGATGTGAAAGTGTTCGCCGGTTTCTTCGCGAATGAACTCAACCAGTTCATTGGCGTGACGCAGCTCGCCACTGGCCATGCCCATGCCTGACGGCAGGTCGCCGCGCAGGGCCACGATGCGCTTGATGCCGGCGGCTTGGTATTGAGTCAGCAGGTTGCGCAGGTCATCCTTGCTATCGCCCACGCAAGACAGATGCGGAGCGGCCGGGACTTTGACTTCGCTTTCGAGCTGCAGCACGGTATTCATCGTGCGGTCACGGGTCGAACCGCCGGCGCCGTAGGTGCAGGAGAAGAAATCGGGGTTGTAGCTGGCCAACTGGCGGGCGGTGGCGATCAGTTTTTCATGCCCAGCATCGGTTTTCGTCGGGAAGAACTCGAAGCTGTAGCGGCGTTCTTGGGACATGGTCATATCCTTGGAAACTCATAGGCCGGTGAGGCACGCAGGCTTGAGTGGGGGCGAGCAAGCTCGCGCCCCACAAGGAGCCGGCTCCCACGCGGGGGAGCCGAGCCGATCAGTAGCGATAAGCGTGCGGCTTGAACGGGCCTTCGACGGTGACGCCGATGTAGTCAGCCTGTTGCTTGGTCAGCTTGGTGACCACGCCGCCGAAACCGCGGACCATTTCCAGGGCGACTTCTTCGTCGAGTTTCTTCGGCAGCACTTCCACGGTCAGGCGCTCGGCTTTCTGGGCCGGCGACAGGTCGGCGTATTTCTGGCCGAACAGGAAGATCTGGGCCAGGACCTGGTTGGCGAACGAACCGTCCATGATGCGGCTTGGGTGACCGGTGGCGTTGCCCAGGTTAACCAGGCGGCCTTCGGCGAGCAGGATCAGGTAGTCGTCGTTCTGTGGGTCGAAGCTGCCGGCGCCGGTGCGGTGCACCTTGTGGACCTGCGGCTTCACTTCTTCCCATGCCCAGTTCTTGCGCATGAAAGCGGTGTCGATTTCATTGTCGAAGTGACCGATGTTGCAGACCACGGCGCGCTTCTTAAGGGCCTTGAGCATGTTGGCGTCACAGACATTGACGTTACCGGTGGTGGTGACGATCAGGTCGATCTTGCCCAGCAGTGCCTTGTCGATGCTGGCCTCGGTGCCGTCGTTGATCCCGTCGATGAACGGCGAAACCAGCTCGAAACCGTCCATGCACGCTTGCATGGCGCAGATCGGGTCGACTTCCGACACCTTGACGATCATGCCTTCCTGACGCAGGGATTGGGCCGAACCCTTGCCCACGTCACCGTAGCCGATCACCAGGGCCTGCTTGCCGGACAGCAAGTGGTCGGTGCCGCGCTTGATGGCGTCGTTGAGGCTGTGACGGCAGCCGTACTTGTTGTCGTTCTTGCTCTTGGTCACCGAGTCGTTGACGTTGATGGCCGGGATCTTCAGTTCGCCCTTGGCCAGCATGTCCAGCAGGCGGTGTACGCCGGTGGTGGTTTCCTCGGTCACGCCGTGGACCTTGTCCAGCACGGCCGGGTATTTCTTGTGCAGCAGCTCGGTCAGGTCGCCGCCGTCGTCGAGGATCATGTTGGTTTCCCACGGCTGGCCATCCTTGAGGATGGTCTGCTCCAGGCACCACTCGTACTCTTGCTCGGTCTCGCCTTTCCAGGCGAAAACCGGGATGCCGGCAGCGGCAATGGCCGCGGCGGCCTGGTCCTGGGTCGAGAAGATGTTGCAGGAGGACCAGCGAACTTCGGCACCCAGGGCAACCAGGGTTTCGATCAGCACGGCGGTCTGGATGGTCATGTGGATGCAGCCGAGGATTTTTGCGCCCTTCAATGGCTGTTCGCCAGAGTATTTGCGGCGCAGGCCCATCAGGGCTGGCATTTCGGATTCGGCAATGATGATCTCGCGACGGCCCCAGGCAGCCAGGGACATGTCGGCGACTTTGTAGTCGGTAAAAGCAGCAGGCGTGATAACAGCGCTCATGAAGAGCCTCCATTCGTAATGTATGCGAATGGGCGCCGTTGTGCGTTTAGTGCCTGTGCGGGGAGCCCCGTACAAACAACGCCCCATCCGAGCCTGACAGGTCGAGCCTGCTGCAGCGCCCCTCGGACAGGTGGCGGGAACGACCCAAAGCGTGGGCCGGCAAAGCGGTGGCGATTATAACGGGCTAATCGGATCTTCCAAAGGGTTTCTGTCGGCAAATCAAAATTGCCAATGATCGTTATAGCCCTGGCGACGTAGAGCCTTCCCGCCCGGTCTGCCATGATGCCGGCATTCATCGGCCAGACGCTCAGGAGTGATCATGAATTTCCACACCCGCAAATGGGTCAAGCCCGAAGACCTCAATCCCAATGGCACGCTGTTCGGCGGCAGCCTGTTGCGCTGGATCGACGAGGAGGCGGCGATCTACGCTATCGTCCAGCTGGGTAACCAGCGCGTTGTCACCAAGTACATCTCTGAAATCAATTTTGTCAGCGCTTCGCGCCAGGGCGACATTATCGAACTGGGCATCACCGCCACCGAGTTTGGCCGCACGTCCATCACCCTGACGTGCGAAGTGCGCAACAAGATCACCCGCAAGAGCATCCTGACAGTGGAGAAGATGGTGTTCGTCAATCTCGGCGAAGACGGCTTGCCCGCGCCCCATGGTCGGACGGAGATCAAGTACGTCAAGGATCAGTTCAAGGGCGACATTGTCGAATAAGGCCGGGGGTGTAACAGGCGCCGGTCATTTCCCGGCACCACTGAACAGCTCCGAACGCCGCGTGTCGTAGGTACATCACGCCACCGGTTCAGGAGCTGTATGGACACTCACGAAGACGGCAAGACCCCTGACCTCTCGGCACAGGAACAGCACGAGGTCGACCGCAACCAGCCGCCACGGGCGGCAGTGCTGCATGAAATCATCCGCACCCAGGGCAATCAGGAGCTGGAACGCAGCGTCGCCGCGCTCTGGTGGTCGGCGCTGGCGGCCGGCTTGACCATGGGACTGTCGCTCATGGCGATGGGGTTGCTCAACTCGCGGCTGCCGGACCACGAAGGTTTTAAAGTGATTGCCAGTCTTGGCTACTGCGCCGGCTTCCTGGCGGTGATCCTCGCGCGCCAGCAGCTATTTACCGAAAACACCCTGACCGCCGTGCTGCCCATCATGAGCAAGCCAACGTTGGGCAACTTCGGCCGCTTGTTCAGGCTATGGGGTGTGGTGTTGGTGGGCAATCTGTGCGGCACTTTGCTGGTGGCCTATGTGATGCTGCACCTGCCGATTTTCGATCAGCGCACCGACCAGGCGTTCCTGGAAATCGGTCGCAAGGTCATGGAAAACGACACCGGCCAGATGTTCGCCAAGGGCATTATTTCCGGCTGGATGATCGCCACCATGGTGTGGATGATCCCCTCTATGGAAAGCGCCAAGATGTGGATCATTGTGCTTATCACTTATCTCATGGCGCTGGGGGACTTCACCCACATCGTCGTCGGCTCGGCCGAGGTCTCCTATCTGGTGTTTGCCGGCCAGTTGTCCTGGGAGGATTTCTGGATGGTGTTCGCCGCGCCAACCCTGGCGGGCAACATCATCGGCGGCAGCTTCATCTTTGCCCTGATCAGCCACGCGCAGGTGCGCAGCGAGACCAACGTTCCCCTCAGTACCCCTCTCACTCGGCAAAGCCTGCCGCGGCGCTCAGGCGACGCTGCCGATAAATAAAGTACAGCGCAGTCAATACGGTCAGCCCGCCGACCAGGGCGCCGGTCCATGGCAGGTCGGCCAGGTTGGCGCCGCTGGCCACCACCAGTCCGCCGATCCAGGCGCCGGCGGCGTTGCCCAGGTTGAAGGCGCTCTGGTTCAGCGTCGAGCCGAGGTTCGGCGCTTCATGGGCCTGGTCGATGATCAGCAATTGCAGGATCGGGCACAGGGCGAAGGCGAAGATGCCCCACAGCACCAGGGTAATCGCCGCTGGAATCACCGATTGGCTGGTCTGGCTGAACGCGGCCAACACCAGCACCACGGCCAGCGCCATGCCTACCAATGATGGCAGCAGGCGCCGGTCGGCCAACCGCCCACCAAGAAAACTGCCCGCCGTGAGGCCGACGCCGAACAACAGCAGCATGACGGTGATGCCGTGAGGGCTCACGCCGGTGATGTCCTGCAGGATCGGCGCGATGTAGGTGAACACGCTGAACAGGCTGGTAGAGGCCAGCACGCTCATGCCCAGCGCCAGCAGCACATTGACCTTGCCCAGGACCTTGAACTCGCTGGCGAGGTTGGCCTTTTCCATGGGGATTTCCTTGGGCAACCAGACCCATTGGGCAATGACTGCGATCACGCCGATCACCGATACCGCCCAGAACGTCGACCGCCAGCCGGCGTATTGGCCCAGCGCCGTGCCCAACGGCACGCCCAGGACATTCGCCAACGTCAGGCCGGTGAACATCATCGCGATCGCCTGGGCCCGTTTGTTCGGCGCCACCAGCCCGGCCGCCACCACCGAGCCGATCCCAAAAAACGCCCCGTGACACAGCGCGGTAATGACCCGGGCGGCCATCAGCGTGACGTAGTTCGGCGCCAGGGCGCAGAGCACGTTGCCGAGAATGAACATCAGCGTCATGCCCAGCAGCGTTGCCCGGCGTGGCATATTGGCGGTGCCGATCGCCAGGATCGGCGCGCCGAACACCACGCCCAAGGCGTAGCCGGTGATCAGCAACCCGGCTTGGGGAATGCTGACGCCCAGGTCACGGGCGACATCGGGCAGCAGGCCCATGATGACGAATTCAGTCGTGCCGATGCCGAAAGCGGCAACGGCCAAAGCAAGCAAGGCGAGTGGCATGCGCAGGGTCTCTGTCTGTAGTCTTGACGCTCTGATCAGCCATACGCATGCCGATGCTCCGATTCGAACGAAACGGGCAGCAGCAGAGTTATTGGAATTGGCTTATGCGCAACTGAGTGCGGCGTGGTCGGGAGCAGTATAAACCGCTGCGGAGCTGTGGGCCATGCAACTGGGCTCAATCGCCGATGCGGTGGCGCTGCGGGAGATCAGGGTGATCCTGGTTGTGGTCTTTGCCATGCGCTACCTTAAAGAACCTTTTGGCCGGCCACGGCTCTTAGCCTGCGCACTGGTGCTGATTGGCATGCTGGTGATGAAACTCTGACCAGTGCCTCACGCTCGATTTTTCTAAAAAACTCAAAAAGGAAGTGCGGTATGACGGTAGCCCTGTGGTGTGTGTTGATCGCTTTTATCCTGCCTTACCTGTGTATCGGCATCGCCAAGGCGGGCGGCAGATACAGGCTGCAGGATAACCACGATCCCCGGGATTTCCTCGACGCGCTCGAAGGCGCACCCCGGCGTGCCTACGCCGCGCAATTGAACAGCTTCGAGATCGCCCCGTTTTTTGCTGCCGCCGTGATCGTCGCGCACCTGGCCGGCAACGCCGAGCTGGTGACCATCAACGTGCTTGCCGTGTTGTTCATCACCAGTCGGCTGCTGTACATCATCTGCTACTTGGCGGACTGGGCAATCCTGCGTTCGCTGGTGTGGTTCGTCGGGGTGGGGTTGGTACTGAGTTTCTTCTTTGTTTCGGTCTGAAGCGGGTTTATAGAGGTAAGCGTTTGAGCGGTCCCCATCGCGATAAGCTCGCGACGGGGTCCCGCCCATCGACTCCAATCCTCAGGGATTGGCAGTGATCGCATTCGCCACCTGCGGCACTTGCGGCAAAGCCATGCCCTTGGGCCAGAGCATCCAGATTTGTCCTTGTTGCTTCATGTCCCCGGCCAGTTGCCCCGCAGCCTCGCCGGTGCCCCAGAACAGGTCGGCCCGTACTTCGCCGGTAATCGCGCCGCCGGTGTCCTGGGCCGCGACGGGGCGGTTCAAGGCGCTGCCATCGGGGCGAGTCGTGGATAGCCACAACAGGCTGCCAAGGGGGATTACCTTGCGATCCACCGCCACGCTGTAGCCAGCGGTGAGCGGTACGTTCAGCGAGCCGCGAGGGCCTTCGTTGCTGTCGGGGTTGCGGTTGAAGAATACATAGCTGGGGTTGCTCCCCAGCAACTCGGGAATCCGCTCCGGGTGGGCCTTGGCCCAGGCATTGATGGCGCCCATGGTCACGTCTTCTTTCTTCAGCTCGCCCTGTTCGACCAGCCACCGGCCGATGGGCCGATATGGGTGGCCGTTCTGGTCGGCGTAGCCGATGCGCACCTGGCGGCCGTCATCGAGCCGAATCCGCCCCGAACCCTGGATCTGCAGGAATTGCAGGTTCATCGGGTCCGTCAGCCAGGCGATAACTGGCGCCTTCACCCCTTGGGTCTCAATGGTAGTCGCGTCGTCGTAGGGTTTCAGCACCCGGCCTTCGAGGCGACCGCGCAGGCGCTTGCCCTTGAGTTCGGGGTAGAGGCTGTCCAGCGCAACGACAATCATGTCCTCTGGCACGCCGTACACCGGGACATTTGCAGTAGCCGTCTGGGTGAGGCTGCCGGGATAGACCGGCTCGTAGTAGCCGGTGATCAGGCCGTTGGGGCTGTTGTCGCCCGAGCGTAGGCCATAGACGTCCAGGTGCTTTTTCAGGAAGTTGCGTACGGCCGATGCGGTCTGCGGCACATTGGCCGCGGCCGCGCAGGTCGGGCCCCAGTTCGGGTCGGCCTTGAGCCGGGTGCAAGCGCTGCGCCAGGAACCGAAACCGGCCAGCAAGTCTTCGTCGGAGACCGAAGGCAGCGCCTCCCACGGTGCGCTGACATAAGTGGCGAGGGCGTGGGTCTTCGGCTCTTCGGTCTTTTCACCGCGATTGCAGCCTGCCAGTAATGCGATCAGCGGTAGGGTCAACGCCAGGCTTTTCTGCCAGGGCTTGAAGCGGCTGTTCATGAAATTTTCCTTTGCAGTCGTTGAGCGCGGTCAGGCGCTCGACAACCCGTATTGTTGATAGGGCCATTGGTCTTTGCCCGCGCCCCGGAGGATACTAACGGCCGTTTCCCGTTCCGAGGCCAAGATGTTTGTAAGACGATTTTCCATGGTCGTGCTGGCTTGCCTGGTGTTGTCCGCCTGCGGTGGCGTCGACCCTAACTCCCCGCTGGGCCAGCGCAAGGCGATTTTCAAACAGATGCTCAAGACCAACGAAGAGTTGGGTGGCATGCTGCGCGGACGTATTCCATTCGACGGCGCACGTTTCGCCGAAGGCGCGGTAAAACTCGATCAACTGTCCCGCGAGCCGTGGAAGCACTTCCCACCGGTACGCGAGCAGGACCACACCAGCGCTTTGGACGAGGTCTGGCAAAAACAGGCGCGTTTCCAGGAGCTGGCCCGTAGCCTTGAGACCGCCACCGCTGAGTTGGTGGTGGCCAGCAAGGTCCAGCCCTACAGAGCCAGTCAGTTGGGACCGGCGGTGCAACAGGTCGAAGATGCGTGCAGTGCCTGTCACAAGGAGTTTCGGGATCATTGATTAGGGGCAGCTCACAGCCTACTTGTCCAACTCATCCACCGTTTCCTGCAGTTCCTTGCGGGAAGCCGCCAGTTTGTCCTTGCGCTTGTTGATCTTCTCCGCGTCGCCCTTCTTCATGGCTTTTTCCAGGTCGGCCTGGCGGCGACTGACTTCATGCTTGGCCTCAAGCACTTTGTTCTCGCGCTCCTTGCGCAAGGACGCGTCGGTGCAATGGGTTGTGACTTCGCTCAGTGCCGTTTCGAGACCCGCCTGCTGATCCTGATTGCCTCGGGACTTGGCCTGCTTGATCTGGTTGATGATGCCTTGGCGCTTGGCCGCGCAGCCGGTGAGCTCCGGGGTTTGCTCATCCGCCAATGAAGAGGTAGCCATGGCGCTGCATAACACCAGCAGGGCAACAGGGGGCAGGAAATTCATAGCAACTCCGTATAAAGACACGCGGGCGGTCGGGCAGATGCGCTGTTTGACGCATGCCTGCCCCTTGGGTTCAACCGCGCGGGGCCTGAATTAGAAGCCATCGACCCCTGCGGTGCGTAGTGTTTCAGTCAAGGCCAGCACCTGCGGGTCGCGAAAAAAAGCGCTCAGTTGCGCGGCGCGTCCCGGCCCGATGCCGGCCTCGGCTTGCCATTGTTCGGTGCTGCGCTCGGCCAATGCCTGCCACGGTCCGTCCAGCCTGGCCTGTGCGGTAGGCGGCAGGCCGAGGGCCTTGAGCCACTGGCGAAACGGTCGATGCCGGGCGCTGTCCAGGCTGGCAAGCAGTTGAGTACTGCTGCGTTCGCCGAAGCCGGCAATGGTAGCAAGCTCGGCGGCATCGAGGGTCAACCAATCGAGCAATCCGTCGAGTCGCCCGGCGACCAGCAGTTTTTCCCAGGTGCCCGGGCCGACATGAGGCAGGGCGAGCCCGTGCTTGCCACTGAGCCAATCCATGCGTGCCAGGAATTGGCTCTCGCAGCCGGGCGTCGGTTGCCAGCAACTCAAGAGGTGATAATCGGCCGCCGCAGGGGCAATGACGTCCTGGCGCTCCAGGCTGCGCAGCACAACCGCGTCGAGTCGCGGGATCGTCAGGCCGGCCAGGCTGATCGCAACCCGATCGCCGGGGCGCACGTCCATCTCCTCCCAGTGCTTGAGCGAACTGACGCTCACCCGGCGGATCCTTCGGTCGTCGAGCAGGGTAGGTTCAATTTCCAGCACGGGCGTGATGCGTCCGGTACGACCGACCTTGAAGTTCACTTTGCGAACTTCGGCAAGGGCTTGGGCGTATGGGTATTTCCAGGCCACGCTCCAGAAAGGCGCCTTGGCCTGCCAGCGGTCGGCGGATGGACGGCGGCTCTGGCGCAGGACGATTCCATCAGTGGCGAAGGGCAGCGGCGTGCGATACCAGTGGTTGCGCCAGTGCTCGGCATCGGCCAGGTGCCGGACGGGCTGGTTGTAGTCCAGGGTATCAGCGAAGCCCAGCTCATTCAGCGCGGTCATCCGCTCGGGCAAGGTGTCCGGCCCTTCGGGCCAGTCCCAGACGAACAGGCCGATATATTGCGTATCGTGCGTCGTCAGGTTGCCGCGCGCCATCAGGCCCGCCATGGTCCCCCGGGCGTTCAAGCTGCCCCTGACGGCTTGGACATGGTCGTCCAGGCGCCGATACAACTCGCCCTGGACGACCACGCTCAAAGGCTGGCTCAGTTGCTGCGGAATGGCGTCGATCTTGCGCGCATTCGTGGTCCAGTCATGCCCGTGTTTGCCGTCGCCACGGCTGATCGCCTGCTGCAGGCGCCCTTCCCGATAGACCAGAGTCACTGCCACGCCATCGACTTTCGGCTGGATCCAGACATCTTCTCGATGGCGTAGCCAGGCTCCCACTGCGTCGGCGTCCTTGAGTTTTTCCAGGCCGGTGTGAACGATCGGGTGCGCCACCTTCCCGCCCGCTGATCGCAGCGGATTCGTGGGCGCGGCGAGGTTCACGCAAGTGCGCCATTGTTCCAGCTGTTCGAGGGACTGATCATAAAGTTCGTCGGCTACCAGGGATCGGCCGAGGCGGTGATAACTGTCGTCCCAAGTGTCTATTTGCCGTTGCAGCGCGGCGATTTCTGCTCTGGCACGCTCGATGGGCCAGTCGGGGCAGGGCGCGGCGACCGCGGGGACAGTGACGAATAGCAGGCAGGCGAGTACATGAAAAAACGATGGCATCGAAGCATCCTTGCTTGGTTGAGTACCTGAAGGCTAGTCATTGTCTGGGAAGTCGCGAGACTTGGAGCGTTACCGGATTTTGCGGAGCCTGATGGCGAAGTCGCGGCGGTACAGTTGAGGTATGAATTCGTCGCGCAACTGTCCCTTGAACCCCTCGGCGACCGGCGCAGAATGGGCCTTCGACTCGTCGCTGCCAGGAGCGCCCCGATGGACCTGACGACCCTCGCTGTTTTCATCCCTGCCTGCTTTGCGTTGAACATGGCGCCGGGGCCGAACAACCTCCTGTCCATCAGTAACGCCTCCCGCTATGGCTTCGTCCGGGCGTGCAGTGGCGGCGTCGGCCGGTTGCTGGCGTTTGCGATCATGATTGCCTTGGCGGCAGTGGGGCTGACCGCTGTCCTGCACACTTCCGAGTTGTTATTTTTGGGCATCAAGCTCGTCGGTGCCGGGTATCTGTTCTTTCTCGCCGTGCAGTTGTGGCGGGCGCAGCCTGAAACCGACAGCGACGCGGTGATGACCTCCATGAGCGTGGCCAGCCTGGCGCGCCAGGAGTTCCTGGTGGCGATTGGCAATCCGAAAGCGATCCTGCTGTTTACCGCGTTCCTGCCGCAGTTCGTTGATCGCTCCGGCACCGTCACTCAGCAATTCGCGGTGCTCGGCGGGCTTTTCCTGGCGTTGGAATGCGTTGCCATCGGCTTGTACTGCTACATGGGTATTTATGCGCGGCGACTGTTTGCCCGGCCGAGCGGCAAGCGGCTGTTCAATCGGATGTGCGCGGGGTTGTTGGCCAGCGCGGCTTCGTTCTTGCTGGTGGCGCGGCGGGCCTGAACAGCGGATACAAAAAAGCCCCTGGCGACTCAGTCGCCAGGGGCTTTTCATTGTCGCGGGTATTACAGGCCGGCAGCGGCGCGCAGGGCGTCAGCGCGGTCGGTCTTTTCCCAGGTGAACGTGGTGAACGTGTCGTCACCCACCGTCTTGGTCTGCGGCGTACGACCGAAGTGGCCGTAGGCTGCGGTGTCCTGGTACATCGGGTGCAGCAGGTCGAGCATGGTGGTGATCGCGTATGGACGCAGGTCGAATACTTCGCGGACCAGGTTGATGATCTTGTCATCGCCAATCTTGCCGGTGCCGAAGGTGTTCAGCGAGATCGACGTAGGCTGGGCGACACCAATGGCGTAGGAAACCTGGATCTCGCAACGCTCGGCCAGGCCGGCGGCCACGATGTTCTTGGCGACATAACGACCGGCGTAGGCGGCTGAACGGTCAACCTTGGATGGATCCTTGCCGGAGAACGCGCCGCCACCGTGACGGGCCATGCCGCCGTAGCTGTCGACGATGATCTTGCGACCGGTCAGGCCGCAGTCGCCCACCGGGCCGCCAATGATGAACTGGCCAGTAGGGTTGATGTGGAACTGGGTGTCCTTGGACAGCAGTTCGGCAGGCAGTACGTGCTTGACGATCAGCTCCATCACGCCTTCGCGCAGGTCTTTGTAGGACACTTCCGGGTTGTGCTGGGTCGACAGCACGACGGCGTCGATGCCAACGACCTTGCCGCCTTCGTAACGGCAGGTCACTTGCGACTTGGCGTCCGGGCGCAGCCAAGGCAGCAGGCCGGATTTGCGGGCTTCGGCCTGACGCTGGACCAACTGGTGCGAGAAGGTGATGGGTGCCGGCATCAGCACGTCGGTTTCGTTGCTGGCGTAGCCGAACATCAGGCCCTGGTCGCCAGCGCCCTGGTCTTCCGGCTTGGCGCGGTCGACACCCTGGTTGATGTCGGGGGACTGCTTGCCGATGATGTTCATCACGCCGCAGGTCGCGCCGTCGAAGCCGACGTCGGAGCTGTTGTAGCCGATGCCCAGGATCACATCGCGAACGATCTGTTCCAGGTCGACCCAGGCCGAGGTGGTGACTTCGCCGGCGATGATCGCCACGCCCGTTTTCACCAGAGTCTCGCACGCCACGCGGGCGAACTTGTCTTCAGCAATGATGGCGTCCAGCACCGCATCAGAAATCTGGTCGGCGATTTTGTCCGGATGCCCTTCAGACACGGACTCGGAGGTGAAAAGGGAGTATTCGCTCATCTCGATGTTTTCCTACAAGTTACCGATGGTGAGTGTCGCCAGCCGGTCGCTGAAAATGGCGGACCTGAATCTGGAAACCATTACGTAAGCCTACATAGAGGCTTTCCCCGGGCACGAGGCCCGCAGCGGTGGCCCAACGGGCCAGATCGTCCTGTTCAAACCCCAACCATAGATCACCGCAGGCCTCCTTGGCCCAACTCTGGTTGTGGCTGCATAACTCTGTCACCAACAGGCTACCGCCCGGTTGCAACAGGTTGGCCATGTGCCTGAGCGCATCGGCCGGCGCGGCAAAATGATGAAGCACCATATTCAATACAACACAGTCGGCCCGCAGGTTCACGCCGTTAAGGGCGTCGGCCAGTTGCAGGCTGACGTTAGCCAGCGCCTCACGCTCGCACACCTGGCGGGCCAGCTCCAGCATGGCCGGGCTGTTGTCCAGCGCCGTCACCTGGCCGAAGCGCCGCGCCAGTTCCGGAAGGAAAGCACCGTCGCCGGGGCCGACTTCAATGGCCGTGGCGCTCGGCCCGAAGCTCAATTTGTCCAGCAGCGCCACAACGCTGTCACGGTACTGCGGCAGTCCTGCGATCAAATCCTGCTGGGCGCGAAATTTCTCTGCCACCCGTGCGAAAAAATCCTGGCTGGCTGCGGCCCGTTGCCCGTGTACCTGGGCGATGCGCGCCTGCACGTCGATCGGCAGATCCAGCTCATCCACTTCCTCCAGCAGCGCGGCGTGCAGCTTGCCGCCCAGGAGATCGGTATGGGGCAGGGCGCGGCGATAAAAAATCGCATTGCCTTCACGGCGGGTCGCTACCAGGTCAGCCTGGGCCAGCACTTTAAGGTGATGGCTCATGCCGGATTGGCCGATACCAAAGATCTGCGCCAGTTCCAGCACGCCGAACGAGTCGTTGGCCAGGGCGCGCAATACATTGAGCCGCAACGGATCGCCGCCGGCCTTGCAAAGGGCCGCCAGCTCATCGCAATCGTCATGGCGAATGGAAGGCACGCGTAAATTCATGGGCGGCAGTCTAGTGACCGGTCTGGCCCATCGCAAGGTCAATATCAAAAAGTTTTGATATTGCTCGATAAATGGCACTTCCCGAAGGAGGCGTGACTCTACCCACCATCAGCGGAAAGGTTTCACCCAACTAATGCGACGTTATCCGCCGCAAATATCGCCTTTGGACGACTATCTGATTGCCCAAGGCGGGTGGGTGAGGGAAAATGCTCGCCTTTTTTCAGTTTCGTTATTCAAAACCCAGGAGATCAGCGATGCCCAGCCGTCGTGAGCGTGCCAATGCCATTCGTGCCCTTAGCATGGATGCCGTGCAAAAGGCCAACAGCGGCCATCCCGGTGCCCCCATGGGTATGGCGGATATCGCCGAGGTGCTGTGGCGCGACTACCTCAAGCACAGCCCGAGCAACCCAGCGTTTGCTGACCGTGACCGCTTCGTGCTGTCCAACGGCCACGGCTCGATGTTGATCTACTCGCTGCTGCACCTGACCGGTTATGACCTGTCGATCGATGACCTGAAAAACTTCCGCCAGCTGCACAGCCGCACCCCGGGTCACCCGGAATATGGCTATACCCCGGGCGTGGAAACCACCACCGGTCCATTGGGCCAGGGCCTGGCCAATGCCGTGGGTTTTGCCTTGGCAGAAAAAGTCCTGGCCGCGCAGTTCAATCGTCCAGGTCACAACGTTGTCGATCACCACACCTACGTGTTCCTGGGTGATGGCTGCATGATGGAAGGCATTTCCCATGAAGTCGCCTCCCTGGCCGGCACCCTGGGCCTGGACAAGCTGATCGCGTTCTATGATGACAACGGCATTTCCATCGACGGCGAAGTCGAAGGCTGGTTCACCGACGACACCCCGAAGCGTTTCGAGGCCTACAACTGGCTGGTGATCCGCAACGTCGACGGTCACGACCCTGAAGAAATCAAGATCGCCATCGAGACCGCTCGCAAGAGCACCCAGCCGACCCTGATCTGCTGCAAGACCACCATCGGTTTCGGCTCGCCGAACAAGCAAGGCAAGGAAGATTGCCACGGCGCGCCACTGGGTGCCGAGGAAATCGCCCTGACCCGCGCCGCGCTGAAGTGGGAGCACGGTCCGTTCGAAATCCCGGCCGACATCTATGCCGAATGGGACGCCAAGGAAAAAGGCCGTGCGGCCGAAGCCGAGTGGGACCAGCGTTTCGCTGCCTACTCCGCCGAATTCCCTGAGCTGGCCAACGAACTGGTACGTCGCCTCAGCGGCGAACTGCCGGCCGATTTCGCCGAGAAGGCTTCTGCCTATATCGCTGAAGTCGCGGCCAAGGGCGAGACCATCGCCAGCCGCAAGGCCAGCCAGAACACCCTGAACGCCTTTGGCCCGCTGTTGCCGGAACTGCTGGGCGGTTCGGCCGACCTGGCCGGTTCCAACCTGACGCTGTGGAAAGGCTGCAAAGGCGTCAGCGCCGAGGACGCCAGCGGCAACTACATGTACTACGGCGTTCGCGAGTTCGGCATGAGCGCGATCATGAACGGCGTTGCCCTGCACGGCGGCCTGGTGCCTTACGGCGCGACCTTCCTGATGTTCATGGAATATGCCCGCAACGCCGTGCGCATGTCGGCGCTGATGAAAAAACGCATCCTGTACGTGTTCACCCACGATTCAATCGGCCTGGGCGAAGACGGCCCGACGCACCAGCCGATCGAGCAACTGGCGAGCCTGCGCTGCACGCCGAACCTGGACACCTGGCGCCCATGCGACGCCGTGGAATCGGCCGTGGCCTGGAAATACGCCATCGAGCGTAACGACGGTCCGTCAGCGCTGATCTTCTCTCGTCAGAACCTGCAGCATCAGGAACGCGATGCTGGCCAGATCAGCGACATCACCCGCGGCGGCTACGTGCTCAAGGACTGCATCGGCGAGCCTGAGCTGATCCTGATCGCGACCGGTTCGGAAGTGGGCCTGGCCGTTCAGGCGTTTGACAAGCTGACCGCGCAGGGCCGCAACGTGCGCGTCGTGTCCATGCCGTGCACCAGCGTGTTCGATGCCCAGGATGCCGGCTACAAGCAGGCCGTGCTGCCGCTGCAAGTCAGCGCGCGGATTGCCATTGAAGCCGCCCACGCCGATTACTGGTACAAGTACGTTGGCCTGGAAGGCCGCGTCATCGGCATGACCACCTACGGCGAATCGGCGCCTGCGCCAGCGCTGTTCGAGGAATTCGGCTTCACCCTGGAAAATATCCTGGGTCAGGCTGAAGAACTGCTGGAAGACTGATCCGTAAACAGGTTGTCTGTTCTGACGCTATCGTGAGCAAGCTCGCCCCCACACGGTTTTTACCGGCCTCGTGGGAGCGGGCTTTCCTGCGATAGTGCTGGCCCGGACGACACTGCCTCAATGGTTCAACCCGATCAGAGAACCCCATGCCCCAACCGCGTCCCTACAAAGTTGCACTCAACGGCTACGGCCGCATTGGTCGTTGCGTCTTGCGTGCGTTGTTCGAGCGAGGGGCCTCGGCCGGTTTCGAAATCGTGGCGATCAATGACCTGGCTGACATGGCCAGCATCGAATACCTGACACGCTTTGACTCTACCCACGGCCGATTCCCCGGCGAAGTGCGGGTCGAGGGCGATTGTCTGCATATTAATGGCGATTGCGTGAAGGTCCTGCGCAGCGCCACCCCCGAGGGCATTGATTGGGCGTCCCTGGGCGTTGATCTGGTGCTTGAATGCTCCGGTGCCTACAACACCCGCGACGATGGCCAGCGCTTCATCGCTGCCGGCGCGCCACGGGTGCTGTTCTCCCAGCCGATGGCCAGCGAAGCGGATGTCGACGCCACCATCGTCTACGGGGTGAACCAGGATTGCCTGACCGGCGAAGAGCTGCTGGTGTCCAACGCGTCCTGCACCACCAACTGCGGCGTGCCGCTGTTGCGCCTGCTGGACCAGGCCATTGGTCTGGAATATGTGTCGATCACCACCATCCACTCGGCGATGAATGATCAACCGGTGATCGACGCCTACCACCATGAGGACTTGCGTCGTACCCGTTCGGCCTTTCAGTCGGTGATCCCGGTGTCCACTGGTCTGGCGCGCGGCATCGAACGGCTGTTGCCGGAACTTGCGGGACGAATTCAGGCCAAAGCCGTGCGGGTGCCGACGGTCAACGTGTCCTGCCTCGACATTACGATGCAGACCGTGAGCGATACCGACGCCACCGAGGTCAACCGGATCCTGCGCGAAGCCGCCACCAGCGGCCCGCTCAAAGGCCTTTTGGCCTACACCGAGTTGCCCCATGCCAGTTGTGATTTCAACCACGACCCACATTCGGCCATCGTCGATGCCAGCCAAACCCGCGTTTCCGGGCCCAGGCTTGTGAACATCCTGGCCTGGTTCGACAACGAATGGGGTTTTGCCAATCGAATGCTGGACGTTGCCGAGCATTACCTGCAAATAGCTTCCAATAAACCTGCTCTCTAAACAGTTACCCAGGAATTGCGACCCATGACCGTGTTGAAGATGTCCGACCTCGATCTGCAAGGTAAGCGCGTACTGATCCGCGAAGACCTCAACGTCCCCGTCAAGGACGGTGTTGTCACCAGCGACGCGCGTATCCTGGCCTCGCTGCCGACCATCAAGCTGGCCCTGGAAAAAGGCGCGGCCGTGATGGTCTGCTCCCACCTGGGCCGTCCGACCGAGGGCGAGTTTTCAGCCGAAAACAGCCTCAAGCCTGTCGCTGATTACCTGAGCAAGGCCTTGGGCCGCGAAGTGCCGCTGGTGGCTGATTACCTGGGCGGCGTCGACGTGAAGGCCGGCGACGTCGTGCTGTTCGAAAACGTGCGCTTCAACAAGGGCGAGAAAAAGAACGCCGATGAACTGGCCCAGCAATACGCCGCCCTGTGCGACGTGTTCGTAATGGACGCGTTCGGCACCGCTCACCGTGCCGAGGGCTCGACCCACGGCGTGGCGAAATTCGCCAAAATCGCCGCTGCCGGCCCGCTGCTGGCAGCCGAGCTGGATGCGTTGGGCAAGGCCCTGGGCTCTCCGGCCCAACCGATGGCCGCCATCGTTGCCGGCTCCAAGGTTTCCACCAAGCTGGACGTGCTCAACAGCCTGAGCCAGGTCTGCAACCAGTTGATCGTCGGCGGCGGTATCGCCAACACTTTCCTCGCCGCAGCCGGTCACCCAGTCGGCAAGTCGCTGTACGAGCCGGACCTGTTGGACATCGCCCGTGAAATCGCCGGCAAGGTCAGCGTGCCGCTGCCGGTGGACGTGGTCGTCGCCAAGGAGTTCGCCGAGAGCGCCACCGCCACCGTCAAGCTGATCGCCGACGTGGCCGAGGACGACATGATCCTCGACATCGGCCCACAAACCGCCGCCAACTTTGCCCAATTGCTGAAGTCTTCCAAGACTATCCTGTGGAACGGTCCGGTCGGCGTGTTCGAGTTCGACCAGTTCGGCAACGGCACCAAGGTGCTGGCTCAGGCCATCGCTGAAAGCGCCGCGTTCTCCATCGCTGGCGGCGGCGACACCCTGGCGGCCATCGATAAATATGGCGTGGCCGAGCAGATCTCCTACATTTCTACCGGTGGCGGCGCGTTCCTCGAATTCGTCGAAGGCAAAGTGTTGCCGGCCGTGGAAGTCCTGGAAAGCCGGGCCAAGGCCTGAGGCAACGTTGACCAGGCAAAGGAGTGTTCCGATGGTCAAGACGTTCATGACGCTGATGGCCGCGACATTGCTGGCGGCCTGCGCGAGCAGCCCGGAAGCCACGGCGCCCGATACCGCGGCGCCAACGCCCGAGGATGGCTGCTACCAGGCTGACTGGCAGGCCGA
Organism: Pseudomonas marvdashtae; assembly: GCF_014268655.2. NCBI lineage: Bacteria > Pseudomonadati > Pseudomonadota > Gammaproteobacteria > Pseudomonadales > Pseudomonadaceae > Pseudomonas > Pseudomonas marvdashtae. The sequence continues at coordinate 267,265 of NZ_JABWQX020000001.1, forward strand.
GACCAACCCGGTGCTGAACAAGCGATCCGGCCCGGACGGCCTGGATAAATACGAGACGCAAGCGCCGGTCAAGGAACATGGTTGCCCTTGACGGGTCAGACTCTTAACTCAGGGCGGGCGGCGCGGGCCGTCAGCCGAGGAACACGGATGAAAGGCTTTATCGCCGTTGTGGCATTGGCGTTGTTGGCCGGTTGCTCGCAACTGGGTTTTTTGCAGTCGTCCGAGCCTGCCGTAGGGGGCTGGACGAGCTGGACGTGTGACAGCGAGGCCAAGGTGCTCTGGCGTTATGCCGACGCCGCTCACAAGGAAGTCGACGTACGCCTGGGAGGCGCCGAGAAGGTCTATCACCTCAAGCTGGAACCGGGCGCTGAAGGTTCGCTGTACAGTGATGACATGCTGGCGTTTCACGTAAAAGGCCAGGAAGGCCTGGCGTATTGGGTCGCTACCAATGACTTGATTGGGCGTGGCTGCAAGGCTGACTGAACCGATTCCAAGGCCCCATGCAAGCGCTACGATTTTTGCAACACCGAACACGCAGGCCGGGCCAGCCCGACCGGCAATGACTTGAATAGCCGCCGCCGCTCCGGCAGGCTGGCACGATTAACGACCCTCGACCGGGAGAGACACACACAATGGCACTTATCAGCATGCGTCAGATGCTGGACCACGCAGCCGAGTTCGGCTACGGCGTCCCAGCCTTTAACGTCAACAACCTTGAGCAGATGCGCGCCATCATGGAAGCCGCTGACAAGACTGACTCCCCGGTGATCGTCCAGGCTTCGGCCGGTGCCCGCAAATACGCCGGCGCGCCGTTCCTGCGCCACCTGATCCTTGCGGCGATCGAAGAATTCCCGCACATCCCGGTGTGCATGCACCAAGACCACGGCACCAGCCCTGACGTCTGCCAGCGCTCCATCCAACTGGGCTTCAGCTCGGTAATGATGGACGGTTCCCTGGGCGAAGACGGCAAGACCCCGACCGATTACGAGTACAACGTACGCGTCACCCAGCAGACCGTCGCCATGGCCCACGCCTGCGGCGTTTCGGTGGAAGGTGAGCTGGGTTGCCTCGGCTCGCTGGAAACCGGCATGGCTGGCGAAGAAGACGGCATCGGCGCCGAAGGCGTGCTGGACCACAGCCAGATGCTGACCGACCCGGAAGAAGCCGCGGACTTCGTCAAGAAAACCCAGGTCGACGCCCTGGCCATCGCCATCGGCACCAGCCACGGCGCCTACAAGTTCACCAAGCCACCTACCGGCGACGTGTTGGCCATCGACCGCATCAAGGAAATCCACAAACGCATCCCTAACACCCACTTGGTGATGCACGGCTCGTCCTCGGTGCCGCAGGAGTGGCTGGCGATCATCAACCAGTACGGTGGCGACATCAAGGAAACCTACGGCGTGCCGGTTGAAGAAATCGTCGAAGGCATCAAGTACGGCGTGCGTAAGGTCAACATCGACACCGATTTGCGTCTGGCCTCCACTGGTGCGATGCGTCGGTTGATGGCGACCAATCCGAGCGAGTTTGATCCGCGTAAGTTCTTTGGCGCGACGGTGACGGCGATGCGTGATGTGTGTATTGCGCGTTATGAGGCGTTTGGTACGGCGGGTAATGCTTCGAAGATCAAGCCTATTTCTTTGGAAGCTATGTATCAGCGGTATTTGAAGGGTGAGTTGAACGCTAAGGTTAATTGATGGTTTAGCGTTGTTTGGAAAACCCGCAGTGATGCGGGTTTTTTGTGTTTGGGATTTGGGTGTATATCCGTTTTTTGGGTGAGGGCTGCTTAGGGTTCCGCCCTTACGGCGGCTCACTTTTGAGAAGCCCGGAAGCCGGCCCAGTCAAAAGTAAGCAAAACGCTTTCTGCCCCACCACTCGGTGCCTCGCTAGGGCTCGGCATGCCCTCACTCCGGCATTGCTCCGTGGGCCGCCGCGAAGGGCCATCCATGGCCCAGCGCGGCTATCCCGGCATCCATGCCGAGATGCCCACTGCGCAATGCCTGCGTTCGGCCATCGTGGTTAACGGGGCGCCGAGATCAACGTCCACCGCGAGGCGGCCTTATAGCCGACCTGGCTCTTGGTGGTATCGCATTTCATTAGGGTGATCATCTTTCGCCGGAAGGGCTTTATTGGTCTTCGAGGCCGCGTTGTTCAATGACGCCAAACACGTCGGTGACATCCTGGATCAGGATCCGAGCAACATTGGTGAGAGTGTTGAAGTCACCGGCGGCCGAATCGCGCAGGGTGGCGCAGGCCATGAGCGTCAAGTAGTCGAGCGTGGCATGCAAGCGTTCGCTGGCGCAGGCGTGGAGCTCGGTCAGTGGGGCGGTTTTATCGATGAACAGGACGGGGTGGGTGGTGGCGATCGGCGTGAGTGGAGTGAAGCGGCTGAGCAATTGTTCGGCTTTCATGACAAACCTCTAACTCAAGAAAAAGTATTTGCCACCGTTCGCTGCGAAACAAATTGGGTGGCAGCCATGTGCGGGTTCGCAGACCGAGGAGTTAGAAGCCCGGCAGACCCGAAGATCTCCCACACACAGCCGCCATGAAAAGCCGACGTCGGCAGGAGAGGCCTATGTCGATTTCTGACGGTCGTGATTCTAACTCACACGGGCTGCGAAACCCTCGTCCACTGACCAAAGCCAGCAGACCCACCGAACTATAGAGGAAATTTTCGAGGCCAAAATCGACCCTGTAGGACGCACCGCCCCTGTGGCGAGGGAGCTTGCTCCCGCTCGGGGGCGCAGCCGCCGTAAAACCGGTGCATACGGTAGGTCTGGTGAGAAGAGGGGCCGGTTCGCAGCCCAGCGGGGGTAAATCCCCTCGCCACAACGGGCAGTTTCCTACGAGATTTTCAGAAGCAGAGTTTCTGTAGTGTGATCAGCAGTCAGCATGCCGAGCGTTACCTCTCGCTTGCTAAAAAACGGGTGGTCAAAAGACACTTGAAATGTCCGCTATAAAGGACATGCTCAGCTTTCTTTCGTAAAAAGTCCGTTGTGGTGGACATTATGCTGATACTCAATCCTTCCGCTTTAGGCGAAAGAATGCGCACGCTACGCCGCGCAAAAGGCTATAGCCAACAGCGGCTCGCCGAAAAAGCCAATTGCAATCGCAAGACAATCATCGACCTTGAAGCCGGCGAAAACGTGGCCGTGTACACCCTGTTTCGGGTCGTGTCGGCATTGGGGATGGCACTGGAAATCGTCGATAAACGCATCGACCTCAAATCCCTTGCGGATCTGGTGGAGCATGATGAGTAGGATCAAGCTGCTCAATGTCATGACACCACAAGGCTATAGCGGCGACTTGTCCAAAGGTTCGCAATTCTCGTTTGCTTATGCCAGTGCCGAGGCACCTCGGGAGGTTTCACTGGTCATGCCCTATGACCCCACGCCTTCAGTCAGCAATATCCTTCATCCGATATTCGACATGAATGTGCCTGAGGGTTTTCTGGCGGACCAGATCAAGCGCCGGATGGCCAGGCATATGCAAGTGGATGATATGCGCCTGCTGTCGGTGATAGGCGGCAATCAAATCGGACGGCTTAGCTATGTAAATCCTACCGAGGCTTTGCACCCCGTTCGTGCTCAAGTCGGACTAAAGGACATCTTGTTGGCAGACGTCTCACAAAGCGTCTTTGATTTTCTGGTCGATACGTATTTCGAGTCGGGTATTTCGGGCGTGCAGCCCAAGGTACTCGTGCCTGACTTGGACAAGCTGACGGGTGATCAAAAAACCATGCTCAGCTCTGATCTGATCGTTAAATCCGGTGCAGAGGAGTATGCCCATCTGGCGCAAAACGAATTTCTTTGTCTAGAGGCGGCTCGCCTGGCAGGGCTTGAAACGCCGTCATTCTGGCTCTCGGAAAACGGCGAGTTGTTTGTAATGGAGAGGTTTGACCTGACCCCTTCCGGACGGTTGGGGTTTGAGGACATGGCTGTGTTGCTCGGCCTACACAAAGATCCTCACGACAACTACAAATATTCCCAAAGCTACGAAATTCTTGCCGCAGTAGTGGAGCATGTATGCCGTCACGCTGAACCGGTTCGCGAGTTGGAGCGCTTTTTTTCTTCAGTGTGCCTTTCGGTCATGGTGCGCAACGGCGACGCTCATCTAAAAAACTTTGGTGTTATCTATACGCATCCGGACGCGCCAGAAAGCGTGCGGTTGGCGCCGGTGTTTGATGTCACCACCACCACGGTTTATGAACACTACAACCCCAAGTCTGGCCGCTCGCTGGTAGATCGCACATTGGCGATCAAGATGAACAAGGTAAAAAATTATCCTGATCGCAAGCAATTGATCGAGTTCGGTCGCAAGCATTGCAAAGTTGATAAGCCCGCTTTGATCATCGAACGAATCGCCGATGCCATGAGCCAGGCATTAGCGAGCGGTGGGCATCGAATTGATGGAGAGTTGCTGGACGGTATGCAAAGGGAGTGGGATTCGGGTCGGCTTGCCGCGCTTCATGATTCGGCACCGTTGCGGTTCCGGGGGAAGCCATTGGTGCAGAAATGAGTCGTAAGGCACAGAGCGCACCGGCCCCCGTGGCGAGGGAGCTTGCTCCCGCTCGGGGGCGCAGTCGCCGTAAAACTGGTGCATGCGGTGGGTCTGGCGGAAAAGCGGGCTGCTTCGCAGCCCAGCGGGAGCAAGCTCCCTCGCCACAGGGTGTAAATTCTACGAGATTTTAGGACGTGAAATCTCACGTGTTGTGATCGATATCCAACTTGCTGAACGTCACCTTGCCACCCTCGCTGGTGTAGCCCGTGTTGTCCTGCACATACACCCCCGCCTTGAAATACAGCGGTTTGACCTTCCAGGTGGCGCTGATGGTCGTGTACCAACTATTGCCCGCAGCAGTGATGCCCAAGTCGCCGGTGCGATCGAGGTGGATCCGATAAGAAAAGGCTCGATTGAGCTTCACGCCGGTCGCCACTGTGATAACCCGGCTTTTGCTGTCATTGGGGCGCATGCGCACCTTGGCGACGATGTTGCCGGTGTCGCTGGCATCCTTGTACTGGTATTCAAGCTTTACCATGGGCTTGTTGCTGTCCTTGGCATGGATCTGGCCAATGACAATCTTGCCGCTGCTGGGAACCTGACTGACCACCAGCGTCGCGCGCAATTGATTGTCGGCCTCCGGGTACAGCCAGTTGCGCAGGGTGCCGTCTTTATAGGTTTCGCGTAATTCGCTACGCGGGTAGATCGCATTTTCAGTCTTGGAACCGGTGACGGGTGACCAGAAATAGACCGTGCTGCCTTCGGAGTTGAAATACTTGTCCCTGAACCCGCTCACCAATCGAGGTGTTTCGATGGTCTTCGGCGGGCTGCCTTCGGGGATGCTCAAGTTCCAGGTGGCAAGATCGACCATGTTCGGATCCTTTCTGAGAAGAAGAAATGATTTACGCCACAGCCGGAGGCTCTAAGACGCGCGTTTACAGACGCCAATGGGAGTGCGGCGGCGAACATTTGGCACGTTCGTACGGCGGAGGGTTGGCGTCAACAGTCCGTCAGAGTGGCGATTGACGGTTTTGTGCCCGAGACGGATGACCGTTAGTCGGCTAGAGGGAAATCAGTTTGAACGATGGCCTTATGGCACTGCCGCTATCAACGTCTTTATGCGCTGGAGCGAAGCCTAAGGGGAAGGCAAGCGAGCAGCGATCCGTGCTGCTGCGAGGCCTTGAAAAAAGCGGCTTTAAAGGTTGTGATCGATATCCAGCATGCTGAACGTCACTTTGCCGCCTTCAGTGACGTAGCCGGTGTTGTCCTGCACGTAGACACCTGCCTTGAAGTACAGCGGCTTGTTGCTCCAGGTACTGTTGATCGTGCCACTCCACTGATAACCGGCACCGCTGATGGTCAAGAGACCTGCACGGTTGAGGTGGATAAGGTACGAGAACGGCTGGTTGAGCTTGATGCCCGTGGCAATGGTAATGACCTGGCCCGCTGCATCATCAGGGCGCATGCGCACCTTGGCGACGATGTTGCCGGTGGAACTGTAGGTCTTGTACTGGTATTCCAGCTTTACCATGGGACTGGTGCTGTCCTTGGCGTGGATCTGGCCAATCACCAACTTACCGGTGCTGGGCACTTGGCCGACGGTCAAGGTGGCGGCCAGCTTGTTATCCGCCGCCGGATAAAGCCAATTGCGCAATGTGCCGTCGCTGTTGGTTTCGCGCAGTTCGCTGCGTGGGTAAATAGCATTGGCCGTCGTGGCGCCTGTCACTGGCGCCCAGAAAAACACAGTGCCGGTTTCAGCATTGAAGTACTGGTTCTTGAAGCCTTGAACCAATTGGGAGGTTTGAATGGTCGCCGGTGGGGCGCCTTCGGGAATGCTCAAGTTCCAGGTTGCGAGATCGATCATGTCCAAGTCCTGCGTATCGGGATGTTTAAAGGGTGTATGCCGTGTCGGGAGGCTTTAAACCGCCCTTTGAAGCGTCTCGAAACGCTGGATAGGGCTTTTATTGTTGACCGTGCGGCGAATGTTTGACGTCAATTGACTGTCGTGGATGTCACTGCAGCTTTTGTGCCTAAGCAGGGTGACCGTTAGTCGGCTATTTCGGGCTTTGCCTGGGTGATGGCGTGTTGACACCTACTGCTTTTCAGAAAGCCGGTCTAGAGTGAGATCACTGTATGTTGTCCGCCTGGCTCTATAAGGCGGACATGGCGTCCGATAAGAGAAGCAGCATGGAATGCGCGCAACCCCCGTTTGGCGAAGACAGCTCTGTCCTGCTAATTGTTGATGATTACCCTGAAAACCTGCTCAGCATGCGAGCGCTGTTACAGCGCCCGGATTGGCAGGTCATGACCGCGGCCTCCGGGGTCGAGGCCTTGAACCTACTGCTTGAACATGACATCGACCTGGTGCTGCTGGATGTGCAGATGCCGGACATGGACGGCTTCGAAGTCGCGCGCCTGATGCGCGGCAGCCAGCGGACGCGGCTTACGCCGATTATTTTCCTGACGGCCAATGAGCAATCCCAGGATGCCGTGATCAAGGGCTATGCCAGTGGCGCGGTGGACTATCTGTTCAAGCCGTTCGACCCGCAAATCCTCAAGCCCAAGGTCCATGCCTTGCTGGAGCACCAGCGCAATCGCCGGGCCTTGCAGCGCCTGAGCCAGGATCTGGAAGCCGCCCGGGCCTTCAACGCCTCGGTACTGGACAACGCCGCCGAAGGCATCCTGGTGGTGGATGAGAGTGGGTGCATCCGTTTCGCCAACCCGTCCACGTGCCGTTTGCTCAACGCCACCGCCGACCTGCTGCAAGGGAGGGCGTTCCTGGATTTCCTGCAGAAACCCCACATTCCCGATTGGGCGGGTTCGCAGATTCATACGGCTTATCAGCGGGGTGAAACCTGGCGCCTGCACGACGCAGTGTTGCGTACCGCGCCCGGCCAGCAGGTGTCGGTGGCCTTGTCTTGCGCGCCGTTGTCGTCAGAGCAAAAGGCCATAGTGGTGACGCTCCAGGACATGTCGGTGGTTCGTCACTTGCATCAGCAGCTCGAATTCCAGGCCGTTACTGACCCGCTGACTGGCTTGCTCAACCGCAGGGGGTTTTATCAGACGGCGGAAAACCTGTTGATGCGCAGCGAACGGTCGGAAAGCAACTGGGTGCTGCTGTACCTGGACCTCGATGGCTTCAAGCGCGTCAATGATTCCCTGGGACACGATGCCGGCGACCGAGTGTTGCGCTGGGTGTCGGAACAATTGAAAGCTTGCCTGCGTCCGTTCGACATCCTGGCGCGACTGGGCGGTGATGAGTTCACGGCCTTGCTGGATCTGGAAGTGCCCGAGCAAGCAGCCAAGATTGCCGAAAAGCTCATCGAGCGCGTCTCGGTCTGCCAGCAGATCGAAGGCATGGACGTGGCGTTGGGCGCCAGTATCGGTATTGCGACCTACCCGGACTGCGGCTCCAATCTGGATGGTTTGTTGCGCGCCTCCGACATTGCCATGTACGAAGCCAAGCGTGCCGGTCGCCAGCAATATCGTTTTTACGACCACGAAATGAACGGTCGAGCCCGTTCACGGTTGATGCTTGAAGAAAGCGTGCGCTCGGCAATCGAGAACCGTGACTTCAACATGGTCTATCAGCCGCAAGTGGACATTCGCGACGGGCGAATCCGCGGGTTCGAGGCGCTGTTGCGCTGGCAGCATCCGAGCGTCGGCGATGTGCCTCCGGGCTTGTTCCTGCCCTTGCTGGAGGAGGCGCGACTGATCAGTCGGCTTGGCAGTTGGATTTACCATCGCAGCGCGGCCCAGCGCAAAGTCTGGGAACGCTTTTTCGCCGATGACCTGGTGCTGGCGGTGAGCCTGAGCAGCACCCAGTTCGGCATGCCCAACCTGGTGACCGAACTGCGTCAGGTTCTGGAGCGCCATGCGTTGAAGCCTCGGCAATTGGAGGTCGAGGTGACCGAGGATGCACTGATGCGCAACCCCGACGAGACCCATAAGCAGTTGCGGCTGTTGCGCCACTTGGGGGTGCGGGTCGCGCTGGACGATTTCGGTTCCGGCCCCTGCTCGCTGACGCATCTGCGCGACCTGGAACTCGATACGCTCAAGCTGGACCGGCATTTGATCGCCCGTTTGCCGGACTCGCCACGGGATGCCGCGCTGGCCGCCTCAGTGATTGATTTATGCATTCATCTAGGCTTGCGGGTGATCGCCGAGGGGGTCGAGACCCAGGCGCAATATCAGTGGCTCAAGGACCACGGCTGCGAATACGTGCAGGGCTTTCTCGTCGCGCGGCCCTTGATGGCCGAGGACACCGACGCCTTTGCGCGGCCGTTCGACTGGAGCGCGGTGCAGGCCTGAATTCGCTACACTGGCGGCCTCATTGATTGTGTTGCCGCCCGATGACCGTGCTCAAATACCTCCAGGCGTACCCCGCCGCCCTGCAAGCCCAGGTGCAACAACTGATTGCCCAGGATCGATTGGGTGATTACCTGCGCGAGCGTTATCCCGGCCGCCATCCGATCCAGAGCGACAAGGCTTTGTACGGTTATGCGCTGGACCTCAAGCAGCAATATCTGCGTAACGCCCCGGCAATCGACAAGGTGCTGTTCGACAATCGCCTCGACCTGACTCATCGCGCGCTTGGCTTGCACACGGCGGTGTCGCGAGTGCAGGGCGGCAAGCTCAAGGCCAAGAAGGAAATTCGTATCGCTTCGTTGTTCAAGGACGCGGCACCTGAATTCCTGAAGATGATCGTGGTGCACGAATTGGCCCACTTCAAGGAGTCGGACCACAACAAGGCCTTCTATCAATTGTGCGAGCACATGCTGCCGGGCTACCACCAAGTGGAATTCGACTTGCGGGTTTACCTCACCTGGCGGGATTTGCAACAAGACAAGGAATGACCGAATGGACGTCAGCAAGACCAAGAGCAGCTTCTACCGCCGCTTGTATGTGGCGTACCTGATCGACAGCGACACGGCCAGTAACATCCCCGCCCTCACCGAGGCCACCGGCATGCCCCGGCGCACCGCCCAGGATACTGTCGCGGCACTGGCTGACCTGGACATCACTTGCGAATTCGAGCAAGAGCAGGGCGCCCGGAACCATGCCGGGCGTTACCGGATTCGCGACTGGGGCGCCATTGATCGGCGGTGGATCGAGCAGAATCTGGCTCGGATCAAAGCGGTGCTGGAGTATCCCTGAGGAATTGGGGAATGGCAGCGTTGGCGCCTTTGTGAGCCTTAAGGTCGGTGCATGCCGATGTGTGGAATCCCATCTTCCAGGTACTCGACACCTACCGCTTCAAACCCATACCGCCCGTAATACCCTTGCAGATGCGCCTGGGCCGACAATGAGATCGACGTCCCGGGCCAGTGCCTTTCGGCCTGCTTGAGGGCTTGTTCCATCAGGATGTGCCCCAGCCCCTGACCCCGGGTGTTGGGCGCTATGACGACCCGGCCAATCACCACATCGCTGTTCTGCGAATGGGGGTCGAGCAGGCGAAGGTAGGCCACCAGGTGATTGTCCTGCCATGCCATCAGGTGGCACGTATCGCCCTCCAGATCCAGTCCGTCGACGTCCGGGTAGGCGCAGTTCTGCTCGACGATAAAGACGTCGGCGCGCAGTTTTAGAATGGCGTATAGCTGTTCCTTGTTCAGGTCACTGTGATGTTTGCAGACCCATTCGATTTCCATTTTGAATTTCCTTGAGAACTTGATGCCGATATTAGGCGCCTTGGCCTTGGATGTCTTTCTGCGGTTTGTCGGAAAATGTGCGATAAAGGTCAAAATGCCATCATCGATGTGTCGCGAGTTTGTCTTCTTTGTGTAATCTTCAATCCTTCACTGCGCAGCGGCTTCGATGAGCTAACGTTAGGACCGGATATCCCAGGGTATCCCTTGAGTTTCGGGCTAAAAACAAACCGGGCTTTGAACCCGTCAAGGATGTTTGGCATGCCGCGATTGCATCGAGCTCTTGCTTTGGTCGGGTTGCTGTTGCTGAGCCACAACGCCTGCGCGCAAAAGCTGCGCTTGGTCGCCGATGCCTGGCCGCCCTTTACCGACTCGACGCTGGTCAACGGTGGCTTGGCGACCGATATTGTCACCACTGCGCTGGCGCGGGCGGGGTATGCCAGCGACTTCGAGCAGGTGCCCTGGGCCCGGGCGATGCTGGGCATCAGCGAAGGACGCTATGACGTGCTGATCAACGCCTGGTATGCCGAGGAGCGCACCCATGTGGGCCAGTTCTCGGCCGAATACCTGCTCAATCGCGTGCGCTTCATCAAGCGCAAGGACGCGGACATTGACTTCGATAACCTGCAACAACTGTACGAGTTTCCCATCGCGGTGGTACGCGGTTACGCCTATTCAAAAGCGTTCGATGAGGATGGGCAGGTGCAAAAAGTCCCCGTGCACAACTTTGCGATGGCCGTTCGCATGCTGGTCGCCGACCGGGTGAAGCTGACCCTGGAGGATGAATACGTCGCCCGTTATTACCTGAGTCGTGAATCTGCCAAGGTGCGTAACGCTGTGGAATTCCTGCCCAAGCCGTTGAGCCAGAACAGCCTGCATATCCTGGTCAGCCTGAAGAACCCCGAGCACGAGCAAATCGTGGCTGGGTTTGACCGGGAGATCGCGGCGATGAAAGCCGATGGCAGTTATGCGCGACTGCTGAAGGCGCACGGGATGTAGGGTGCCCGGCCCAAAGTCTTCATGCTTCGCTGGTGTCCTTGATCAGGTGCGCTGCCAGTGTGCGCAACGGTCCCAGTTGGCGGCAGATCAAACCCAGTTGTGTCTGCACCAGCCGCTGGCCCTCGTCGATTTCATCGGGCATTTGCTCCAGCTCACTGGCGAGGGCTTCTTCTTCGTCGCTCTGGATGGCAATCGGTTGCTTGCTCGCCAGGCCCTGGGCGATTTCATCGATGCTCGTCGCCAGTTTCACGCCAGCGCCATCGATCAGTTGCTCGCGAACATCCGCTGGCAACTCGGTGCCCCGGTGGGCGCCCAACCCCGACAGGTAGCTGAGCAGGGTGTGGGACAGCACCAGGAAGCGGAACCCCACATCGGCTTCCTTCCGGAAATGCCCCGGCTCCATCAGCATGTTCGCCAGCGTGGTTGATAGCGCCGCGTCGGCGTTGTGGGCGTTGCGTCGGGCCAGGCGATAGGCCAGGTCGTCGCTTTTGCCCGCCGCATACTGCTGCATGATCTGGCGCAGGTAGATGCTGTTGCAGGTCAGCGTGTTGGCCAGCACTTTGTTCAGTCGCCGACCTTGCCAGTCAGGCAGGAACAGGAACACCGCCAACCCGGCGATCAGGCTGCCAAGCAAGGTATCGAACAGCCTTGGCAGCAGCAGTCCATAGCCGTCGCCGACCTGGTTGAAGCAGAACAGCACCATGATGGTGATTGCCGCTGTCGCCAGGGTGTAGCGCGTGGTGCGGTTGGTAAAGAACACCACCCCGGCGAGGATGGCGAAACACGACTGCACCAGCGGGTTCGGGAACAGGTCGAACAGCGCCCAGGCCACCGTCAGGCCGATGGCGGTGCCGATGATCCGCTGGCCGAGCTTGCGCCGGGTGGCGCCGTAGTTGGGTTGGCAGACGAACAAGGTGGTGAGAATGATCCAATAGCCCTGTGACGGGTGGATCAGATGCACCATGGCGTAACCCACGCTCAGGGCCAGGGGCAAGCGCAGGGCATGACGGAACAGCAACGAGGTGGGCGTCAGTTGAGTGCGCAAGCGCAGCCAGACGTCCTTGAGGTTGCGCGGCGAACGGTCCAGCAGGCTGCTGTCGGTGGCGTCGGCCAGGGCGTCGGGGTTGCTCGCATCGCTGAGCAGGCGGTCCATGGTGCCGAGGTTTACCGACAAGGCCCGCAACGAGCGCAGCAAACCGCGCCAGGCCGGGTTGCTCTGGATGCGCAGATGCTCAAGGGACGCGTGCAAATCGTTCAAGGCTTCGGCGAAGCTGTCGTCGTAGACAAACGGCTGGCGCAGCTGGATCGACTCGGCCAGTGCCTGGCAGGCTTTGCCTTGCTGGCGTAGCAGGCGTTGGCAGCGGAACAGCACGTCACTGTGGAAAAAAGCTTCGGCCAGGGCGTTGTAGGGATAGTGCGAAGAACTGGCGCGTTCGTGGATGTCCTGCGCGAGGAAGTACAACTTCAGGTAGCGGCTGACTTTCGAGCCCGGCCGGCCATTGCCGACGCGATGCAGGATGATTTCCTTGGCGTTGTTGAGCGCGGCGACCACGCGGCCGTTCTGTTGGGCCAGTTCCAGGCGTCGGGCTTCGATATCCAGGTGGCGGATCGGCTCAAGCAGCGATGACTTGAGTTTCAGGTAGCGCCCCAGTTCGCGGAACAGTCGCGCCAGGCTCTGCTGCACCGGCTGGTTGGAAAACAACGCATGCCACAGCACCGAGAGCAGGCCATACCACGCGGCGCCGGCCACCAGCAGCAAGGGCTCATGCCAGAAATCAGTGATCGCGCCGCCGCGCTGATCCACGCCGATCATCGTATAGACGGAAAGAATCAGGGTGGCCGAGGCAATCGCGCCATAACGCTCGCCCAAGGCGCCGAGCATGGTCAGGCCAAAAGCCGCCAGGGCCAGGGCGATGATGAACAGGATTGGGTAGGGAAACAGCAACTCCACCGACAGCGCGGCGACAGTGAAACAGACCAGCGTCACGGCCAGCGCATTGAGACGGCCCTGCCAACTGTCGTCGGTCTCGGCCAGGGCGCTGGCGATGATGCCCAGGAACAGCGGGATCAGCAGCGCCATCTGATCCAGATACCAGCACAACCCCATGCTGCCGGTCAGGGCGATGAACACCCGCACGCTATAACTGAATTTGTCCAACGCCCAGAGGCGACGCAAGGATTGGCTAAACGAGGTCGATGACATGAAGTGCAAGGGCCTGACGGGCAATGACGCTAAATTGAGGCAGTAATGACGCCGATGCAATGGCGGCGATCACTTGCGACAGCAAAAAGTGTTCCGGGATGCAATGACGCACCTCGCCACAGAGGCAGGCTCAATGTAGGTGAGGTCAGACGTACTGCGCCGCCGCATAGCCGGAAGCCCAGGCCCATTGGAAATTGAATCCGCCCAGATGGCCTGTGACGTCCAGCACTTCACCAATGAAATACAGCCCTGGGCTTTTGAGCGATTCCATGGTCTTGGACGAGACTTCCCGCGTGTCGACGCCGCCCAAGGTGACTTCGGCGGTGCGATAGCCTTCGGTGCCGGCAGGGATCACGTTCCAGCTCGCCAGTTTCTCTGCGATGTCGGCCAGCTCCGAGTGGGTGTATTGCTTCATCGGTTTGGAGACGAACCAGGTATCGGCCAGCAGGTTGGCCATTTTTTTGGTGAACAGCTCGCCCAGCAGCGTCTTGAGTTCGCTGTTGGGGCGTTCGGCCTGTTGCTGTTGCAGCCATTGCGGCACGTCGTGGTCGGGCAGCAGGTTGATTTGCACCGTGTCGCCCGGCTCCCAGAACGACGAAATCTGCAAGATCGCTGGGCCGCTCAGGCCGCGATGGGTGAACAGAATGTTCTCGCGAAAACTCTGGTCGTTGCAGCTGACCAGGCAATCCACCGACGTGCCGGAAAGCTCGGTGCAGAGGGCCTTGAGCTGATCGGTGATGGTGAACGGCACCAGCCCGGCGCGGGTTGGCAGCAACTGATGCCCAAACTGTTTCGCCACCTGATAACCGAAGCCGGTGGCGCCCAGGGTTGGGATGGACAGCCCGCCGGTGGCAATCACCAGGGATTGGCAGCAGATGGTTCCAAGGGTGGTTTGCAACAAGTAACCGCTTTCGGCTTTTTCGATCTGTTGGACTGAGGTGTCCAGGTGCAAGCTCACGCCGGCCTGGTCACACTCGTCCAGCAGGATCCCGAGGATGTCGCTGGATTTGTTATCGCAGAACAACTGGCCGAGTTTTTTCTCGTGGTAGGGCACGCCGTGCTTGGCCACCAGTGCGATGAAATCCCACTGGGTGTAACGGGCCAGGGCCGATTTGCAGAAGTGCGGGTTCTGCGAGAGAAAGTTGCCAGGTTCGGTGTACATGTTGGTGAAATTGCAGCGCCCACCGCCCGACATGAGGATTTTCTTGCCGGCCTTGTTGGCGTGGTCCAGCAACATCACTTGCCGCCCGCGCCCGGCGGCGGTTAGCGCACACATCAACCCTGCGGCGCCAGCGCCAATGATCACGACTTCGGTAGAGCGCAAAACGGTGTCCTCTCAGCTTACTCACGATCATTCCCACGCTCTGCGTGGGAATGCATCCTGTGACGCTCTGCGTCACATCATCAGAGAATCCGCACCCGCAACGAGCGGCCCTTGATCTTGCCATCGTTCAGACGCTGCAACGCCTGTTTGGCGATGCCGCGTTCCACTGCCACATAGGCCTGGAAATCGAAAATCGCGATCTTGCCGACCTGGGCGCCGGGAATTCCGGCATCGCCGGTCAGGGCACCGAGGATGTCGCCGGGGCGGACCTTGTCCTTGCGCCCGGCGCCGATGCACAGGGTGCTCATGGCCGGCAGCAGCGGACCGCCACCCTGGGACTTGAGGTTGTCCAGTTGGTCCCAGCTCAGCGGCGACTTCTGCAACTGCTCGATGGCCTGGGCGCGATGGGCTTCAGACGGCGCCACCAGGCTAATGGCGATGCCTTTCTCACCGGCGCGGCCGGTGCGGCCAACGCGGTGGATGTGGATTTCCGAATCCCGGGCCAGTTCTACGTTGATCACCATGTCCAGCGCGTCGATGTCCAGGCCGCGCGCGGCCACGTCGGTGGCGACCAGCACCGAGGTGCTGCGGTTGGCGAACATGGCCAGCACCTGGTCACGGTCGCGCTGTTCCAGGTCGCCGTGCAGGCCGACGGCGGAGATGCCCTTGGACGTCAAATGGTCAACGGTCTCCTGGACCTGCTGCTTGGTGAAGCAGAAGGCCACGCAGGAGGCCGGGCGGAAATGCGCGAGCACCTTGACCACTGCGTCCATGCGCTCCTCGGGGGAGATCTCGTAGAAGCGCTGCTCGATCTGCGCGTCGGAGTGGAACGCCTCGGCCTTCACTTGCTGCGGGTTGCGCATGAACTTGGACGACAGTTGCTTGATCCCCACCGGATAAGTGGCGGAAAACAGCAGGGTCTGGCGACGCTCCGGGGTCTGCTGGATGATGTCTTCGATGGCGTCGTAGAAACCCATATCGAGCATGCGGTCGGCTTCGTCGAGGATCAGCGTGTTCAAGCCATCGAGCACCAGCGAGCCCTTGCGCAGGTGCTGCTGGATACGCCCCGGCGTGCCGACGATGATGTGGGCGCCGTGCTCGAGGGAGGCGATCTGCGGGCCGAAGGAGACGCCGCCGCACAAGGTCAGGACCTTGATGTTGTCTTCGGCGCGGGCCAGGCGACGGATTTCCTTGGCGACCTGGTCGGCCAGCTCGCGGGTTGGGCACATCACCAATGCCTGGCAGCCGAAGAAGCGTGGGTTGATCGGGTTCAGCAGGCCGATGCCGAAGGCCGCGGTCTTGCCGCTGCCGGTCTTGGCCTGGGCGATCAGGTCCATGCCCTTGAGAATCACCGGCAAGCTTTGCGCCTGGATCGGCGTCATCTGGGCATAACCGAGTGATTCGAGGTTAGCCAGCATGGCGGCGGACAGCGGCAAAGTATTAAAAGCGGTGGCAATGGTGGTCACGGGACTGGCCTGCAAAACAAAATGTCGCGCAGTGTAGCAGCCTCGTGCCACTTTCTTCGAACGTTCTGGACGAGCTGTGGCGCAGTTCCAAAGCGGACAGATTTCCCTGTGGCGAGGGAGCTTGCTCCCGCTGGGGTGCGAAGCGCCCCCAAACCGACACCACGGTGTACCTGAAGGATCGCATCGCCTGGTTTGCGACTGCTGCGCAGCCGAGCGGGAGCAAGCTCCCTCGCCACAAAAGCGACCTGGCTTTATCGAAGCTAGTGCTCGATATGCTCATCCGGCCGCTTCACCCGCCGTCCGTCTTCCCGTGACAACTGCGAGAAAATCGTCGCCGCCAGCATCGCCATGATCCCCACTGTCACGAATGTCAGTTGGAACGCACCCAATACCGTATCCACGCCATCGTTGCCAACCTGGGCGGTGAAACCGCCGAGCAGGGCGCCGGCGCAGGCCACGCCAAGGCTCAGTGAGAGTTGCGCCACCACCGACAACAGGCTGTTGCCGCTGCTGGCGCTGGCGTCGTCCAGGTCGATCAGGGTCACGGTGTTCATCGCGGTGAATTGCAGCGAGTTGATCGCCCCCAGCACCGCCAGTTGCGCCAGCAGCAGCCAGTACGGCGTCTGTTCGCTGACCAGGCCCATGCTCGCCAGCATCAGGCCCAGGGCCAAGGTGTTGCTGGTCAACACGGCGCGGTAGCCAAAACGTTCGATCAACGGTCGGGCCACGGACTTGGCGACCATGGCCGCCGCCGCCAAGGGCAGCATGCTCATGCCAGCCTGGGACGGTGAATAGCCCAGCGCTACTTGCAACAGCAGCGGCACGAGGAACGGCAGGGCACCGCTGCCCAGGCGCGCGAACAGGTTGCCGAGGATGCCCACGGCGAAGGTCCGGGTCTTGAACAACGACGGCGGGAACAACGCGTTCTCGACATGCCCGGCCCGCAACCAGTACGCCGCCAGGCAGGCCATGCCGCCAAACAGCAGCAACATCACCCGCAGGTGCGGCAAGTGCAGTTCACCGAGGCCTTCCATGGCGATGGTGATGAGCACCATCGCCGCGCCGAACAGCAGGAACCCCAGCCCATCGAACCGCGTGCGCTCGCTGCCACGCAGGTCGGGGATGAACTTCCACACGGCGTAACAGCCGATCACGCCCACCGGCAGGTTGATGATGAAGATCCAGTGCCAGGTCAGGTATTCCACCATCCAGCCGCCCATGGTCGGCCCGATCAGTGGGCCGAGCAGGCCGGGGATGGTGATGAAGCCCATGATCCGCACCAGCTCCGAGCGTGGATACGCCCGCAACACCACCAGCCTGCCCACCGGCAGCATCAATGCACCGCCCAGGCCTTGGACGATCCGGGCGCCGATCAGCATGCTCAATGAGTTCGACAAGGCGCACAGCAGCGAGCCGAAGCTGAACAACAGGATCGCCCCGAAGAAAATCTTCTTGGTGCCGAAACGGTCGGCGATCCAGCCCGATGCCGGGATCAGCAACGCCACGGTGAGCATGTAGGCAATGATCACGCCCTGCATGCGCAGCGGGTTTTCCGCCAGGTCGCTGGCCATGGCGGGCAGGGCGGTGTTGAGGATGGTCCCGTCCAGGGACTGCATGAAGAA
The DNA here is from genome assembly GCF_014268655.2 of Pseudomonas marvdashtae. Lineage (NCBI taxonomy): Bacteria > Pseudomonadati > Pseudomonadota > Gammaproteobacteria > Pseudomonadales > Pseudomonadaceae > Pseudomonas > Pseudomonas marvdashtae. The sequence goes on from NZ_JABWQX020000001.1 coordinate 285,024, forward strand.
AGCAATCGCCACGACCCACGGAAGCCAGCGGGCGGTGACGGCGTCGAGTGGGGCGCGGTTGGGCATGGGACCTCTTGTATGAAAAGTGAACAGTTACCTGTGGTGAGGGATCTTGAAAAAAATGAACAGCTACCCGTGGCCAGGACGCTCTTGTGGCGAGGGAGCTTGCTCCCGCTGGGGGGCGAAGCACCCCCAACCGGCCAACACGGTATGCCTGAAAGATCGCGTCGCCTGGATTACGACTGCTTCGCAGCCGAGCGGGAGCAAGCTCCCTCGCCACAGGAGGGTGAAGCCATCTTCTTGGTGCTACAGCGTCAACGTCAACCGTTTCACCAACGCCCCCGGCAACAACATCGAGGCCGTGGCCCGCTGGCTGTAGGTGCTGGCCGAGAGCAGAAGTTCCCGCTCTCGGGTCAGGGCTTCCAGTTGCGAGCCGAGCAGGCTATAGGCACTGTCGTCGAAACGCATGGTGCTGACCGGTGCCTGGATCTGGCCGTTCTCGACCCAGAACGTGGCGAAGCGGGTCATGCCGGTCAGGCGCGCGGCCGGTTGGTCGGAATAATTCAGATACCACAGGTTACTGATGTACAAGCCAGTGCCGAGTTCCTCAAGCACATGCCTTTGCTCCAGGTGACCTTCTTTCATTTCCAGCGCTGTCGGGTATTCGTAGCTGCTGGCGCCGTTGGCGGTGACGCCGTATTCGGCGGCGCTGCGGGAATTGACCAACCGGGCATTGGCCGTGCCCTTGGCAATCAGCGCCAGGTCATCGCGTGGATAGCCTTCGTCGGAAAATGCCGGGCTCAAGGAGCCGCTGACCTGCTCCGTCAGCCACACGTTGGGGCTGAAGTTGGCTTCGTTGGCATAGAACTTCTGCAGCGGGCTTTGCTTGCTGGCGATTGCCCGCGCCGAGAACCCACCCCAACTGAGCATGCCCATGATTTCCTCCAGCGCAGCCGGCGCCAGGTAGGCGCGGTACTCGCCAGGCGGCAGCGTGCGCAGTGGCTGGCCGAGAAACGCCAGTTGTTCGCGGGCTTGCTCGAAGCGCCGGGCGAATTCCTCACTGCTCCATGCGTGCCCGGCATAGCTTGCCTTTACGGCCTGGCCGTTGTCATGAAACAAGCTGAAGTCGAAATTGAAGCTGTTGGCCTGATGCCAGCCAAATGTCCCCGAGGAACTGGCGAAGCCACGGCTGATGGGGCCGGCGGCGTAAAAACCGACCAGGTCCAGGCCTTCGGCGGCGTGGGTGATTTCTGCGACGGCCTGCGAGGTCTCGGGCAGCGGATGATCCTGCACATTGTTGCTCTGCCAGTGATTGTGGTTGAGCAGCAGGTAGGGATCGGCTGGCAGCAGCGGCAAGGTGTCGCGCAATTGTTGCAAGCCTTCGGCCAAGCGTTGCAGGTCGGTCCAGGTGTCGCCGGACAAGGTGATCTGCAAGTCGGCATGACGGCCCTCGTCGATCAACTTGAGACTGACGTTGGCCTGCTGCACCTGTCCGGCCTGGCGAACCTTGCCGTGGTTGAAACGCACGAAAGCCGAGGATTCGGCGGCATAGCCCAGGGTGAATTGTTCAGGGCCGTGCAATGCATTGCGCAACCAATCGACCAACGCCTTGAACGCCCCTGACTCATTGGTGACCGTACTCATCAGGCGTCTCCCCCAAACACATCGATATTGCTGAATACACAGGCCGGCGACGCGTGGCCGACGCGGATCACCTGGTTCGGCTCGCCCTTGCCACAGTTTGGCGTGCCCAGGACTTGCGACGTGCTGAAATCGCCCACCGCCTTCAGGCTCTTCCAGAATTGCGCGGAGATGCCTCGGTAGTTGGGGTTCTTCACCACGCCCTTGAGCTCGCCGTTCTCGATCAATTGGCCCCATTCGCAGCCGAACTGGAATTTGTTGCGAGCGTCGTCGATCGACCAGGAGCGGTTGGTCCGCATCAGCACACCGTGCTCGATGCCCTGGATCAATTGCTCCAGGGTCTGGTCGCCGGGCTCGATGTTCAGGTTCGCCATGCGGTCGATGGGCGGCCGATTCCAACCGCAGGCGCGGCTGTTGGCGACACCGTCGAGGCCGGCGCGAAACTGCGACAACGCTCCTCCCAAGGGACGCAGCAACAGGCCTTCTCGAATCAGGAACTGCTTGCTCGCGGCGGTGCCGTCGTCGTCATGGCTGTAACTGGCCAGTTCTTCGGGAATGTCCGGGTCGAAGGTCACGTTCAGCAGATTGGAGCCGTATTGCAGCTGTCCAAAATCGCTGGTCTTGACGAAGCTGGTGCCGGCGTAATTGCGCTCGTCCCCCAGGATGCGGTCCAGTTCCAGCGGATGACCGATGGACTCGTGGATCTGCAGCATCATCTGGTCGGGCATCAGCAGCAGGTCGCGCGGCCCTTGCGGGGTGTTCGGCGCCATCAGCAGTTGCAGGGCCTGGTCGGCGATTTTTGGCCCGGCACCGATCAGGCCGCAGCGGCGGATGACATCGAAGCCGCCTTGCTGGCCGAAGTTCTCGCGGCCCAAGGTTCGGGTCTGGCTGTCTTGCCCGTCGAAAGCGGTCACGTCCAAAGCCGGGTAAATGTAACGCTGGGCCTGGCGCAGTTCGGCGCCAGCACTGTTGAGGTAGATCTGTTCGACCTGGGTCAGGCCAATGCTCACTTGCCAGTTCACCAGGCGCTCGTCCGCCGGCACTGCAGCCGACTCGTCGCCGAGTAACTGGTAGCAATCGCCCAGGGGTAGGAAGGCCTCGTCGAAATGAGGAGAGAAATAATCGGCGCGGTCGCTGGACACCGGTTGCTCGCGCAAGTCGAGCAAGGCGTGGGGCTTGAGCTGGCGGGCCTGTTGCTCGGCCCGTGCCAGCGCCGCTTGCAGACCGGCCTGGGACAAGTCGTTGGTGGCCGCATAAGCCTCGACGCCGTTGACTCGCACGGTGAGCATTGCGCCTTCGTCGCGACTCAGGCTGGGCGGTTCGGCGACATTCTTGCGCACCGACAGGTGCTGGCCGGACTCGCGGACAAAACGCAAGGAGAAGAACTCGGCGCCCGTGCGCAGCGCAGCAAACCGCTGCTTGAGCTGGGGGTGGAAATCGAACATGGAACCTCCTTGTCTGGAGTGGCGGTGCAGCGAGGTGCGGCGCGTTGACGCGGCGGCCCTAGATTAGGCCTGGGGCGGGGGAGGGATCAAGGCGAATGGGGATTTGCGGTGTCAGGTTGGATGCCATCGCGAGCCTGCTCGCGATGGCCGTCCTGGGTCTTACTGGGCGCTGGCCGCTACTTCACGCAATGGCTTGCCGCGCACCGGCGCATCGCCGGCCACGTAGTACGGTGCGGTGCTGCGTGGCAGGGGCTGGCGACCACGGATCTTGTCGGCGATTTTCTCGGCGATCATGATCGTCGGGGCGTTCAGGTTGCCGGTGGTGATGATCGGCATGATCGAAGCATCGACTACTCGCAATCCCTGCATGCCATGCACACGGCCTTCGCTGTCCACCACGGCCATGTCGTCGGTGCCCATCTTGCAAGAGCAGGACGGATGGAACGCGGTTTCGGCGTGTTCGCGGATGAACTGGTCCAGTTGCTCGTCCGTCTGCACTTCGATGCCCGGGCTGATCTCGCGACCACGGAACGGGTCGAGCGCCGGTTGCTGCATGATCTCGCGGGTCAGGCGGATGCCATCGCGAAACTCCTGCCAATCCTGCTCGGTGGCCATGTAGTTGAACAGGATGCTCGGGTGCTGGCGCGGGTCCTTGGACTTGGCCTGGATCCGACCACGGCTTGGCGAACGCATGGAGCCCATGTGCGCCTGGAAACCGTGCTCCTTCACGCCGTTGCTGCCGTTGTAGTTAATCGCTACCGGAAGGAAGTGATACTGGATGTTCGGCCATTCAAAATCAGGACGGGAGCGGATGAAACCGCCGGCCTCGAACTGGTTGCTGGCGCCGATGCCGGTGCCGTTGAACAGCCACTCGGCGCCGATGGCCGGCTGGTTGTACCAGAGCAGCGACGGGTACAGCGAGACCGGTTGGGTGCAGGCGTATTGCAGGTACAGCTCCAAGTGGTCCTGAAGGTTTTCGCCGACGCCCGGCAGGTCGTGGACCACCGGGATGTCGAGGCTTTCGAGCAATTTCGCCGGGCCGACGCCGGAGCGCTGCAGGATCTGCGGCGAGGCGATGGCGCCAGAGCACAGCAGCACTTCCTTGCGCGCCCGGGCTTCGACGCGCTCTTCAGCGGCGCCCACCAGATAATGGACGCCTACGGCGCGCTTGCCTTCGAACACGATTTTGTCGGTCAAGGCGTGGGTGACGATGGTCAGTGTGGAGCGCTTCTTGGCGATGTCCAGGTAACCGCGCGCGGTGCTGGCGCGACGGCCGTTGGGCGTAACGGTGCGGTCCATCGGGCCGAACCCTTCCTGCTGGTAGCCGTTGAGGTCTTCGGTTCGCGGGTAACCGGCTTGCACGCCGGCTTCGACCATGGCGTGGAACAGCGGGTTATTGCCGGGCTTGGGCGTGGTCACGCTGACCGGGCCGTCGCCACCGTGGTAGTCATTCGGGCCGATGTCCCGAGTCTCCGCTTTTCTGAAGTAGGGCAGGCAGTCCAGGTAAGCCCAGTCCTCGAGGCCAGGCAGTTTTGCCCAGTTGTCATAGTCCAGGGCGTTGCCGCGGATGTAGCACATGCCGTTGATCAACGAAGAGCCGCCCAGGCCCTTGCCGCGACCGCATTCCATGCGGCGGCCGTTCATGTGTGGCTCCGGATCGGTCTCGTAGGCCCAGTTGTAGCGGCGGCCTTGCAGCGGGAACGCCAGGGCGGCAGGCATTTGCGTGCGGAAGTCGAGGCGATAATCCGGGCCGCCGGCCTCGAGCAGCAGGACGCTGACGCCTTCGTCTTCGGTCAGGCGGGTGGCCAGGGTGTTACCGGCCGAGCCGGCACCGATGATGATGTAATCGAATTCTTGGGACATGAAATGTACCCTCTTCTGGAATTGGGTTCAGGTCGCGGTTGTCGAGTGCCGCATTCACTGTGGCGAGGGAGCTTGCTCCCGCTCGGCTGCGCAGCAGTCGTAAAACAGGGCGACCATGTTCTGTCTGGAGAACCGTGGGGCCTGAAGTGGGGCCGCTTCGCGGCCCAGCGGGAGCAAGCTCCCTCGCCACAAAAGCCCTCACTCCAGATCCCGTGTCAGATCAGAACACCGACGCGTAATCGCCCATTTCGACCTGTACCGACTTGATGCGGGTGAAGTTATTCAGCGAGCTGATGCCGTTCTCCCGGCCGACGCCCGATTGCTTGTAGCCACCGACCGGCATCTCCGCCGCCGATTCGCCCCAGGCGTTGATCCAGCAGATGCCGGCTTCGAGCTGGTGGATCACGCGGTGGGCGCGGTTCAGGTCGCGGGTCACGACGCCGGCGGCCAGGCCGAAGTCGGTGTCGTTGGCGCGGCGGATCACTTCTTCTTCGGTGTCATAGGTGAGGATGCTCATCACCGGGCCGAAGATTTCTTCGCGCACGATGGTCATCTCATCGGTGCAATCGGTGAACACGGTCGGCGCGACGAATGCGCCCTTGGCAAGGTCGCCATCGGTCAAGCGACCGCCGCCGCACAGCAAGCGCGCGCCTTCGGCTTTGCCCTTCTCGATGTAGCCCAGCACGCTTTCCATGTGGGCGAAGCTCACCAGCGGGCCGAAATTGGTGTTTTCGTCTTCCGGGTTGCCGATGCGGATGCGCGCCACGCGCTCGGCGATCTTGGCTTCGAACGCAGCCTTCAGGTGGCTCGGCACGAACACGCGGGTGCCGTTGGTGCAGACTTGGCCGGAGCTGTAGAAGTTGGCCATCATCGCGGTGTCGGCGGCGCGGTCCAGGTCGGCGTCGTCGAAGATGATCAGCGGCGACTTGCCGCCCAGCTCCATGGTCACGTCCTTGAGCGAAGAGCTCGAAGCGCTGGCCATGACTTTCTTGCCGGTGTCGGTGCCGCCGGTGAAGGAGATTTTCTCGATGCGCGGATGCTCGGTCAGCCAGGTGCCGACTTCCCGGCCGCTGCCGGTCAGTACGTTGAACACGCCCGCTGGAACGCCGGCTTCGGTGTAGATCTCGGCCAGTTTCAGGGTGGTCAGGGAGGTGACTTCGCTTGGCTTGAAAATCATGGCGTTGCCGGCGGCCAGGGCCGGTGCGGATTTCCACAGGGCGATCTGGATCGGGTAGTTCCACGCGCCGATGCCGGCGACCACGCCCAGGGGCTCGCGACGGGTGTAGACGAATGAAGTGGTGCGCAGCGGAACCTGCTCGCCTTCGATGGCAGGCACCAGCCCAGCGTAGTATTCCAGCACGTCGGCGCCGGTGACGATGTCGACGTATTTGGTTTCGGAGAAGGACTTGCCAGTGTCCAGGGTTTCCAGGGCCGCCAGCTCATCGTTGCGCTCGCGCAGGATGTCCACGGCGCGGCGCAGGATGCGCGAACGCTGCATGGCGGTCATCGCCGCCCAGATTTTCTGGCCCTTTTCGGCGCTGACCACGGCGCGCTCGACGTCCTCGAAGGTCGCGCGCTGCACCAGGGCGAGTACTTCACCGTTGGCCGGGTTGATGGCTTCGAAGGTGGCGTCGCCGCTGGCATCGCTGTACGCGCCATCGATGTAGAGTTTTTGCAGTTCGAAACGGGCCATAAAGTCCTCGCAAGTGCATAAGTGGTTGGCTTGACCACCGGGCGTGTCGTTTATAGCTGACTACGCGGTTCGGTGGCGGTTCAGGAGTCGAGCCGTTCTGCGTGCTCTGGTTCCCCTGCCTTGGCCAGTTGGAAATCCATGTATTCGTAAGCGATCTGGTGTGCCTGGGCGGTATCGAACGCGTCTCCCGACAGCGCCCCGCGCAGCCACAACCCGTCAATCAGAGCGGCCAGGCCCCGTGCAGCGCTGCGTGCCTGGTCAACGGGCAACACGCGGCGGAACTGGCAACACAAGTTGGAATACAGACGGTGATCGTTGATCCGCTGCAACCTGTGCAAAGACGGGTGGTGCATGCTGGTGGCCCAGAAGGCCAGCCAGGTTTTCATCGCCGGGCCATTCACCTGGCTGGCGTCGAAGTTGCCTTCGATGATCACCTTCAGGTGAGCTCGCGGGCTCGAGTCCGTCAGGGCTTGACGCCGCGCGGTGACGTTCTCGCTCAAGACACTCATCAGGTACTGGGCCGTGGCCGCGATCAGGCCGTTCTTGTCCTGAAAGTAGTGACTGATGATGCCGTTCGAAACACCGGCCAAACGGGCGATCAGCGCAATGCTGGCGTCCCCCATTCCAACCTGATCGACGGCCTGCAAAGTGGCTTCGATCAATTGCTGGCGGCGGATGGGTTGCATACCGACCTTGGGCATTTGAAACATCTCCTTAGGCCATCGGGCGCACAAGTGTGGTCCGCCTTCATGAGGGCCAGTCTATTTTGTTTTGATTGAACGTTCAATCAACAAAAAATAAGTTCTATGACAAGTCGTCGCTATTTGCCGGGGCGAGGACTTTGGGGGATGTCTTTATAACACTCGTCGGTTGGCCTGTAGGCCAAATGCAGCAGTTCAGGACCACCCAAACAAAAACGCCGCGATCGTCTCGCGGCGTTTTTGTGTGCGTGGCTTGTTTAGCCCAGGTTCTTGCCGAGCAGCGCGTGATACAGCTCGCTGTCGCCCAGGATCCCGACGACTTTCTGGTTATCGTGGAGCACCAGTTTGTTGCCGGTCTGGTAGCGGATTTGCAACGCGTCGCGCATGCCGATGTTGGAGTCCACCAGGGTCGGGCGGCGGTCGAGGCCTTCGACGGCTTGGCCCGGTGCCCAGTTTTGCAGGTCCAGGGCCGCTCCGTTCTGCCGGGCGCCCTTGATGGTGTTGCCTTCGGCCAGGTCGAGCCAGGAATCGCCGCCCGGGTCCAGGCACACCGAACCGTTGATGCGCTTGCAGTTGTCCAGCGTGCGCATCAGGCTGCGACCGCACAATACGTTGAGCGGGTTGGTATGGGCGACGAACGTACGCACATAGTCGTCCGCCGGGTTCAACACGATCTGTTCCGGCTTGCTGTACTGGATGATCCGGCCGTCTTTCATGATCGCAATACGGCTGCCCAGTTTGAGGGCTTCGTCCAGGTCATGGCTGACGAACACGATGGTCTTGCTCAGCTTGCGCTGCAGTTCCAGCAGTTCGTCTTGCAGGCCTTGGCGAATCAGCGGGTCGAGGGCCGAGAAGGGCTCGTCCATCAGCAGAATGTCGGCGTCCATCGCCAGGGCGCGGGCCAGGCCGACCCGTTGCTGCATGCCGCCGGACAGCTCGTCGGGCTTCTTGTTGCGCCACTGGGTCAGGCCGACCAACTCCAGCTTTTCATCCACCAGCTTCTTGCGTTCCTTCTCCGGGCGGCCCTGCATTTCCAGGCCGAAGCTGATGTTCTCGCGCACCGTCAGCCAAGGCATCAGGGCGAATTTCTGGAACACCATGGCGATGCGCTTGGTGCGCATCATCTTCAACTCGGCGGGGGTGCAGGAGGCGATGTCGATCTGTCGGCCTTCATGCTCGACGAACAGCTTGCCGCGACTCACCGTGTTCAAGCCGTTGATGCAGCGCAACAGGCTGGATTTGCCTGAACCGGACAGGCCCATCAGTACGCAGATCTCGCCTTTTTCGACGTCCAGGCTGGCCTTTTCCACACCGACGATTTGCCCGGTCTTCTTCAGGATTTCGTTGCGAGTCATGCCCTTGTCGAGCAGCTTGAGGGCTTCGCGTGGATCTTTGGAGAAGATCACGTCGACCTCTTCGAAGCGGATTATGCTCATGCGTCACCCCCTACTTTGGCGTCGGGTTGTTTGCAGATTCGGTCGAGCATGATCGCCAGCAATACGATCGCCAGCCCGGCTTCGAAGCCCAGGGCGATATCAGCGGTGTTCAGTGCGTTGACCACGGGTTTGCCCAGGCCATCGGCACCCACCAGCGCGGCGATCACCACCATCGACAACGACAGCATGATGCACTGGGTGATACCGGCGGCGATGCTCGGCATCGCATGGGGCAGTTCAATGCGCGACAGGAGCTGGCGACGGGAGCAGCCGAAGGCTTTGCCGGCGTCCATCAGTTCGTCCGGCACGTCGCGGATGCCCAGGTAGGTGAGGCGGATGGGCGCGGCAATCGCGAACACCACCGTGGAGATCAGGCCCGGGACCACACCCAGGCCGAAGAGGGTCAGGGTAGGAATGAGGTAGACGAAGGTCGGTACGGTCTGCATCAGATCGAGCACCGGACGCATCATGGTGTAGAACATCGGCTTGTGCGCGGCAACGATGCCCAGCGGCACGCCGATCAGAACGCAGACCAGGGTCGCGAACAGCACCTGGGCGAGGGTTTCCATGGTCTCCTGCCAGTAACCCAGGTTCAGGATCAGCAGGAAGGAGGCGACGACAAAAACGGTCAGGCCCCATTTGCGCTGGATGAAATGCGCCAGCAAGGCGATGAGGCCGATCAGGGCCAGGGGGTTGAACCAGGTCAGCGCAAACGTCACGCCGTGAATCATCGTTTCCAGAAACATCGCGATGGCGTCGAAAGTGTCGGCGCCGTTTTGCGTCAACCATTCGACAAAGCCCGCGATGTACTGGCCCAAGGGTATTTTCTGATCAATAAGCATGGTAGTGAACTTCCGCATGCAAGGAATAAACAGCCCGGGCGGGCGAACCCGTCCGGCATAAGCTTGTTACTGCGCGAGCTTGGCTTTCACGGCCTCCAGGCCAGGTTTGCCGTCAATGGTGGTGACGCCGGCGAGCCAGGTATCGAGCACCTGTGGGTTTTTCTTCAGCCACGCCTTGGCGGCGGCTTCAGGCTTCATCTTGTCGTCCAGCACGTTGCCCATCAGCGTGCTTTCCATGTCGAGGGTGAAGACCAGGTTTTTCAGCAGCTGGCCGACGTTGCCGCATTCCTGTACGTAGCCTTTGCGCGTGTTGGTGTAGATGGTTGCCTGGCCGAAGTTCGGCCCGAAGAATTCATCGCCACCGGTGAGGTACTTCATCTTGAAGCGGGTGTTCATCGGATGCGGTTCCCAGCCCAGGAACACCACGGCGGTGTTACGGCGCTGGGCGCGATCGACCTGCGACAGCATGCCGGCTTCGCTGGATTCGACAACTTTGAAGCCTGCGTCCTTGAGACCGAAGGCGTTCTTGTCGATCATGCTCTGGATCAGGCGGTTGCCGTCGTTGCCCGGCTCGATGCCGTAGATCTTGCCGTCCAGTTCCTTCTTGAACTTGGCGATGTCGGCGAAATCCTTCAAACCCTTTTCATACAGTTCTTCGGGAACGGCCAGGGTGTACTTGGCGTTCTCCAGGTTGGCGCGCACCGTTTCCACGGTACCGGCTTCGCGGTAGGCCTTGATGTCGTTTTCCATGGTTGGCATCCAATTGCCGAGGAACACGTCCATGTTCTTGCCATCGGCCAGGGACTTGTAGGTCACCGGTACGGAAATCATCGTGGTCTTGGTCTTGTAGCCGAGGGCGTCGAGGACGACGCTGGTGGTGGCGGTGGTCACGGTGATGTCGGTCCAGCCGACATCGGAGAAGTTGACGGTGCTGCATTGTGCGGGTTCTGCAGCGTTGGCCAGCATTGGAAGACTCAGCATGGCGGCCAACAACAACGGCGTGGAACCTTTCATGGGTGGACTCCTGGTGTTTTATCGGCAGTGTCCGGTCGGGACAACCGCGCTTTTTTGCTTTTTTTAAGTTGCGGTTGGTGGCGCGTGGGCACTCTTCGTGACACGCGGCCTTGCAAACGAGCCGTAACCGATCATGTACCAGTGCAAATCCAACGCCTACAGGGTGCGTCGTATCCAGTACAGGGAGGGTCGCATCCAGTGTCGGTGACGTCGTTTACAGATTTTTTCCGCCCTCGACTGGCTTCTGACACGCAAAAAAACGTCGCAAAACCTGGGCGACGGCGACGCGGCGTTGCTGGGCATGATTGCGTCGGTGTCAGACGTCGAAAGCCGATTCAAAAGCCGGATGATGCGGCCATCCCGGCGTTGAGCGTAGCAGCTGCGCCACTGGGCGCTCCCGCGCCTGGAGATGCGACCGTTCTGGAGATTCAAGGCAATGGCAATCAGCGTGTTCGACTTGTTCAAGATTGGTATCGGCCCGTCCAGTTCCCACACCGTGGGGCCCATGCGTGCGGCGGCGCTGTTTGTCGAAGCGCTTCGGGCCCGGTCGCTGCTGCATGAAGTGCGCCGGATCGAGGTGCAACTGTTCGGTTCGTTGTCGGCCACCGGCATCGGCCACGGCAGCGATACCGCCACGATCATGGGGTTGATGGGTGAATGGCCTGACTCGATCGATCCGTCGCAAATCGGCACGCGCATCGAGCTGCTGCGCGAAACCCAGACGCTGCTGCTCGACGGCCGCCTGCCGGTGCCTTTCATCTGGTCCCGCGACATGCGCCTGCTCGATGAGAACCTGCCGTTCCACCCCAATGCGATGACGCTGGTGGCGGAGGGCGACAACGGCGAGCTGCACCGCGATACCTATTATTCGGTCGGCGGCGGATTTGTCGTCGACCAGGCCCAGGCTTCCAGTGGCGTGGCGGACCTGGACGCCACCGAACTGCCTTACGACTTTTCCAGCGCCGAGGAATTGCTCGGGCTGTGCCGCACGCACAACCTGCGGGTGGCTGAATTGATGATGGCCAACGAGAAGGTCTGGCGCTCCGAAGAAGAGATTCGCAGCGGCCTGATGAAGCTCTGGCGGGCCATGCAGGATTGCGTCGAGCAGGGCCTCAAGCACGAAGGCATCCTGCCCGGCGGCCTGAATGTGCGGCGTCGTGCTGCCAAGTTGCACCGCAGCCTGCAAGAGTTGAACAAACCGAACGTGATCGGCTCGACCTTGAGCGCCATGGAATGGGTCAACCTGTTCGCCTTGGCGGTCAACGAGGAAAACGCCGCCGGTGGGCGCATGGTCACGGCGCCGACCAATGGTGCGGCGGGGATCATCCCGGCGGTACTGCATTACTTCATGAAATTCAGCGAGGCGGTCACCGACGCCAACGTCGTGGATTATTTCCTCAGCGCGGCGGCAGTGGGAATCCTGTGCAAGAAGAACGCGTCGATCTCCGGTGCCGAGGTTGGCTGCCAGGGTGAGGTCGGCTCGGCTTGCGCCATGGCGGCGGCGGGGCTGGCGGAGATCCTTGGCGCCACGCCTGAGCAATTGTGCAACGCGGCGGAAATCGGCTTGGAACACAACCTTGGCCTGACCTGCGACCCGGTAGGCGGCCTGGTCCAGGTGCCTTGCATCGAACGCAACGCCATTGCCGCAGTGAAAGCCATCAACGCCGCGCAAATGGCCCTTCGCGGTGACGGCCAGCATTTTATCTCGCTGGACCGGGTGATCCGTACCATGCGTGATACCGGCGCCGACATGCATGACAAATATAAAGAGACATCGCGCGGTGGCTTGGCGGTGAGTGCGGTGGAGTGTTGATCAGGTGTGGCGAGGGGAAAAAACTCCTCGCCACAAAAAATTGTAAAAATCGCTCGTAAAATGCACACCACCACAAAAACACGCCACGTTTTGGCGCGTCGCAAACAGACAAGGCGTGACTTATCGGTCACGCCTTTGTGTATCGCGCTACCGTCCGTCCCCGCGCTTGCGGTGACAACCGCCTCGAAGACGCCGCAGCCCAGTAACCACAAGTGCTACCGATCTGCTCACAGCCCACGGCGGTAGCCGTCTGCGCCATTGATGGCAGTTAGAACCCAGCCTCCATCGAAGCCTTGTCTAGACAGGCCGACATGTCGTTTTCAGGAGTTATTGAACACGCATTCAAATTTAGGCATGGCAATTGCTCTATCCCGATAAAGCCCCGTCTCACGCAAGAGAATGATGGGCAATAACAAGAGCCTCCGCCTGAGGCCATCACCCGCTTTGTGTGAGGAGATACCGCGATGACGACGTCCAACTCCGGGGCCCAACCCCAGAACCGTGCGCCTCAATCCATCGGCTTTTTGCTGCTGGACAATTTCACGCTGATTTCCCTGGCGTCCGCGGTGGAACCGCTACGCATGGCCAACCAGCTGTCCGGTCGCGAGTTGTATCGCTGGACCACCCTGACCGTCGATGGCGGCCAGGTATGGGCCAGCGACGGTTTGCAGATCACCCCGGACGCCTCCATGCACAAAGCGCCGGCCCTCGACACCGTTATCGTCTGTGGCGGCGTCGGCATCCAGCGTACGGTGACCCGCGAGCATGTCTCCTGGCTGCAAAGCCAGGCCCGTCAGTCCCGTCGCCTTGGCGCGGTCTGCACCGGCAGTTGGGCCCTGGCGTGCGCCGGCCTGCTGGACGGTTTCGATTGCAGCGTGCACTGGGAATGCCTGGCGGCGATGCAGGAAGCCTTTCCGCGGGTGTCGATGAGCACGCGCCTGTTCACCCTCGACCGCAACCGTTTCACCAGCTCCGGTGGCACCGCGCCGCTGGACATGATGCTGCATCTGATCAGCCGCGATCACGGTCGTGAACTGTCGGCGGCAATCTCCGAGATGTTTGTCTACGAGCGCATCCGCAACGAGCAGGATCACCAGCGCGTGCCGCTCAAGCACATGCTCGGCACCAACCAGCCTAAATTGCAGGAAATCGTCGCGCTGATGGAGGCCAACCTCGAAGAGCCGATCGACCTGGATGAACTGGCGGTGTACGTCGCCGTGTCCCGGCGTCAGCTGGAGCGGTTGTTCCAGAAATACCTGCACTGCTCGCCGTCGCGCTATTACCTCAAGCTGCGGCTGATTCGTGCGCGGCAGTTGCTCAAGCAGACGCCGATGTCGATCATCGAAGTGGCCTCGGTGTGCGGCTTCGTCTCGACCCCGCACTTCTCTAAATGCTACCGCGAGTATTTCGGCATTCCACCACGGGACGAGCGCGTCGGTTCCAATACCGCGCAGCAGGTGGCGATGATGCCGTTGCCGCAGGCCCTGGTGCTGTCGCCGTTGTCCGGCCCGCTGTCGGCGCTGAGCCAGGCCCGCAACGAGTCGACGTTTGCCAGTGTGAGGCTCTAAAACGGACTTTTATGGCGAGGGAGCAAGCTCCCCCGCCACAGGGTCAACTATGGGTCTGCTGGTATTGCGCCAATGCCGGCAACAGTTGCTGATCGATTGCCTGGCGCACCGCCGGCAGAATGGTCGCGCTGCTGGTGTACATGTCCTTGACCATCCTCCGCAATTCATTGGCGCGAGCCCTGTCCAGCCCCCGTACCGCGCATTCGCAGGCCTGCTCGGCGGTGGAGTTGCTGGGTATCTGCAGTCCCAAGGCCTTGAGCTGGCCCAGCAGGTCTTCCTGGTCGATCAAATCGGCGTACATCATGACGCTTTTCCTTGTTCAGGGATTGGGGTCGTGCCTGGATTCTGGTAGCCGTCCGAAGCGGCGGCAAGGGCAAATCGTCGATCTGTCATGAATGACTATGAGCGGGTCGTTTTCGGCTAACTCGCCCGGTCCGGGACTGGGCAAACTGGGTCCCAAGCTGAATCACGATGGTTTGGTCACCCTCGCGCAACAGCTCCTCCAGTAACGCTCCTGCCCCGATCCTGTCACGGCTTGATCGGGGATTTTTTTGTCTGGATGAATCGCTCTAGCGCTGCAACACCAGAATCCGCGACAACAACTCATCCCGATCCACATAGCACCCCTGGAAATGCCGTGCGCCGGAGTTCGGGTCGAACGCGTTGCGCGCATGAAGCGTGCGGCGGTTGTCGAAGCACCACAGCTGGCCGGGTTCGAGGCGCTGCACCAGGCGAAATCGCGGCTCGCGGGTCAGGGCGATGAAGCGGCGGTAGGCGCGGTAGAACCTGGGCATCTGTTCCACCGAGGTGTCGAACGGCCCGCGCAGGAAGTTCGCCATGCGGATTTCCGTGACTTGCCCCAGCGCATCCAGCGCGATGATCGGCGCCAGGCAGCGGTAGTCGCTGTGGCGATCCTTGTTGCGAAATTCCACCGGGATCTGGCAAAGCGCATCGAACGCTTCGCAATCCTCTTGGCGCAGTGCCTCGGCAATGGCAAAGCCGTCGACAAAGATACTCTCGCCGCCGTCGGCGTCGTTCACCAGGCAATGCAAGAACTGCAGGCCCGGCTGCAATTCCCGAGTCGGCAGGTCGCTGTGCAGCGGCAGGTTGAAAGCGGTGTAGGCGTTGCTGTCGGCATCGGCCTTGGACTGCACGTTGAACAGCACGCCGAAATTGCTCTCACGGATAAACGAAATGCGCTGGGCGATCTGTTTCAGCGAGCCGGGTTCGGTGGGCACGCCGCGTACTTGGGTCAGGCCGATGTCGCGCAGCGCCAGAAGCCATTGCAGCAACGCGTCGGTGTCCACCATCAGTGCCTGGTATTCGAACACCGGCAGTTTCAGGTCATGCTGCCACAGCTGGCGGCGCGGCTTGTTCGCCAGGCGTTCGGCCCTGGAATGGTCGTCATACGCATGGGCGCGCAACCAGCCCGGGTCGAACAGGCTTTGGTGGCCACCCTGCCAAACCACACACAGGTGGCCCGCATCGTCGATGCTGATTTCGCAGGGGCCCACGTCCTCCGGAACATCGACGATCTCCAGGACCTGCTCGCGGGTAACGCTGTAGACGCATTGCGGGCACGGGCAGTTGTCCCTTAGCCACTGATGGTGGAACGGGCTGACCCGGCCGTCGGCCCACGTGACCTGTACCCGGTCGGCCAAGGGGGTCGCAGCGGTCAATGCCTGGACAAGCGGATAGCGTCGGAAGTCGGCGACAGCGGCAGCGGTGTTCATGGCGATCTCCTGTTCGCGGTTTATCGGGCGGGGGGCAGGGCGATGACCCGACCGGTGTAGGTCGGTGTCGGCAGGTCGGCTTGGCTATCCAACAGGGTCTTGAGTCGGCCCAGGGTAAGTTCGGTGAAGGGCGTCGAGCGCGGGCCGGCCAGGTCGACATGCAGCAACATCTGTTCATTGCCGGCCAGCTCTTTATCACCGCCGGCCAGATGCAGGCTGTGGTAGAGATGCAAGCGTTTGGCGTCGTGGCCGATGATCTGCGTGTGCACCTCGACATCGGCGCCGAGCTTCACTTCGTGCAAGTAATTGAGGTGCAGTTCGAGGGTGAACAACGAGTGGCCGCTGGCTTCGCGGCTCTGGCTGTCGAGGCCGAGTCGGTCCATCAGCGCGTCGGTGGCGTAGCTGAAGATCAGCAGGTAGAAGGCATCGCGCAAATGGCCGTTGTAGTCGACCCATTCGGGGAGGATGCGGGTTTGGTAGGTGGTGAGGGCGGGCATGGCTGTCTCCGAGCATGATCGTTCCCACGCTCTGCGTGGGAACGCCTCTTGTGACGCTCTGCGTCACGCTTCATTCGGAACGGGGAGCGTCCCGGGCTGCATTCCCACGCAGAGCGTGGGAACGATCAGTTACTCGGCGAAGGCCATCCCATGCTTTTCTTTGGTGGTCTTCACCGCCTCCAGCACTGCCAGCAGGCAATCATCACGATAGCGTTCCAGGGCCGAAATGCTGTGGCTGCCCAATTGCTCGCTCGTGCCGTCCACCACATCGTCGATCAGCTTCTCGGTCAGCTCCGGCGCCGGCAGATAGGTCCAGGGCAGTTGCAACGCCGGGCCGAACTGGGCCATGAAATGGCGCATGCCGGCATCGCCGCCGGCCAGGGTGTAAGTCAGGAACGTGCCCATGAATGACCAGCGCAGGCCGGCGCCAAAACGGATGGCATCGTCGATTTCCCCGGTGGTGGCGACACCGTCGTTGATCAGGTGCAGGGCTTCGCGCCACAGCGCTTCGAGCAGCCGGTCGGCGATGAAGCCGGGGACTTCCTTGCGCACGTGCAATGGACGCATGCCGAGTGATTCATACACCCGCATCGCTGCTTGCACGGCTTCGGGCGCGGTGTTTTTGCCGCCGACCACTTCCACCAGCGGCAACAGATAAACCGGGTTGAACGGGTGCCCGACCACACAGCGGTCCGGGTGGGTGGCGTTCTCATAGAACTCGCTTGGCAGCAGTCCCGAGGTGCTAGAACCGATCAGCGCATTGGGTTTGGCCGCGGCGCTGATCTGGGCGTGCAGTTCGAGCTTGAGTTCCAGCCGCTCGGGGGCGCTTTCCTGGATGAAGTCGGCATCGCGCACGCATTCTTCGATGGTGGCGACGAAGCGCAACCGGCCCTGCGAGGCGCCGGCGACCAAGCCTTGTTTCTCAAGGGCGCCCCAAGCGTTGGCAACGCGTTTGCGCAAGGCGGCCTCGGCACCGGGCGCCGGGTCCCAGGCGACCACGTCCAGGCCATGGGCCAGGGCGCGGCTGACCCAGCCGCTGCCAATCACGCCGCTGCCCAGAGCAGCGAATGTCTTGATGTCAGTGATGAAGCGCATGGTGATTTCCTGAACAGATTTGGTAATTGAATGGCCTGGTCCTGCTTAGCCGCGCTGGACCAGGCCCATTTTCTTGCGGCCTTCAGCCGGGGTGAGGACGCGAGCCCCGAGGCGGCTGAGGATTTCGCCAGCGCGCTCCACCAGTTGACCGTTAGTGGCAAGCACGCCTTTGTCCAGCCAGAGGTTGTCTTCCAGCCCGACCCGCACGTTGCCGCCCAGCAATACCGCCTGGGCCGCCATCGGCATTTGCATGCGGCCAATGCCGAAACCGGCCCACACCGCGTCCGCCGGCAGGTTGTCGACCATGGCTTTCATGGTGGTGGTGTCGGCGGGCGCGCCCCACGGGATGCCCAGGCAGAGTTGGAACAACGGGTTGTCCAGCAGGCCTTCCTTGATCATCTGTTTGGCGAACCACAAGTGGCCGGTGTCGAAGATTTCCAGCTCGGCCTTCACGCCGAGCTCGGTGATGCGCTTGGCGCCGGCCCGCAGTTGCGCTGGGGTAGAAACGTAAATGGTGTCGCCGTCGCCGAAGTTCAGCGTGCCGCAATCCAGCGTGCAGATTTCCGGCAAGAGTTCTTCGACGTGAGCCAGGCGGGTCAGCGGGCCGACCAGGTCGGTGTTGGGGCCGAACTCCATCGGGTTTTCACCGCCGCCGATCTCCAGGTCGCCACCCATGCCGGCGGTGAGGTTGACGATGATGTCGACGTCCGCCTCACGGATGCGCTCCATCACTTCGCGGTACAGCGCGACGTCGCGACTGAACTTGCCGGTCTGTGGGTCGCGAACATGGCAGTGCACGACGGTCGCACCGGCTTTGGCAGCCTCGACGGCTGCCGCGGCGATCTGTTTTGGGGTGACCGGCACGTGAGGACTTTTGGCGGTCGTGTCGCCAGCACCGGTGAGTGCGCAGGTGATGATGACGTCGTGGTTCATGGTGCGGATTCCTTCAGGCGTAGTGAGTCACTGCGCAGCCTTTTGCTGCTGCGCAGAGGGAGATCGGTTGATCAGTTGCTGGTGAGTTTCAGATTGTCGGCGGCCGGCTTGCCGTCGAAGGTGGTCACGCCTTCGAGCCAGCGCTGCTTGTCTTTCGGGTGATCCTTGAGCCATTGCCGGGCCGATTCGAGGGGATCCTTGTGATCGAGCAGTGGTTGCATCATCCGGCTCTCGTCTTCGGCAGTGAAGGTCAGGTTGCTCAGCAGACGACCTATGTTCGGGCATTGCTCGGCGTAGTTCGGCGCGGTCACGGTCCAGACGGTGGCCATGCCTTCGTTCGGGCCGAGGGCGTCTTCGCTGCCGGTGAGGTAGGTCATCTGCACGTTGACGTTCATCGGGTGCGGCGCCCAGCCGAAGAACACCACGGCTTCCTTGCGCCGCACGGCGCGATCCACGGCGGCGAGCATGCCGGCCTCGCTGGACTCCACCAGCTGGAACTTGCCCAGGCCGAACTGGTTCTTGGCGATCATCGCCTTGATCTGGGTGTTGGCGCCGGAGCCGGGCTCGATGCCGTAGATCTTGCCGCCCAGCTCCTTCTCGAATTTGGCGATGTCGGAAAATGTCTTCAGGCCCTTATCGGCCAGGTAAGTTGGTACGGCCAGGGTGGCGCGGGCGTCCTTAAGGCTCGGTTGCTCCAGCACCTTGACCTGTTTGGCTTCGACGAACGGCGTGATGGTCTGGGTCATCAGCGGGTTCCAGTAGCCCAGGAACAGGTCCAGGCGCTGGTCGCGGATCCCGGCGAAAATGATCTGTTGGGAAGCGCTGGTCTGTTTGGTCTTGTAGCCGAGGCCGTCGAGCATCACCTGGGTCAAGGCGCTGGTGGCGATGACGTCGGTCCAGTTGACCACGCCCAGGCGCACGTTCTGGCACGCGGCGGGCTCGGCGGCGATGGCGGCCTGATTCACAAGGGAGGTGGCGCTGAGTGCAAGCACGCAAGCGCTGATCAGTCGTTTCATGTCGGGTTCCTCGGCAGTTTTTATTGTTATGGGGGTTCCGGTGTCTGTGCGCCGGTGGTGCCAAGTTACGCAGCCAGGGCCTGCTCAAAACGCACAGCGGCGACGTCCTCTTGCACTGCAGCGACCTGTCCTCTTGAAGGGACGTTGCAACTGGCGTATCAAGGTCCGCACGCTACCCGACCACCGAGCGCGCCATGTCCCAGGATTTCTACTTCTTGTTGATGCCGGGCTTTTCGGCCATCGGTTTCATCTCGGCCATCGAGCCGTTGCGGGTCGCCAACCGTTTTCGTGGCGAGCTGTATCGCTGGCACGTGTTGAGCGCCGATGGTGGGGCGGTTTTGGCGAGCAATGGCATGTCGGTCAACGCTGATGCCGCGCTGGAGCCGCTGAAGAAAGGCGCGACGCTGTGGGTCGTGGCGGGTTTTGAGCCGTTGAAGTTCGCCGGCCCGGTGCTGGAGCGCTGGTTGCATCGGTTGGACAGCGAAGGCGTGATCCTGGGCGGCATCGACACCGGCAGTGTGGTCCTGGCCGAGGCGGGACTGCTGGAAGGGCATCGTGTGACGCTGCATTGGGAAGCGATCGAGGCGTTCAAGGAGTCCTATCCGCAGCTCAGCGTGACCCAGGAACTGTTCGAAATCGACCGTCGCCGCATCACCTGCGCGGGCGGTACCGCGTCCATCGACCTGATGCTCGACCTGATCGGCCAGGCCCACGGTTCGGAGCTGGCGATCCAGGTCAGCGAGCAGTTCGTGCTCGGCCGCATCCGCCCGCGCAAAGACCACCAGCGCATGGAAATCGCCAACCGCTACGGCATTCGCAACAAGAAGCTGGTGCACGTCATCGGCGAGATGGAAACCCACAGTGAACCGCCCCTGAGTACCTTGGCCCTGGCCGAGTCGATCAACGTCACCCGGCGCCAGCTCGAACGCCTGTTCCGCCTGCACCTGAATGACACCCCGAGCAACTTCTACCTGCGCCTGCGCCTGGAAAAGGCCCGGCAACTGCTACGCCAGACCGACATGAGCGTGTTGGAAGTGAGCATCGCCTGCGGGTTTGAATCACCGTCGTATTTCACCCGCAGTTATCGGGCACGGTTCGCGCGGTGTCCGCGGGAGGATCGGCGGCGGCAGGGAGATGGGCGGGAGTTGGTTTGACAGGTATTTATACTCAATTATACTCGCGACTATAAATTATACCTGTCGCCATAATTGAGTATAAAACCATGTCCAAGCACCCCGGTTTTGTTTTCCGGCGCCCCGATCTGGCCCGCAATATTGTCGATGGGCTGGCCGGCGCCGGGATCCAGGATTACACCTCAGGCCTGTTTCTGGCCGCGCCAAGGCGTACCGGAAAAAGTACGTTCCTGCGCGAGGACTTGATTCCCGAATGCGAGACCCGTGGTTGGCTCACGGTCTACGTCGACCTCTGGGCAAACAAGGAGAAAGACCCTGCCGACCTGATCGCCTCGGCCATCGCCGGGGCACTGGTGCCTTATGAAAAGGGCATCCGCAAGCTCGCCAAATCCATGGGCATCGACAAACTCAGCTTCTTGCGCACGTTGTCCTGGGATTTCAGCCAGCCGCAACTGCCCGAGGGGGCGACGCTGACCCAAGCGCTGGAACTGTTGCACCGTGCCGCCGATAAAACCGTGGTGCTGGTGATCGACGAAGCCCAGCATGCGCTGACCACCGAGGCCGGGGTCAACGCGATGTTCGCCCTCAAGGCTGCCCGTGATCAGCTCAACCAGGGGCGTGAAGGGGATACCAGCGGTCTGCGGCTTGTGTTCACCGGCTCCAATCGCGACAAGCTCGCGCACTTGGTACTGAGCCGCAACCAACCGTTCTACGGGTCCAGCATCACGCCGTTCCCTTTGCTGGGCAAAGCCTTCACCCAAGCCTACACCTTCCATTTGAACGCACACCTGGCCCAGACCAACCAGTTCAACGCCGATGACCTCGACCAGGCTTTTGAGCTGGTGGGGCGCCGTCCCGAGATGTTGCGCAGCGTCATCGGAGAAATTGCCCTGGAACTGGGTGAGGCGAGCCATTTGGGTGAACTGCTGCGCAACAGCGCCGAAATGCTCCGCGCTGGTGTCTGGACCGAGTTCGAAAGCGCCTGGAACGCCCTGACGGTGCCGCAACGCGCGGTGTTGCAGGTCATGGCCGAACGCTCGCAGAACAACGAGCCCTTCGCGCCCTTCACTGACTCAACGTTGGAGGCGGTGGGCAAGGTGCTGAAAAACATGGGCAGCGAAGTCGTGCCCGGTACCCAGACCATCCAATCCTGCATCGACGCGCTGCGTGAAAAAGAGCTGGTGTGGAAGTCCAACCGCGGTGGTTATGCGCTGGAAGACAAGGCGTTTGCGGAGTGGTTGAAGGGGTATCGCAAGCAACAGAACTGATGCCAACCGGATGAGCTGTCGGGCAAAGAAGAACCTTTGGCGAGGGGAGTTATCCCCGTTGGGCTGCGCAGCAGCCCTAAATCTATCTGATACACCGAGTCGCCAGGTTTCAGGGCCGCTTCGCGCCCCAACGGGGATAAATCCCCTCGCCACAGTGATGGTGCTCGGTCAGGCATTGGTAGAAGAGAATTTACTTCTTCATCAACGCCGAGCAGGCTGCTTTATAGGCTTCATGCTGATACTTGTTCAGCGTTGCCGGCAGGGCGAAGTCGTGTTTCTTGCTCTGTGCATTAATGGTCTGCGGCGACAGCAGCGTCACCTCGCAACCTTCCAGCAATTGGAAAATCCCTTCGATCTTGAACGTGGTCGGCCCACCGGCGAACTCACCTTTCTTGCTGCGCTTCTTTATAGCGATGCGTTCGATGCCGTTGTCCGTCACGAACGCCCGCACTTGCGCAGCGAAAGCCTTGACGTTCGCGGCTTCGTCATCGTCGTCCAGGGCGATTTTCTTGGTGTTCAGTGGGACGTGGCTCAACGCCTGTTGATCCAGCGAGGCAACGGCGATGATCGCTTCGCTGCCTTTGATTTCGATGCCGCAGATGATCATGCTTGGCCTTGGATTCGGGAGGTCTGGAGAGCCAGTCTATCCGCCTTGATCAATTCATGCTCGCGCGCAGGTCCAGCATGATCTTGTCGAAATAGTCGACCCGGATGACCCCAAAGCGTGGGTACTCGAAATCCAGGATCACGTACAGCACGCAGACCATCACCGCTGCGTAACCGAGGCTGTGCAGCCAGTTGCGTTGCCGGGCGCCGGCCATGCCATAGCCGATCAGCAGGGCGCTGATCAGGGTCATGGTCACCAGCATCAGGTAAATGGTCAGGGGTGGGTGAGTTTCGTGGGCCACGGCGCGAGTGGTGGTGATATCGATCATCTCGTTCTGTGCCTGCAACACCGGGGTTCCCTGGGTTGGGGTGGGCATCTGTTGCAGGGCGGCGACGGTGCGTTTCCAGATGGTCTGTTGCAAGTCATTGGCCCGGTCATGGGCGGCTTCGTCGACTTCGTCTTCGCGCAGGTCGCGGTAGTACTCGATGCGGGCGTCGACATAGTTCCGGAATGCCTGGCGGATCTTGGGTTGTTCGCTGGCGGGCAGCAGGTCCAGGCGCAGCCAGGCCGTGCCCATGGCATTGGTTTCGGCAACGATCAGTGCGCGGCGCTGATCCAGGCGCGAAGCCGCGCCGGAAAAGGTAAAGGCAATCAGCAAGGCCAGCAGGCCAAACACCGCGCCTTCGATAGCCCCGATGCCCTGGCGGGCGCCGTCCGGGTCCTGGGCCAGGTGACGGTTGCCGACCCGACGACCGGCTTCGATGCCGAGCACGATGGCGATAAAGATGGCTAACCCATAAAAGGGCAGGGCGGTAAGAGAGTGCATACGAAAATCCCCTGATCGTCGTGTGTGACTCGTCTGTACAGCCCGGCTCGGACGGGTATGTAGCCAGTGTAGACGACGCTGCTGGTTTGTCGCTTTTGAGGTTTTACAGTTCCAGCTGATCGGCACGGATACCAAAAGCAGCGGCAATTTTTTCGCGGGTCGCCCTGCGCGGCTTGCCGACTGATTCCTGTTGGGCAAACGCCGGTTGGGAGATGCCCAGACGACGGGCAACCTCCTCCTGGGTCAAACTCAGATGTTCGCGCCAGGCGCGAATCGGTGTCGCACCGTCGACGATACGGCTGACTACCTCATGAGGGATCAGATCCGGTTCTAGTTTTTGCGCAACGTATTTCGCATACGGAATGACCACGAATGCCGGGTTCCCGTCTGCGTCGTTGATGATCTGGATGTCAGTAGGTTCGTTCATCGCGTTTCTTGACCTCTTGAATGCTGACGACCTTGATCGCCCCGTCCCAATCGAACATGACTCGATAGCTACCTACCCGGAGGCGGTACGCATAGCCATGGCCAACAAGTGCTTTGACATTCACCACGTCAGGCATCTGGGCGAGTGCCGTAACGGCGTCCCGAACCTGAACCTGATGGACGGAGTGCAATTTCAAAAGCTGCTTAACGGCTTTTCTGGTCCGTGGATAGTGTTCATGGAAGGATATAAGTCTTTTATAAGATTTGCGAATCTTGACTTATATCCCGTCCAGGGCCAACGCGTGAAAGGTGTCTGAATATTGCTTTCACTCCTGCCCAATCGACTCCAAAAACTCCGACCGGTCATCGCTCACTTGGGCCATGCAGTCGTTTTCGGCGATTTTGTAGGCTTCGCTGCCGGGTTTGGCCGGGAAGGCGGCGATGGCGCAGTCGGCGTCGCGCTGTTTTTGCCACAGTTGCTGGGCGGCCTTGACCTTGGTGGTGATGTCGTTGAGCTGGGCCTTGTCGCTGGCGTAGCGGGTTTGCAGGCGCTCAAGGAGGCTCTGCAGGTTTTCCCCCAGCAATTGTTCGGCGGCGGCTTTGCCGTAGGCCGAGCAGGCCAGGGTCTGGACGTCGTTTTCGACTTCGTCGCAGGGATTGGGCTCGGTGTCTTCGGTTGCGTGTGCCAGGGTGCTGATCAGTGCCAAAGCCAGGAAGATCGATTTCATCGCGTTGCCGCTCAAGTCCAGTGAAAACCAGTGATGCGGCGGATTCTGGCGCAAGCGCGGGGTAAAGAACAGACGGGCAGGGTGGGCCCGTTGTAACCCATTGTCGTGGATTGACGCTTTCGGCAATTCCCCTGTCGTTTTTGCACCGGGTCGCGACGGCCCTCAGGCATATGCTGGCCCCAAAGCGCCGGCACACGATTCGGCGCATGAATCGCCAACAAGGGGACTGCCTGATGAGCCCAGCCGAATTGCACGCCGACAGCATCGTTATCGACGGGCTGATCATTGCCAAGTGGAACCGCGACCTGTTCGAAGACATGCGCAAGGGCGGCCTGACCGCAGCCAACTGCACCGTGTCGGTGTGGGAAGGTTTCCAGGCCACCATCAATAACATCGTTGCCAGCCAGAAACTGATCCGCGAGAACAGCGACCTGGTGATCCCGGTGAAGACCACCGCCGACATCCGTCGCGCCAAGGAACAGGGCAAGACCGGCATCATCTTCGGCTTCCAGAACGCCCACGCCTTCGAAGACCAACTCGGCTACGTCGAGATCTTCAAGCAGCTCGGCGTCGGTGTGGTGCAGATGTGCTACAACACCCAGAACCTGGTGGGCACCGGCTGCTACGAGCGCGACGGCGGCCTGTCGGGCTTCGGTCGTGAAATCGTCGCCGAGATGAACCGCGTCGGCGTCATGTGCGACCTGTCCCACGTCGGTTCCAAGACCTCCGAAGAAGTCATCCTCGAATCGAAAAAGCCGGTGTGCTACTCCCACTGCCTGCCATCCGGCCTGAAAGAACACCCGCGCAACAAATCCGATGGAGAGCTGAAGTTCATTGCCGACCACGGTGGTTTCGTCGGCGTGACCATGTTCGCGCCGTTCCTGGCCAAGGGCATCGATTCGACCATCGACGACTACGCCGAAGCCATCGAATACACCATGAACATCGTCGGTGAAGACGCCATCGGCATCGGTACCGACTTCACCCAGGGCCACGGCCAGGATTTCTTCGAGATGCTGACCCACGACAAGGGCTACGCCCGTCGCCTGACCAGCTTCGGCAAGATCATCAACCCGCTGGGCATCCGCACCGTGGGCGAGTTCCCGAACCTCACCGAGACGCTGCTCAAGCGCGGTCACCCGGAGCGGGTGGTGCGCAAGATCATGGGCGAAAACTGGGTGAACGTGCTCAAAGACGTCTGGGGCGAATAAGCGCCGCCGCATTACTGAATCCTTTACCTGCGGCCACCCACGCCGCAGGCACATCACGAATTTCCGGAGTCAAGTTTTCATGGCCAAGATCGCCCCGCAACTGCCTATCGAAGTCGACAGCGAAACCGGTGTCTGGACGTCCGACGCCCTGCCGATGCTGTACGTACCGCGTCACTTCTTCGTCAACAACCACATGGGCATCGAGGAAGTGCTGGGCGCCGACGCCTACGCCGACATTCTCTACAAGGCCGGCTACAAGTCCGCCTGGCACTGGTGTGAAAAAGAAGCCGAATGCCACGGCCTGGAAGGCGTCGCGGTGTTCGAGCACTACATGAAGCGCTTGTCCCAACGTGGCTGGGGCCTGTTCAAGATCCAGGACATCGACCTGGACAAAGGCACCGCCAGCGTCAAGCTCGAACACTCGGCGTTCGTCTATGTGTATGGCAAGGTCGGGCGCAAGGTCGACTACATGTTCACCGGCTGGTTCGCCGGCGCCATGGACCAGATCCTCGCCGCTCGCGGCAGCCAGATCCGCACCGTGGCCGAACAGGTCTACGGCGGTTCCGAAGAAGGCCACGACGACGGCCTGTTCATCGTCAAGCCGTTGTAAGTCGAGGATCGCACCATGGCTTTTGAAGCAATGTTCCAGCCGATCCAGATCGGCAAGCTGACCATCCGCAACCGCGTGCTCAGCACCGCGCACGCCGAGGTCTACGCCACCGACGGCGGCATGACCACCGACCGGTATGTGAAGTACTACGAAGAGAAGGCCAAGGGCGGCATCGGCCTGGCGATCTGCGGTGGCTCGTCGGTGGTCGCCATCGACAGCCCGCAGGAATGGTGGAGCTCGGTGAACCTGTCCACCGACCGCATCATCCCGCACTTCCAGAACCTGGCCGACGCCATGCACAAGCATGGCGCCAAGATCATGATCCAGATTACCCACATGGGTCGTCGCTCGCGCTGGGACGGTTTCAACTGGCCGACCCTGATGTCGCCGTCCGGCGTGCGTGAGCCGGTGCACCGTGCCACCTGCAAGACCATCGAGCCGGAAGAAATCTGGCGGGTGATCGGCAACTATGCCAGCGCCGCCAAGCGCGCCAAGGCCGGAGGCCTGGACGGTGTCGAACTGTCCGCCGTGCACCAGCACATGATCGACCAGTTCTGGAGCCCGCGGGTCAACAAGCGGACCGACGAATGGGGCGGCAGCTTCGAAGGCCGCATGAAATTCGGCCTGGAAGTGTTGAAGGCCGTGCGTGCCGAAGTGGGCGACGATTTCTGCGTGGGCATGCGCCTGTGCGGTGACGAGTTCCACCCGGACGGCTTGTCCCACGAGGACATGAAGCAGATCGCCAAGTATTACGACGACACCGGCATGCTCGATTTCATCGGCGTGGTGGGCTCGGGTTGCGACACCCACAACACCCTGGCCAACGTTATCCCGAACATGAGTTATCCACCGGAGCCGTTCCTGCACCTGGCCGCCGGTATCAAGGAAGTAGTCAAGGTCCCGGTGCTGCATGCGCAGAACATCAAGGACCCGAACCAGGCCACGCGGATCCTGGAGGGCGGTTACGTCGACATGGTCGGCATGACCCGCGCCCACATCGCCGACCCGCACCTGATCGCCAAGATCAAGATGGGCCAGATCGACCAGATCAAGCAGTGCGTTGGTGCCAACTACTGCATCGACCGCCAGTACCAAGGGCTGGACGTGCTGTGCATCCAGAACGCCGCGACGTCCCGTGAATACATGGGTGTGCCGCACATCATCGAGAAGTCCACCGGGCCCAAGCGCAAAGTCGTGGTGGTCGGTGCCGGCCCGGCCGGGATGGAAGCGGCGCGTGTGGCCGCCGAACGTGGACACGATGTGACCCTGTTCGAGAAAAAGGAATTCATCGGCGGGCAGATCACCACCGCCTCGAAAGCCCCGCAACGGGACCAGATCGCCGGTATCACCCGCTGGTTCCAACTGGAACTGGCGCGGCTGAAAGTCGACCTGCGCCTGGGCGTGGCGGCGGATGCGCCGACCATCATGGACCTGCGTCCGGATGTGGTGGTGCTGGCCGTCGGCGGGCATCCATTCATCGAGCAGAACGAACACTGGGGCGCCGCCGAAGGGCTGGTGGTCAGCAGCTGGGACGTGCTCGACGGCAAGGTGGCGCCGGGCAAGAACGTGCTGGTCTACGACACCATCTGCGAGTTCACCGGCATGTCGGTGGCCGACTTCCTCGCCGACAAGGGCAGCCAGGTCGAGATCGTCACTGACGATATCAAGCCGGGCGTGGCCATTGGCGGGACGTCGTTCCCCACCTACTACCGCAGCATGTACCCCAAGGAAGTGATCATGACCGGGGACATGATGCTGGAGAAGGTCTACCGCGAAGGCGACAAGCTGGTGGCGGTGCTGGAGAACGAATACACCGGCGCCAAGGAAGAGCGCGTGGTGGACCAGGTGGTGGTGGAGAACGGCGTGCGGCCGGACGAAGAAATCTACTACGCGCTGAAGGAAGGTTCGCGCAACAAGGGCCAGATCGACGTCGAAGCCCTGTTCGCGATCAAGCCCCAGCCGTGCCTGGAGCAGAGCGGCGATGGCTACCTGCTGTTCCGCATCGGCGACTGCGTGGCCCAGCGTAATACTCACGCCGCCATCTATGACGCCCTGCGGTTGTGCAAGGATTTTTAAGTCGTTGAACTGATCGTTCCCACGCTCTGCGTGGGAATTCAGCCCGGGACGCTCTGCGTCCCAAAAGCGGACGCGGAGCGTCCATTGAGGCATTCCCACGCAGAGCGTGAGGAACGATCAGTGGCGTTTCTCCAGATGTCTTGGTGGGAGCTTCACCATGTTGAACACCCTTCTTCCAATCCTGCTGTTCGCAGCCCTGGGCCTCGCGGTCCTTGGTGCCTTGCGGCGGGTGAACATGTGGCGCCGGGGACGACCGTCGAAAGTCGACCTGATCGGTGGCCTCTTCGCCATGCCCAAGCGCTACATGGTGGACCTGCACCACGTGGTGGCGCGGGACAAGTACATTGCCAATACCCACGTCGCCACGGCGGGCGGGGCGGTGGCGTCGATTGTGTTGGCGATCCTGGTGCACGGTTTTGGCTTGCACAACCGCATCCTCGGTTACGCCCTGCTGCTGATGTCGGCGGTGATGTTCGTCGGTGCGATCTTCATGTACCTGCGTCGGCGCAATCCGCCCGCCCGTTTGTCCAAGGGCCCGTGGATGCGCCTGCCGAAAAGCCTGCTGGCCTTCTCGGCGTCGTTCTTCCTGCTGACCCTGCCGGTGGCAGGCATCCTCCCGGAAAATTTCGGTGGTTGGCTGGTGGCGGCGATCCTGGGTGTCGGCGTGTTGTGGGGCGTGTCGGAACTGTTCTTCGGCATGACCTGGGGCGGGCCGATGAAGCACGCCTTCGCCGGTGCCCTGCACCTGGCCTGGCACCGTCGCCCCGAGCGGTTCTCTAGAAAAGATGGGCGCGGTGGCCGTTCCACCGGTCTCAAGCCGTTGGACCTGAACGACCCCGCCGCACCGCTGGGTGTGGAAAAACCCAAGGACTTCACTTGGAACCAATTGCTGGGCTTCGACGCCTGCGTGCAGTGCGGCAAGTGCGAAGCGGCCTGCCCGGCGTTCGCTGCCGGCCAGCCGCTGAACCCGAAAAAACTCATCCAGGACATGGTCGTCGGCCTGGCCGGCGGCACCGATGCGAAATTCGCCGGCAGCCCCTACCCGGGTAAACCCGTGGGCGAACACAGCGGCAATCCACACCAGCCCATCGTCAACGGCCTGGTGGACGCCGAGACCCTGTGGTCCTGCACCACCTGCCGGGCGTGCGTCGAGGAATGCCCGATGATGATCGAGCACGTCGATGCCATCGTCGACATGCGCCGCCACCTGACCCTGGAGAAAGGCGCCACGCCGAACAAAGGCGCCGAGGTGCTGGAAAACCTCATCGCCACCGACAACCCTGGCGGCTTCGCCCCAGGCGGGCGGATGAACTGGGCGGCGGACCTGAACCTGAACCTGCTCAGCGAGAAAAAATCCACCGACGTGCTGTTCTGGGTCGGCGACGGTGCCTTCGACATGCGCAACCAGCGCACCCTGCGCGCCTTCGTCAAAGTGCTCAAGGCAGCGAAGATCGACTTCGCCGTGCTCGGCCTCGAAGAACGCGACAGCGGCGACGTGGCCCGGCGCCTGGGTGACGAAGCGACGTTCCAGCTGTTGGCCAAGCGCAACATCCAGACCCTGGCCAAATACAGCTTCAACCGCATCGTCACCTGCGACCCCCACAGCTTCCACGTGCTGAAAAACGAATACGGCGCCTTCGACGGCAACTACCTCGTGCAGCACCACAGCACCTACCTGGCGGAAATCATCGACGCCGGCGCGCTGAACCTCGGTCAGCACAAGGGCGACAGCGTGACCTATCACGACCCGTGCTACCTGGGCCGCTACAACGGCGAATACGAGGCGCCGCGCCAGGTGCTGCGTGCGCTGGGCATCCAGGTCAAGGAAATGCAGCGTTCCGGTTTCCGTTCGCGTTGCTGCGGCGGCGGTGGCGGTGCGCCGATCACCGACATCCCGGGCAAGCAGCGGATTCCCGACATGCGCATGGAAGACATTCGCGAAACCGGCGCCGAACTGGTGGCCGTGGGTTGTCCACAATGCACCGCGATGCTCGAAGGCGTGGTCGAACCACGGCCGATGATCAAGGACATTGCCGAATTGGTGGCCGATGCGCTGCTGGAAGATGCAGCCCTGGCCAAACCTGTGGCTCCGGCCAAACGTGAACCCGCGGAGGTGCATTGATGAGCGACATTATCCGCCGCGACCCTCGCGCCGAGTGGATCGCCCGCAACCGCCTGCACCCGCTGCACGCGGCCATGCAACCGGTACAACACAGCTGGATGGGGCCTAACGGGGTCATCCGCAAGAACGTCCATGGTGTCGGTTTCATCGGCCCCAATGGGATCAAGCGGATTGATCGCAGCGGTGCCCAGCAGGGTGGGGCGAGCAAACGCACCGCGGCCGTTGAAGTGCAATTGCCGCTGCATCAGGTGCCGCAACCGGCGTTCCACATCTGCGTGGTGCCGGACATGGTCGGTGGCCGCCTCAGTAGCCACGACCGCGATCTGCTGGGCCTGGCCCATCAGCTTGCCGGGAGTGACGGTGCGGTGTTGGCGGTGGTGTTTGGCGAGCATAAGGAAAGCACCTTCGCCACGGCGGGTGTCGACCGTTTGTTGGTACTCAATGGCGAGGAATTCAGCGGTTATGCACCGGAACAACGGGTGCAAGGCCTGCGGGCTGTGGATAACCAGTTCAACCCACGCCATTGGCTGCTGCCTGACAGCCGCAGCGGCGGTGGAGAACTGGGCCGGCGCTTTGCCGCAGCCGTGGGCGAACGCCCGGCCACGCGGGTCTGGCAGGTCAAGGGCGAGGAATGCATCGGCCGCGCCGGTGCGGGCCTGCAAGACTTGGCTCGACCGTTGGCACGCTTGATCCTGGCGGCGGCCGAATGCGCCGAACCGGTCAGTGAAACCCGCCACGAAGCCTTGCCGGTAGAGTTATCCACAAGCGTGGCCAGAAGCTTGTCGCGCATCGAAGACCTCGGTGCGGTGGCGGTGGACCCGGGCGCGATCCCGATGGCGGAGGCGGAATTCATTTTCTCCGGGGGCAACGGCGTCAAGGACTGGGCGCTTTTTCACCAGGCCGCCGCAGCCCTGGGCGCCACCGAAGGCGCTTCACGGGTGGCAGTGGACGACGGGTTCATGGCTCGGGATCGCCAGGTCGGCGCGTCCGGCACCTGGGTCACGGCGCGGGTCTACGTGGCCGTGGGAATTTCCGGGGCGATCCAGCACCTGCAAGGCATTGGCGCCTGCGACAAAGTCGTGGCGATCAATCTCGATCCGGGTTGCGACATGATCAAACGGGCAGACTTGTCGGTGATCGGTGACAGCGCGGCGATTCTCCAGGCCTTGATCGCGGCGGTAGAGGCTTACCGCAACGAAGCCAAGCGCGATGCGGCTTAAGCTAAGGAAACGTTCATGACTACCCAAGTGATCAGCCTCGTCTCCATCGGCGCCCACCCGACCTCTGGTCGACCTCGACGGGCCGAGCAAGATGCCCGCGCCGTGGAACTGGGCCTGCAGCTGGCCGGCAACGACCTGCGAGTGCTGCACGCCGGCGACGTGGCCGAACCGGCCCTGCGCGCCTACCTGGGCATGGGCCTGGACGAACTCCACGTCCTGGAAAACCCTGATGGGGCCGACGCGCTGCCGGCCCTCACCGACTACCTGCGTGACGCTGGCGCCCAAGTGGTGCTCACCGGCAGCCAGGCGGAAACCGGCGAAGGGTCGGGCATGCTGCCGTTTTTGCTGGCGGAGAGCCTCGGTTGGCCGCTGGTGGTGGGGCTGGCCCAGGTCGAGTCCATTGAGAATGGCGCGGCCCTGGTGCTGCAAGCCTTGCCGCGCGGCCAGCGGCGGCGGCTCAAGGTGCGCCTGCCCTTTCTCGCGACTGTGGATAACGCCGCCCCCAAACCCCGACAAAGTGCCTACGGCCCGGCGCAGCGTGGCGCATTACAGGCTGAAGAAGTCGAAGTGGTCGACGACAACTTGCTGACAGTGGCGACCCTGCAACCGGCCAAACCACGGCCCAAGCGCTTGAAAGTGATCAAGGCCAAAAGCGGTGCCGACCGCATGAAAGCCGCCACGGCCAAGGCCAGCGGCGGAGGTGGGCAGGTGCTCAAGGGTGTCACCCCTGAGGCGGGGGCCGAGGCGATTCTCAAATTGTTGGTGGAGGAAGGGGTGGTTCGCTAATCCCTGGAGCGCCCAAATCCACTGTGGAAGCGGGCGGGTGTGTTACCCACAATGTCTGTGTGCGCCTCTGTGGATAACCTGTTCGCCCCTCGCTGCACCCCATGTAAACCAGGCGCTCCAGACCTGCGATCAAAAAACGACCAGCCTAACCCACGGTTTTTATTGGGTTTTGTCGGTGAAAAGATTCTGCTCCCGACGAAACTTGCCCCCAATCTCTGTTGGCGCTTCTGTGGATAAGATGTTCGCTATACGCTACAAGCCATACGGAACGGGGCTTAAAGTCTCCTGATCAAAAAATGACCGATTGGCTGTTTTTTTTCAAGAAAGCCTTTCAGAGACGCCTGTCTAGTCGCTGCTAAACAGGTTTTCCACAGAATCGTCAAAATTATCCCCAAACACTGTTGGTGCTTCTGTGGATAAGATGTTCGCTCACCGCCACAGCCCTCCTCTGACGTGGCCTATAGGCAGATGATCAAAAAACAACCAGTCACGCTATAAAACCGTCATTGTTCATAAGTCACGGTTTTTATTCACGTTGCTGCTAAAAAAAAGTAAGGCCTGGATGCATTTGTCCCCATTTGCTGTGGGCGGTCGTGTGGATAACTTGTTCGCCGAACGCTAGGAGCCGCGGCGGGCTTAGCGCCGAATGCGATAGGTCAAATTTCATACAGTTCTAAGGAACTGCCTTGACGCTTGCCTGTCCGGTGTCTTCACTCACGGACCAGGACACCGCGACTTTTATCCATATCAGGTTCAGGGAGAACGCATGATGGATAGCCAGGCCCCTCGCTCGTACCTCGCTTTTGCGTTGACGTGCATCCCGACACCTCCCACCTCGATTCTCAAGCGCATTCGTCGTCGTGCCGCCAACCAGCGTGCGCGCCTATAGCCCCTGAGTTTTTTCCATTCACACCGTTGACTGCCGCTTTAACCCGAACGGGATAGTGGCCAGGCGTACGTGCGCCTATCGATTTGCAGGCAACCGCAGAGTTGCCCTTTTCTGCCTGAGAGGACTTGAACATGACACGGATATCGACCCCCATCAGTGAAATCAAGGAACACTACGACGTCATTGTCATTGGTTCCGGCTACGGCGGCGGCATTGCCGCGTCGCGCCTGTCCCGGGCCGGGCGCAGCGTCTGTCTGTTGGAACGTGGCCGGGAGATCCAGCCGGGCGAATACCCCAACACGTTGCTCGCGGCCACCGAGGAGTTGCAGGTGCATGACCCGGACGGCCACATCGGTTCGCGTACCGGCCTGTTCGACCTGCACGTCAACGCCCAGCAGAACGTAGTGGTCGGGTGTGGCCTGGGCGGCACCTCGCTGATCAATGCCAACGTCGCGCTGGAAGCCGAGCCGGGCGTGTTCGAGGACCCGCGCTGGCCGCTGGCGATGCGCGAGCACAGCGACACGTTGCTCAAGGACGGCTATGCGCGGGCGCGGGAGATGCTCAAACCCACTCCTTATCCGGCATCGGCGCCAAACCTGCCCAAGCTCGATGCCCATAAGAAATCCGCTGATTACCTCAAGCAGGGCGCGCATTTCTACAAGCCGCCGATCAACGTGACCTTCGACAAGCTGCCGAACAACCTCAACCATGTCGGCGTCGAACAATTGCCGTGCAATGGTTGCGGCGACTGCGTTTCGGGCTGTAACAACAAGGCCAAGAACACCACGCTGATGAATTATCTGCCCGACGCCTGGAACCACGGCACCGAGATTTTCTGCCAGGCCGAAGTGCGGCATCTGGAGCGCGATGGCGATGGCTGGATCGTGCATTTCCAATACCTGGACAGCGGTCGCGAGATGTTTTCGGCACCGACGCTGTTCGTGCGGGCCGACATTGTAGTGGTCTCCGCTGGCACGCTGGGCTCCACCGAAATCATGTTGCGCTCACGGGACAAAGGCTTGTCGACGTCCAGTCAACTGGGCGAGAACATGAGCGGCAACGGCGATATCCTCGGCTTCGGCCACAACTGCGACCAGGTCATCAACGGCATCGGCTTCGGTGCGCATTCGGCCAAGGAGCTGGAGCCAGTGGGGCCTTGCATCACCTCGGTGATCGACATGCGCACCGAAGGCGATTGGCGCAGCCGCATGGTGATCGAGGAAGGTTCGATTCCGGGCGCCCTCGGTCGGGCCATGGTGCCGAGCATGGCAGCGTTCGCCGAGATGATCGGCGTGCCCACCGACACCGGTTTCGGTGCCAGCCTCCGGTACAAGGGGCGCGAGGCCGAAAGCTTCCTGCGCGGCCCGTATTACGGCGCGCTGCATAACATGCAGACTTACCTGATCATGAGCCATGACAACGGCAAGGGCCGCATGGTGCTCGACCACAAGGACCAACTGCGTATCGACTGGTCCGGTGTCGGCGAGCAGGAAAACGTTACCCTCGGCAACGAACGCCTGCATCAGAGCACCAAGGCGCTGGGCGGGATCTGGGTCGAGAACCCGATCTGGACCAAGCTGCTCAAGCACAGCATCGTCTCGGTCCATCCGCTGGGCGGTTGCGTGATGGGCGAGGACGCCATCCAAGGCGTGGTCAATCACAAAGGACAGGTGTTCAGTGGCGCCAGTGGCACCGACGTCTACCCAGGGCTTTACGTGACGGACGGCTCGGTCATCCCGACCTCCCTGGCGGTCAATCCGTTGCTGACCATTTCGGCGGTGAGTGAACGCAACATGGGACTGCTGGCGGCCGATCGAGGTTGGCTGATCGACTACACCTTGCCTTCGGCCCCGCGCAAACCGGTGGCGGCGCCGACACTCGGCGTGCAGTTCACCGAAACCATGAAAGGTTACTTCTCCACGGCGTTCACCCAGCCCCAAGGCACCGACCTCAACGCTTACGAAGCGGCAGCCAAGCGCGGCAAGGCCGATAACTCACCCATCGAATTCACGCTGACCATTACCGGCGCCGACCTCGATCGCCTGATCAAGGAGCCGGAGCACGCCGCGACCCTGGTCGGCACCCTCGATGCGCCATTGCTGTCATCCAAGCCACTGGTCGCCAGCAATGGGGTGTTCAACCTGTTCGAGCAGTACCAGGAACAGGTCGGCGTGCGGCACATGAACTACGACATGAAACTGACCGCCGAAGACGGCAGCGACTATTTCTTCAGCGCGTTCAAGACCGTGCCCGAGGACAATGGCGTGCTGAATATCTGGCACGACACCAGCACCCTCTACGTCACGCTTTATCGCGGGCCGGACAAGACCGGCGCGGTGCTCGGCTGCGGTGTGATGCACATCCTGCCGGCCGACTTCGCCAAGCAGATGACCACCATGAAAGTGCTCAACGCGCGCAATGAGCGTGAGCGCGTGGAGGCGCTGGCGCGGTTCGGCAAGTTCTTCGCCGAGATCCTGTGGGAGAGCTACGGCGGGGTCTTCGCCGGTGACGTCTACTTCAACCCGGACGCGCCGCCCCGGTTGAAACGGCCACTGGATGCGCCGGCGCCGGTGGTGCATTTCTTCCAGACCGAAGACAACGTCGAGTTGCGCCTGACCCGCTACCAGGCCGGCAGCAAAGGCCCGGTGATGTTGGTCCATGGCCTGGGCGTGGGCTCGAATATCTTCTCCACCGACACCATTCACACCAACCTGCTGGAATACCTGTGCAAGCACGAGTACGACGTCTGGCTGCTGGATCTGCGGGTGAGCATCCTGCTGCCGGCCAGCAAGAACGAATGGAACGGCGATCAGGTGGCCCAGTACGACTTCAAGGCCGCCATCGAACAGATCCAGCAAGCGACCCTGGCCCGTGACGTGCAATGCGTGGTGCATTGCTACGGCGCGACAACCTTTTTCATGTCGATGCTGGCGGGCTTGCAAGGGGTGCGCTCGGTGGTCTGCTCGCAGATCGCCGCCGACACGGTGGTCGCCACCGCCACCGGACTGAAGGCCGGGCTGCACTTGCCGGGAATGCTCGATGCCATCGGCATCAAATCCATGACGGCCTACGCCGACACCAAGGAAAGCTGGTTCAACAAACTCTACGACAAGGCCCTCAACGGCTATGCCCGGATCGAGGCCCAGGGCTATTGCACCAACCCGGTCTGCCATCGCATCACGTTCATGTATGCGTCGCTGTACCGCCACGACACCCTCAACGAAACCCTTCACGACAACCTGCATGAGTTGTTCGGCGAGTCGAACATCCAGACCTTCGAGCACTTGGCGCTGATCGTGCGCAAGGGGCACTTGGTGGACTTCAAGGGCAACGACGTCTACATGCCGCATTTCGATCGGCTGAAGTTGCCGATCTGCTTCATCAGCGGCGCCGACAACCAGTGCTACCTGCCGCAAAGCACCCTCAAGACCTACGAGCGACTGTGCGAGATGCACGGCCCGCAGTTGTTCAGCCGCCACGAAGTGCCGGGGTACGGTCATATCGACTGCATGTTCGGCAAGGATGCGGTGGTGGATGTGTATCCGATCATCCTTGAGCACCTGGAGAAAACGGCGCTCGGTTGACGCTTGATCGTTCCCACGCTCCGCGTGGGAATGCCGCCATGGACGCTCAGCGTCCGCTGTTGTGACGCAGAGCGTCACGGGATGCATGCCCACGCGGAGCGTGGGAACGATCAAGGGGAAAGCCATGAACACTTGTATCCGCTGGTTCCAACGCATCATCTGGATCGGAATCATCATGAACATGGTCTTCGCGATCCCGGCGCTGTTCGCGCCGGCGTTGCTGACGTCCATGATCGGCCTGCCGCCCGTATTGTCCGATCCCTGGCTGGAAAACGCCGGCATGTTGCTGGTGGGGATCAGCCTGTTCTACATGCCCTCGGGGTTCAACGCGCCGCGTTTCGTCGTGCATTCATGGTTGTGCGTGCTGTCGCGGCTGGTGGCGGTGGTGTTCTGGATCTACCTGATCAACACCAACAACCAGGGTTCGCTGTTCGTGCCGATGTTGATGGGCGACCTGAGCATGTTCCTGATCCTCGGCGTGCTGCTGTACCTGGGCAGCCCGGTGGCCAATCGTCCGCTGGCCTTGCTCTGCGCCGGTTGGCGGGAATGGCGCGCTGGTTGGGCGCTGCGCTGGCAGCGCCATGGTTTCAAGGTCGGCACATGGGTGGTGGTCGTGCTGCTGGGTTTCATCGGCTACCAGACCTGGTACCAGATGATCCGGGAGGTGCCGCAGCCGGACTTTGCCTCCGATGAAGACCACT